>JACQGX010000268.1 GCA_016199265.1 Chloroflexota bacterium | reverse complement strand
GCGTCGACCGCCTCGAGCGCCTCGTACGTCTCCTCGAGCAAGTAGCGCCGCAGGCTCGCGTGTGTCTGCTCGCGGTCCCATGGGCAGCCGTCCGGGGCACGCAGGCGCGCCATGATCTCCACCAGCGTTTCCGGTTCGCGGAGCGCCTCGAACGGCGCCAGCGGCGGCACCCAAACCGACGTCAGGTGGTCCACCGATTCGTCGCGATCGAGCTCGTACAGCGCACGATGCTCGACGTGCTCGTGTCCCGGAACACCGGCCGCACGTACGACCGTCACCGGATGCGTATCGGGATAGTGCCTCCCCAGCGCGAGCTTCACCTGCGAAGCGACGCGCCGCGAGTACACCTGGCAGACGAGCAGCGGGACGGTCGGATCGATACGGCCGAGCGCGAGCGCGTCGGCGACGCGCAACCCCTCGCCCGCGTCCTCGCCGACCGCGGCCGCGACCGCGTCGACGAAGCTCAGCCCCGGCACGATGCGAAGCGGGAAACCTCGTTCCCGGCAGAGCGCACGCAGCCGCACCACCGTCGCCTCGCCGATTGCCGGATGGCCGGGGACGGCGTAGACGAGCGCGCCGGCCGTCATGGCCGCCCGCGCCAGCACCTCGCCGGCGATGCGCTCGTACACCTGGGCGAAGTCATCGCCCGCTTCGTAGTGATGGTCGAGCGAGGGCGCGGCCGCGAGCTCCGGCCACGCCACGACCGTCGGGTGGATGCACGTTCGGAGCAGCACTCGCCCGTCACGCAACGCCCGATTCAGCAACTGCTCGGCCTCACGGGTCAGTTGCTCGCGCCCACCCGGCCCCAGGCCAACGACGACAATGGCAATGCTCACGTACCAAACAGTACCAAGAGGCGCGAGGGCGAGCGGGCGAGGAGGCGTAGCGGCAAAGAGGTGCCCCACGGTTCCCTCTCCCTTTGGGAGAGGGCTAGGGTGAGGGCAGCAGCGGACTCAAACGCACCGTCGGTGGTCAGACCACCGCCGCCCTCACCCGCCCTAGCGGGCGGCCTCTCCCAAAGGGAGAGGCAGACTTCCCCGGCTCCCGCCCCCCGGCCCCTGGCCCCCCACTTGCTATCATCGGGCGGTTGATGGCTCAGGCAAACGAGACGCAGGAAACGACACGCGCGGACGAGACGCTCAAGCGCACCCCGCTGTACGAAACGCACGTGCAGCTCGGCGCGCGCATGGTGCCGTTTGGCGGCTGGGAGATGCCGGTGCAATACCCGACGGGCGTGCTCGCCGAGCACCACGCCGTGCGCGAGCGCACCGGGGTGTTCGACATCGGCCACATGGGCCAGCTCCGCTTCGAGGGGCCCCACGCGCTCGAGTTCCTGCAGTGGGTGACGACGAACGACGTTGCGCGCCTGGACGTCGGCGCGGCCCAGTATTCGTTGCTGTGCAACGAAGCAGGCGGCATCCTGGACGACGTCATCGTCTACCGGCTCGCCGAGACGCGCTTTCTGATGATCGTCAACGCGGCCAATACCGACGCCGACTACGCTTGGATCGAAACACAACTCCAGAGGCCCGGTCGAGGTGTTGATCCCGCACGCGTGCTCCTGGAGCGCATCTCTCCGCCGCGCACGCTGCTCGCGCTCCAGGGACCAAAGTCGGTCGACGTGCTATCCAAGCTCACTTCGATCGCCGTCGGCGAGCTCGGCCACTACCACGCGGTCGAATCGACGGTCGACGGCGTCGCCACGGTCATTGCGCGTACCGGCTACACCGGCGAAGTGGGGTTCGAGCTCTCGTTCGACGCGCTGCACGCCGTCCACCTCTGGAACGCACTGCTCGAGGCGGGTAAGGACGTCGACACCATCCCATGCGGTCTCGGCGCGCGCGATACGCTCCGTCTCGAAGCCGGGATGGCGCTCTATTCGCACGAGCTCACCGTCGACACCAATCCACTCGAAGCCGGTCTCGAACGGGTCGTCCGCTTCGAGAAGGGCGACTTCGTCGGGGCGACGGCGCTGAAGGCGATCGCGGAACGAGGCCCAGAGCGGGCGCTCGTGGGAATCGAGCTGGTCGACCGCGGCGTGCTGCGGCCCGACTACGCGATCCTCGTAGAAGGAAAACCCGCCGGCAGGCTCACGAGCGGCGGCCCTTCGCCAACACTCAAGAAGTCAATCGGCATGGGTTACGTACCCGTCGCGTGCGCTTCGCCGGGCACCGAAGTGGCGGTCGACATCCGCGGCCGGCCGCACGCGGCCACAGTCGTGCCGCTCCCGTTCTACCGGAGGCAAAGGCGTACGCGTAAGGGGTGATCGGCGGCGCGCGCGGCGGCCGACGACATCGCCCGGGCAAAGGCGTACGCGTAAGGGGTGATCAAGTCGTGATCACTACCTGATGACGCGAGTGGAGCGAAGAAACCGTGAATCCAACAGACTGTAAGTACACCAAAGAGCATGAGTGGGTGCGCCTCGAAGGCGATACCGCGGTCGTAGGAATCACCGACTACGCCCAGGATCAGCTCGGCGACGTCGTCTTCGTCGAGCTGCCGGAAGCCGGCTCGACGGTGAAGCAGCACGAGACGTTCGGCGTCGTCGAGTCGGTCAAGGCAGCCTCCGACCTGTACGCGCCCGTATCCGGCGAGGTGCTGGAGGCCAACGGTGCGCTGCAGGACTCGCCCGAACTGGTCAACACAGAGCCGTACGGCGGCGGCTGGATGCTCAAAGTCAGGCCCTCTGACCCGAGCGAGCTCGACAGCCTCATGGACGCCGCGGCATACGACGAGTATCTGAAGACGTTGCAGTGATGCGATCCGCGGCAGCGCGCCGAAACGGACGGCGGTAGGGACGAAGCATTCGCCCGTTGACCACCACCTTTTCGGGCGCGATGAATCGCGCCCCTACGGTCCGCTAACCGCTGCCTGCTGCCTGCTGCCTGCTGCCTACTGCCTACCTACAATGACTAGTTACGCTCCGACTACCGACCAAGAGCGCGAGGCGATGCTTGCCGCGATTGGCGTCCAAAGCATCGACGATCTGTTTCGCGATATCCCGCCGCACTTGTACAAGCCGCCGCTCGACGTGCCGGAGGGCTTGAGCGAGATCGAGGCCTGGCGCCATCTGCGTGCCTTATCCGAGCAGAATCTCGACCTCGATCATTACCCCTGCTTTCTAGGCGCCGGCGCGTACCGCCACTACGTCCCGGCGGTGATCGGCCACCTCGTCTCGCGCGGCGAGTTTCTGACGTCGTACACCCCGTACCAGCCGGAAGTCTCGCAGGGCACGTTACAGACCGTCTACGAGTGGCAGAGCATCGTCTGCGAGCTCACCGGCATGGACGTCTCCAACGCGTCGGTGTACGACGCGGCGACCGGCGTGGGGGAGGCGGCGCGCATGGCGTGCGCGCTCACGCGGCGCAGGCGTGTGCTCGTCGCCGACACGGTGAACCCCCTCTACCGCGAGGTGCTGCAAACCTACACCTCGGGGCCGGATATCGAGGTGACGACCGTGCGCGCCTGGCGACGCGACGGCACTCGTCTGATCCGCAGCGAGTCGCTGGCCGATGCGGTCGACGATTCGGTCGCCTGCCTGATCGTCCAGCAGCCCAACTTCCTTGGCTGGCTCGAGCAGGTCGACGGGCTGGCCGCGCGCCTCAAGGCGTCGGGCGCCATCCTGGTCGTCGTCGTGTCCGATGCGGTGACGCTTGGCGTGCTGCGCCCACCGGGCGAGTACGGCGCGGGCATCGTCGTCGCCGAAGGCAAGTGGACGGGCGGACCTCCCGACTTCGGCGGGCCGCTGGCCGGGATGTTCGCCTGTAGGCAGGAGTACGTGCGCCAGATGCCGGGACGGATCGTCGGCGCGACGGTCGATCACGATGGACGGCGCGGCTTCGTCCTGACGCTGGCCACGCGCGAGCAGCACATCCGGCGCGAGAAGGCGACCTCCAACATCTGCACCAGCGAAGCGCTGGTGGCGCTCTCCTCGACGATCTACTTCAGCCACCTGGGCAAGCAGGGCCTGCGCGACGTCGCCGAGCTGTGCCTGCAGAAGGCGCACTACGCCGCCGACCAGATCGGCGCACTGCCGGGCTACACCGTCGCCACCGCCGCGCCGTACGTCATGGAATGTGTCGTACGCTGCCCGAGGCCGGCCGCGGAAATCAACCGGGCGCTGCTGGCGCGCGGGATCATCGGCGGGTTCGACCTCGGACGCTTCTCGCCGGAGCTCACGGACTACCTCCTCCTCTGCTGCACCGAGCTCACCACCCGCGCCGAGATCGACCAACTGGTACACGAGCTGAGCGCGATCGATTGAAACCACGGTGTGCATCTGTGGTTCCAGGAAAACGACACCACAATGACTGACCCAACAATAAGCAGTAATGGCACGGCGCCGCCCAAGATGGCCAACTCCCGCGGAATCTTTGCGGGGCGGCAGGAGCCGGTGCCGTTGATCTTCGAGATGAGCGTGCCCGGCCGGCGGGCCGGATCGCTGCCGCCGTCTGACGTGCCGGCCAAACCGGTGGACGAGTTGCTGCCGGAGGGCGAGCGCCGCCGCGAGCTCAACCTACCGGAGGTGAGCGAGCTCGACGTCGTGAGGCACTTCACCCGCCTCTCCAAGCGCAACTATTCGGTCGACAGCGAGTTCTACCCGCTTGGGTCGTGCACGATGAAGTACAACCCGAAGCTCGACGAGAACGTCGCCGGGTTGCCCGGGTTCCGCCAGTTGCACCCGCTCCAGCCGGAGCAGACGGTGCAGGGGGCGCTGCGCGTGCTCTACGAGCTCGAGCGGTTGCTGGCCGAGGTTACCGGGCTGCCGGGCGTCTCGGCGCAGCCGGTCGCCGGGGCGCACGGCGAGCTCACCGGCATTCTGATGGTGCGCGCCGCCCACATCAAGCAGGGCCGCGTGCGCAAGAAAGTGCTGATTCCCGACTCGGCGCACGGTACCAACCCGGCGACGGCGGCGATGGCCGGTTACGACGCGGTCACCGTCGGGCACAACCGGCGTACCGGCGAGCTCGACTTCGACGACTTCAAGGCCAAGCTCGACGACGAGTGCGCCGCGATCATGATGACGGTGCCGAATACGCTCGGCCTGTTCGAGCGGCAGATCGTGGACATCTGCCGGCTGGCCCACGAGGTGGGGTGCTACGTCTACTGCGACGGCGCCAACCTGAACGCGATGGTCGGCCAGGTGCGCCCCGGCGACTTCGGCGTCGACTTGCTGCATAGCAATCTACACAAGACCTTTGCCGTCCCTCACGGCGGTGGTGGGCCGGGAGGCGGGGCGATTTGTGTGACCGCCGAGCTCGAGCCGTTCCTGCCGGCGCCGGTGATCGTCCGCCATGCCGACGGGACCTACGGGTTCGACGCCGACCGCCCCGATACGATCGGGCGCGTCCACGGCTTCCACGGCAACTTCAACGCCGCGCTGCGCTCGTACACGTACATCCTCTCGCTCGGCCGCGAAGGGCTCTACGATGTCGGCGCGAACGCGGTGCTCAACGCCAACTACCTCATGCACCGGCTCAAGGAGGCGTACCAACTGTACGTCGACCGCACGTGCATGCACGAATTCGTACTCGACGGCCGCACGCTGCGCGACCACGGCATCCGCACGCTCGATGTGGCCAAGCGGCTGATCGACTACGGCTACCACCCACCGACAATCTACTTCCCGCTGATCGCGCCGGAGGCGATCATGATCGAGCCGACCGAGACCGAGTCGCGCGAGACGCTCGACGCCTTCGCCGACGCGATGCTGGCCATCGCCCGCGAGGCGCGTGAGGAACCCGAGCGCCTCCACGAAGCGCCACACGTCACCCCCATCGGCCGCCTCGACGAGGTCCGCGCCGCCCGCCAGCCCGACCTCCGCTGGCGCGCCGGCACCCAGCGCAAGGCGGCCGCGACACCGGCGGAGGCGAGGCACGAAGCCGCGGTCCAGGGGCGCGTCTGATCCGGGCGAGGGCGCGAGAGCGAAACGGGAGAGGGTCCCAAGATCAGTGAATGGAGCCGGGTGGTGCGGCCACTACCGCACGCCGGGGGCAAAAGCCGCCCGGCTGAGTCTGCGAAGGACGCTAAAGCGCCCTGGACAGAGCCTGCTTGAGCTGGCAGCGCGAGAGCGAGCGCCTGGTATGTGCCGCTGCCCCCGTTCTCCTGCCTCGCGCCTTCCGGGGGTCCACGCGTCGCGTAGACGCGCGGGGTCAACCAGAACTCGCCCGGAGCGCGGACCGCCGGCAGGCACGCTGGGGGATACGACGCCGAAGTCGGGCACCACCAGCGTGTCCGGCACATGTCGCAGGGGGTTGTCCACCGGGTGCCCGTCGGCGAGCTTCCGGTGGCCGCTGAGTGGCATGATGTATCGCACCGAGCCGCCGGCCTGATCCTGCATTCTGGTGCCGTATGATCTAAGCACCCTGAGAGAAGTTATGCACGGGATTTCCACGCCTCCGCCAGATACAGAGCCGGCCAGATGGTGCGTAGAACTTCCATCGGGGTGCTTAGCGCACGTGACGTGAGGAACAGGGCGAGGCCGGAGGTAAAACGCGATGGCACAGAACGCAACTGCGGCGGGTGAATCCAGCGGCCGGCGGGCGGGCACCGGGGCGCTCCGTATCCTGGTCTTCGGCGCGCATCCGGATGATTGTGAGAGCCGGGCCGGCGGCACCGCCGCGCTGTGGGCCGCCGCCGGGCACCGGGTGCGGTTCGTCTCGCTGACGAACGGCGTGACGGGCCATCACGCGATCGGTGGTCTCGAGCTCGCCCGCCGCCGCGCGGCCGAGGCGCAGGCCGCGGCGGCGGTGATCGGCATCGAGTACGTCGTGCTCGACAACCCCAGCGGCGCGCTCGAGGCCTCGCTCGAGCGCCGGCGCGAAGTCATCCGGCTCATGCGCGAGTTCCAGCCCGACCTAGTGCTCGGGCCGCGGCCGTGGGACTACCACCCCGACCACCGCTACACCGGCGTGCTTATCCAGGACGCCGCCTACGTCGTCACCGTGCCCAACAACGAGCCCCTCACGCCCCACCTCGAGCGCAACCCGCACATCATGTACGTTCACGACACGTTCCGCAAGCCCCTCCCGTTCGCGCCCGACATCGCCGTGGCGATCGACGACGTCGTCGCGCAGAAGCTGCGCATGCTGCACGCGCACACCTCGCAAATGTACGAGTGGCTGCCGTACAACGCCGGCGTGCTCGACGAGGTCCCGCCGACCGGCGACGAAGCGGCCCGGCTGCAGTGGCTCTCGGCGCGGCGTCTCCCCGCCTTTGCCGCCGCTGCCGACCGGTACCGCGATGTCCTCATCCGCTGGTACGGGCCCGAGCGGGGAAACGCCGTGCGCTACGCGGAAGCATTCGAGGCCTGCGAGTACGGCGCCTTCCTCGACGAGCCGCGCCTGCGTCGCCTCTTCCCCTTCGTCGGCTGACTCGTAGGCTGGGCGGCCGCCCGTGGCGTATAGTCAAAGCAGAGTGCCGAGATAGGAGTACGCTCGCCTCGAATCGACCGACGCGGGCATCAACGTCGTTTTCACCCACCACCCGGCGTGGACCGGCCTGGCCCCTGAGGCATTCTTCGACACCGCGGCGCCTCGGCGAAAACGGCAAGCCGCCGATCAGAACACGCCCTAGAAGTCCGGCCGGAAAGTCCGTTTTCAGTCGCTTTTCAGGCATTTTGCGGGTCGTCCCTATCTGGATCTGGAGCCGCTTCGCGGAGGACTGCGAAAAGCCACTTTCCGGCCAGACTTCTAGAAGAGCCGTTCTTCGAAAGGTTCTGTCCCATCCACTTCGTCGCCGCGGTACCGAGCCCGGAGGAAGCGCGGTGTCCGCGGATTCTGACGCACCCAGATTGAGGCACCGGGATGCACGTTGAGGGTCACGTTGAGGCAACACCACTATGCTGCTGAGCAGGAGGTCTCTCAATGGAACTGAAAGTGCTCAGGCGAACTATGCTCCAGCAGACTGCGGCGACTGGTGGTTTGGGCGTACTTGCGGCAGCGTGCGGTCCCCTACAGCAAGTGGAGGCACCGGACCGGTCTCGCCGGGCGACTGGGCCGGCGGCGGTCACCTACCTCAATTTCTTCACACCTGGCGACCCGCAGACGATCGTCTTCCCACGGGCGCAGGAGACGTTTCAGCAGAAGTTCCCTCAGGTGACGGTGGAGTCTGTGTTTGTGCCCAATGCAGAGCTGGCTCAGCGCATCGCCACGCTGGAGGCCAAGGTCGTCAGCGCGCGCCGCAGCGCCACCGAGACCTATGTGCAGCAGCCATCACCATACAACCGGCGCCCGCTGGTGGATTCGGCCAACTTCGCCCTGAACCAGCCGTTCGTCGCGCAGTACGACGAGATGATGAAGGTCATCAACGCCGCGCTGGCCGCGATCGACAAGGGCGAGAAGTCACCCAAGCAGGCGATGCTGGAGGCCAAGCCCCAGGTAGGCGCGATCCTGGCGCAGGGGAGCTAGCCCAAAGAGCCGGCGTCGTGGCCAGCAGCAAGGCGTCGGGTCTGCTGCAGCACTCGTTCACGTCGCGTCGGACTCCGAACTCAGCCAGATTGGGGCGCCCGCCGACCCGGTTCACCTGGCGGTCGGCCGGGATCAGGCCGTGCGCAAGGACGACGTGGTGGCCGAGCACCGGGCGCACTTTACGGGCGAGGAGGGGGTGCTCTTCGTGGGCCAGGCGCCGGAGAAGACACCGGTGTGCCGCACGGAGAAGCGGCGCCATCCGGCGACCGGGCAGACCTCCCCCTGGATCGTGCGCTCGTCGGCGGCTCTCTCCGGGTGATCGACAACGGCACCAAACACGCGCCTCCCGCGCCCGCTCGTCGGCGGCACTGGCGGCGCCACGTCCCCTATCATTCCATCCGTCGATGGAAATCAGGGCGCTGGCGTGGCGTGAGACCAACGTCGCCAAGTTGCGTGCACACCGCATTGAACCTGACGAAGTGCAGGAGATCGTGGACCTCGATGCATGGGTGAGCACAACCCATGACGACTACCCGGATCAGGTGCGCATTGTCGGTCCCACGAACTTGGGGCGCCTAGTTACCATCGCACTTGCGCCGACGACCGACCCTGCCGTCTGGCGGCCGGTGACCGGCTGGCGGTCGACGGATGAAGAGATGGCGTATTATTTCGAAGAGATGCAGCGGCTGACGCCAGGAGGCGAACGGTGAGCACCAAGACGCGCGTCGGGCGCGTGGCGGCGGTGGATGAGGGCGACGAGCAGGAGCCTCGTCCTTGGGAGTCCCCGGAAGATCGTCGCGGCTGGCGAACGAGCGGCCACGGCGGCCGGTTTGGCACACCCCTGGCACACCTCCAGTTGGAGATCGATCTCGATGCGGAGCAGACGGCCTGGATCATCCGCGAGGCGCAGCGTGCTGGTGTTGGGCCAGTGGCCTACATCAAGTCGCTGATCGACGGGGCGCGGTCCGCGACGCGATAACGCGTCGGCCTCTGCCCAACCTGTGGCTCGGCCCTCGCTGGCCGGCGTGGGACCGCCGCCGGGCCGCCCCTGGGGGCCGGCCGGGTATCACAGCCGTTCCCCTGGCGAAAGCCGCCGATGCGCCTCACGCGCCCGCTCGTCGGCGGCGCTACCCCGTAGCGGCCGAGCATCGTTCGTTATCGCCAGCCGGCCAGGCACATCAAATCGCCCTCTTGACCTCCTTGCGCCAGCCATTGGTGGGCGAATGTGTGTCGGACGAGATGGGTGTACGCGTGGCCGATGCCTGCCTCGTTCGCCCGGTCGTGAACCATCTGG
This sequence comes from Chloroflexota bacterium, assembly GCA_016199265.1. Lineage (GTDB taxonomy): Bacteria > Chloroflexota > UBA11872 > UBA12225 > UBA12225 > JACQGX01. Next base: position 264 of record JACQGX010000268.1, on the reverse strand, counting down.
TAGACGCCGCTCGCCGTCAGTGGCCCCTTCCGGGCCAGCCACAACTCCGGATGATCGGCGTACCGGTGTGCCGCTCGCGCCCGTAGATAGCGGTCCAGCACCTGGGCCGTCTTCTTGCCGAATGGGCACGAGCGCGGTCGGCGTCCCTTGCCGAGCACCACGGCCACACTATGCTCAAAACCGATGTCCTCGACCTTCAGGCCCGCTATAGACAGTCAGATAATGTTCTGGAATCCAGCGCCCCTTCCACCGGGAGTGGAGATG
>JACQGX010000267.1 GCA_016199265.1 Chloroflexota bacterium | reverse complement strand
GATGGCCGGTGTGCTGCGGGAGTTCCGGCGGGCGATTGTCACCGGGACGGAGCCCCAGTGCTCCGGCGCCTGGATCCGGCGCTGCGTCGCCGCCATGGATGCCGCCAAGCGCTCCATTCGCAGCGGCCTCGTCGAACCGGTAGCTGCGTAGAGGTGGAGCGCAGGAGCACGGAAGCACGGCATCAGAACCCTTCTCGATCTCAGATCGACGACGAGTTGACGGGTACCGTGTACACTGCGAGAGAGAGCTTGGCGGCCGCCGCATCATTGAAGAGGCGCAGCGGCTCTCACGAACTAAATGGGCAGGAGCGTATGGCGACCAGGGAAGTCACTCGGGTGCAGCACAAGACGTTGGAGGAGCGTGTCTACGAAGAGCTCGTCCGACTGATCGTCGATGCCGCGCTCGAACCCGGCACACAGATTGACGAGCAGGACCTGGCGGCGCGGCTGGGCGTCAGCCGCACGCCGCTGCGCGCCGCCCTCGCGCGGTTGGTGCAAGAGGGTCTTGTGGTGACCGTGCCGTATCGAGGGACCTTCATCCGGCAGTTTACGGCCAGGGAGATCGACGAGCTGTATGAGCTGCGCACCAATCTCGAGCAGCTGGCGCTTCGGTGGGCGGCGCAACGGATCGACGCCAAGCAACTTGCTGCCCTGGACGAGGCGGTGGCCGAATGTGAGGTAGCGCGGGCGCAAGGCGACCTGGCTGCTCTCAACGCGGCGGACGCCGAGTTTCACCGTTTGATCGCGCGCGCCGCCGACAACCGACTCTTGCTAGACATGCTAGACAGTTTGCGATTGCGGGTTCGCGGGCTACGCAGCATCGCCATCGCCAATGCGCCTCCGCGTGATTGGGGGGCGTCTCCGTCGAATCGGCGGCGCATCGTCGATGCCTTGCGCCGCCGGGATGGTGAGGCGGCGGCACAGCTTATAGACGAGCATCTCCAACCGGTACGCCAGAGCGTTCTGGCGCATCTGGTCAACGCCAACCATCCAGACACCGCCAAGGGAAATGGCCGGTCAGCCAGGTACCGGCCACCGCGCCGCTACCCGCTCTGAATCTACTTTGACGCCTCCCGGAGGAGATCGTTGACCTTGCGCACGACCTCCGCGACCGCCTGGCGGACCGGCACCTCGTTGTTCCACGCCGGTTGCAGGCCATTGAGGATCTCGTCCTGCATCTCCACGTAGGCCGTGGACATGATGCTGGAGGTACCGTACTCCCCGAGGTCGATGTTGGCCCGGATGTTGTCCGGCGGGGTTAGCTTGGCATACTCCGCCTGCAGCGCCTTCCACGCCGGGGTGCTGAGCAAATCCGGGTCGCGCATCCGCATCTCGTGGTACTTCGGCCCGCCCATGGCGGAGATCCAATCCCAGGTCAGCTGCGGGTCCCTGGACGCCTTCATCCCGGTGAAGACGTTGGAGCCGACGAAGCCGCCGGCCTTGCCACCCGAGTTGGGGCGAGGCAACGGGGCGTAGTCCCACCGGAGGTTCGTCTCCCGCGTTGCCGCCAAATTGATCAGTTCGATGGTGATAGCCAGCTTGCCGTCGCGGAACAGCGCGCCGTTGTCGCCGGGCAACCCTTTGGTGCGGCTGCCGCCAAAGTCGTACCACGCGGCCGGCGCCGCCGTCCGATCGACGTGGCGCAGGTCGTGCAGGAACTGAAGGAACTCGACCGACCGGGGCTCGTCCAGCACGCACTTCGTCGGATCGTCAAGGCGATCGACCACCCTGGCGCCATAGGCATAGAAGTGGCCGGAGAAGCGGCTCAGGAAACGGGCATCCCAGGCGAACCCGGCGCGGGTGACGTTGCCAGACGGATCACGCTTGGTGAGTTTCTTGGCCTGCTCCCGCATCTGGTTCCAGGTCCAGCCGCCCGGCTTGTAGTCCAGTGGCGGGTACGGCAGACCGACTTCGTCGAAGTGGTCCTGGTTGAACTTGACCATCGGGCCGAAGATCCCGGCGGAGATGCCGTAGAGCTTGTCCTTGAAGTGGCCGGCGCGCCAGGCGCCCTCGAACATATCTTTGTAGTTGAAGCTCTTGTCCTTGACCTGGTAGGGCGTCAACTCCAGCAGTTGGTTCTTCTTGATCAGGTGGGCCATGAAGTACTCGTCCTGCTGCGCCGCGTCGGGTGGGGTGCCGGCGGCGAGGAGGGCGAGCAGCTTTTCCCAGTAGCCGATGCCGCCATCGGGGATGATCTCGACTTTGATACCGGGATGGGCCGGCTCGAAGACCTCGTCGATCAAGCGCTGGTAGTTGCGCCTGTCCGGCACGCCGGCGCCTTTCGCCAGGTGCTGAAAGACGACCCCTTGATAGTTGCGCTTGGCGCTCCCGGCACTCTCTGTCGGCGCGGCCTGCGTTCCACCTGCCCCAGGCATGCCGCAGGCCGCTGCCAGCACCCCAACTACTCCAAAGACGCCGGCGGCCGCGCCGCCGAAGCCGGTGCCAAATGCGCGACGGGTGATACCTCGTGATTTCATCTCGCTCTCCCCGGGCTTTTCCTTCTGCAGGCGGGAAGCGACCTGTAGCGGCGCTCCCTTCTGAACATGGCACGAACTGATCCAACAGCCAGCAGCCCCACGGTCGACCACGGCGCTGGCGCTCGTTCTTCCTGCTCCTCTCGTCTCGTTCTCCCTTCGAATCTCTTATGGACAGCGGCAAGAATAACGTTTCCGGTGCACCCGAACCTGGTCGGCAAAAGCGGAATGGTTATTCCTGCCGGACCCCGATGGACCTCTGGGTAACGCTACCCCTCGCATGCCAGCCGCTTAGAGTGTCTTTCAATAACCGCCGATGAACGCGGATAGACGCCGATCTTTCTCAGAGCAATGAGCGTTCATCCGTAGTTTCTGTTCGGCGTTCCTAGCAGCCTGTCGGAGAGAACCATTTCGGTGAGCAATTGCCCCCGGGAAAGCCGTTTTGCGACGGAATGAGTACCCATTTCGCCCCACTTTCGGGGCCAAAACCGCCGGAAATGGAGCCAGGGACGTTTTCTCCGACAGGCTGCTAGCACCGAGTTCAGCGCGCGGCGGCGGCCGCCATCGGCGCCGCGGGTGAGGCCGGCGCATTGAGCCGTGTGAGCGTGCCCGACGGCTGATGCAGCGCCTCGGCCCACTTCATAATCTCCCGCAGATCGGCCGCTCCTGCTCGCTCGGGCGGGCGGCCATTCAGGACGCTCTCGGCAAAGTCGCTGACCTCACCGACGTAGCCGATGAGGAAGATGTTCTTGTTGTACATCTGGCCCAGGGTGAACTCCGGCTCCCAGAAGAGCGGCGCGTCGTCGTTGCTGCCGATGAAGCTCGCCTCACGCCCGTAGGCGCCACGCTGGGTGATACGGCGGTAGTAGGTCAGCCGGATCACGTTATCGATCTCCAGGTGCGCCCCTTCGCCGACGACCAGCGCCCGCTCGGCCGGCCCGTTGGACGACGGGCGGCCCTCGAAGAAGACGTTGCCCAGGGCGCCGCTAACGAACTTCATGGTGACCGACGCGCCGCCGGTGCGCGGATGGCGCTCGAAGTAGATCGACTCGGCCGGCCCCATCAGGCCTAGGACCAATCCCATCGGGTGCGAGAGATCGGTGTTCACGGCCGCGCCATGGGGCCTCAATCCCAGCCGGAACGTGTAATGGAATGTCGAGACCGGGCCAAATTCGTCGGAGGCCATGATCTCGCGGGCCTTGAGCGCCGTGGGCAGGAACATCCGCTTGTAGCCCACGCCCAGGAACTTGCCGGTGCGCCGGCTGGCGTCGATCATCATCTCTGCCTGCGCCACAGTATCCGCCGGCGGTTTTTCCACCCACACGTGGGCGCCGGCCTCCATGGCCTCCACCGCCAGGGGCGGGTAGGGCGAGCCACGGCTGGCTGTCTCACCAGGGCCGGCGCTAATGACCATGTAGACGGCATCCAGCTCCTCCCGCTGGATCATCTCCACGAAGTCGGTGTAGGCGCGCCGGCAGCCGAACTGCCGGCCGACAACTTCGGCACGTTCCTGATTGAGATCACAGGCCGCCACCAGGTCGACCGGCGCGTACTGCAGCGCCGGCAGAATGTTGCGCCTCGCGTGCTGCCCACAGCCGACGATGCCGGCGCGAACGCGGCGATCGTATTCGAAGTTGTATTTCTGCACCATCGCTTGCTTCTCCCTTGCGCTCATTCCAGCTCGTGCTTGTACTCCTGTGTGCGCTGCTTGATCACCTCGCCCAATAGCGCGGGCGAGTCGGGAGCACCCAGGTAACCTACGGAAGGACTGCGCGCCGCGACCCACGCCGCGTCGGCCGGCGTACGGATGTGACCGCCATGTATCAGCACCAACACGTCCGGGTGCGCGGCGCGGGCCGCCCCGGCGATCGCCGTGACAATCTCCGGTGTCTCCTCCAGCGAAGGCATCTCGCCGCCGACGCCGAGATGGCAGACGATGCCGTCGACGCCGGCTTCGGCCATGGCCCGCGCCTGGTCGGGTTCGAAGAGATAGGCCAGCGTGAAGAAGCCGTGGGCGTGCGCCTGGCGCATGAACTCCACTTCGCGATCGAACCCCATGCCGCTGTTTTCCAGCACCCGGCGGTAGTTACCGTCGACCATACCCACGCTGGCCCAGTTGTTGATGCCGGAGAAGCCGGCGGCGTCGATCTGCTGCAGCCAGATGTCCACCCGGCGAGTGGGGTCGGTGCAGGCCAGGCCCAGCAACACCGGCGTATCCCGGATGATGGGCAGGATCTCCCGCGTGCCCACCTCGAAGGCCAGCGCGTTGCCGTCCCCAAACGGGGCCAGGCCGATCCCGCCGGCGAACCCCATCTGCTGCCACCTGGCCAGGGCGTAGGTGACGATCAGGTCGGCGCCACCTTCCTCCGCGTAGCGGGCGGCGATACCCGTGGCGCAACGGGCGCAGAAGATCGCCCGCCCGGCCTCTACCTCGCGGCGCAACCGCCGCACGATCTCATCCCTCGGATACAACATGCTCCCCTCCTTTCTGACTCATCCAATCTGACTCATCCAACTCACACTCACACGCGTTTCGACGAAAGACCCCCGACGCCCACGGAAAGCCCGAAGAGATAGCAAGCCGCCGATGGACGCCGATTGACAATGTCCTCATCGGCGTCCATCGGCAGAAAGCCTGTTCCCCAATGCGTAGCTCACGCCGAGAGCGCCGTGCGACGGAGCGTGTACAGGTCGCGCTCGACCACCTCGTCGACGCGCTCGGCGATGCGCCCGTAATCCTCAGTCGACTGAATGAAGCGTCCGCCGAGGTGGTCGCCGGCGGGAGATGCGAGGTAGACACACAGGTTCCCAGCCAGCGCCGGCGGCACATTGCGACCTTCTTCGAACATCTTGTGGATGCGGGGCAGCCACTGTTTGCCCTCAGGGCTGTCGAGCTGAAACTGGGTCATCTCGGTGTGCACCAGGCCCGGGCTGATGGCATAGACGTTGACACCGTACTCCTTCGCCTCCTGATGCACGGTCTCGCTGAAGCGGACGATTGCTGCCTTGGAGGTGCCGTAGCCGCTGCCGTAGGCGAAAGCGTTGAGTGAGCCGCCGCCGGCCAGGTTGACGATCTTTCCCGACCGGCGCTCGATCATGTGCCGCAGCGCCGATCGGCAGCACAAAAAGGTGCCGTAGAGGTTGACGGTGACGTCCTGCCACCAGTTCTGAGGGTCGGCGTCCCAGACCGGGCCGATCGAGAAGAATCGCCCGGCGTTATTCACCAGCAGGTCGAGCTTCCCGTGGCCGGCCACGGTCCCGGCCATCAACGCGTCTACCTGCGCCACGTCGGTCACGTCGGCCACGGTGGCGCTGGCCGATCCGCCGGCCGCCGTGATCAGCCCCACGGTCTCGTCGAGGTGCTGGCCGCGCCGGCCGGCGACGACGACGTGGGCGCCGGCGGCGCCAAGCTCCTGCGCAATGCCCCGTCCGATGCCCGCACCGCCCCCGGTCACAATCGCCGTCTGGCCCGCCAGTACGCCCATACTTCGCTCCGATCGCTATTTGTACGCAAAACTCGAAACTTTGCGTGGCAAACTCCAAGTAATGTACGCTAATCCCATGCTGCTTGGCAACTACGACAACCGCAAAGGGGTTTGGGAGGCGTGTGAGTGATGGTGACCTTTGCCTATGAGCCGGTGCGGCGGCTGCGTGTCGCCTTTCTGGGTACGTCGGGCCATGCCTATCGCAACTTCCTTCCTGCTTTGCCGTATGCCCCGGTGGAGCTCGTCGCGCTGTGGGACCCCGATGCGGACCGCGCCGCGGCGCACGCCCGCCAGTTCGGCGCGCCGCGCTGGTATACCGACGTCGGCGCACTGCTCGAGGAGGCGGCACCGGAGGCGGTGTTGATCGCCGTCGAAGGGGCAGGTGAGGCGGAGCCGCTGAATGCCAGCTTGATGGCCCAGTGCCTCGAAGCTGGCTGCCACGCCTGGACGGACAAGCCGCTGGCGGCCAGCGTCGCCCGTGCGCGCCAGTTGATCGCGCTGCGTGACCGGGTGCATCGCGTGGCCGCCGTCGGCATCAAGACCATGTACTACCCAGCGTATCAGCGCGTGCGCGAGATCGTACACGATCCGGCGTTCGGCCGGCCGGTCTCGGCGACCGTGCGCTACCCCCTCCACGTCCCATCACAGGGTGGGCTGACGCCGGCCCACCGCGAAGTACGAAGCTGCCTGGGACATCTGTGGCATCCGGTCGGCGCTGCCCTCGTGGTGCTGGGGCCGCTACAGCAGTTGTATGTCGAAGCGGCGCCCACCGGCGGCGGTGCCGTCGCGCTCGCCCGGTTTGCCCAGGGCACCGCCGGCGCCTTCCACTTCAGTGCCGGCCAGTCCGGCACCAGCCTCCTCGAACGCCTCGAGGTCGTGGGCGAAGGGACCAACGTCGTCGTCGAGAATGCCGTGCGCCTGACCTACTACCGCCGCGGCTCACCCGGACCTTATGGAAAGAGCCCCAGCTATCTCACCGAAACCGACCAGGCCCCGCTGAGCTGGGAACCCGAACTCTCGCTCGGACAGCTCTACAACACGAACAACTTTATCCAGGGGTATGCCCCGAGCATCATCGCCTTCGCGCACGCGGCGCTCGGCGGCCCGGCACTCCGGTACGGCACGCTCGAGGATGCCGTGGAGGTCTTGAAGGTGTTCGAGGCGCTCTGCGAGGGACCGGGCCGGACCATCACCATCGCCGCCGGGTGAGTGCCAGGTGGTCTGGAAACATAAGGAGACATCGGTGGCGCAGGACGAACCATTAGTCGGTACGTGGAAGCTGATCTCGTTCGAGCGGTCGGTCGATGGCAAGGTGTCGTACCCTATGGGAAAGGAGGCGCGCGGCTCCATCGCCTACGATGCGCTCGGACGGATGTCGGTGCAGATCATGCGTCCCGATCGCCCGGCCCTGACCGGCGCCACCGCTCCCGAAGGCACGCTCGACGAGCTCCGCGCGATCATCGCGGGGTACCTGGCCTATGCCGGCACCTACGACGTCGACCGCGCTACAAAGACGGTGACGCATCACATCGACCTTCATCTGCTCCCGAGCGGCGTGGGCACCCAACTGCGCCGCCAGTTCGAGATCGCCGGCAATCGCCTGACGCTGAAGACGCCGCCCGTCACCGTGGGCGGACGCCAGCAGAGCGGGCGCCTGGTGTGGGAGCGGGTGGAGTAACCGCAGCGTGCGCGCTATTGTCGGTGCCGTCGCACGGCGCAGTAGCTGCAGGTGCGACCAGGGTCTGGGAACGGCACCAGAGCTTCTTGTCCCACTTGAAGCCACTTCGGGTCCGGCCTCCCACTGCTGCCCACCGTACCGTCCGGGCGCAGTTACTGTACGCGCTGAGTTGGCCGCCGAGCTTGAGCGCCTCGGCGCCCAGGCCGCGCCATTGGCCACCCTGTAACGGGGAGACGCACGCCCTGGAGGCGCCGCTGGCGCCGGCCTATGCGCCCAGTCGCTTGGCCTGTGCCAGTGTTCGCTCGGCGAGGTCGGTAAAGCGATTGTCGGTCATGCCGATGACGATCGATTCCAGCCGGTCATTGAAGTCGCCGACCCACCTGGCCGGAAGCGCTCGTGCCCAGCGGAAGGCACCGACCAGCGATCCAGCGGTGGCACCGGTGCAGTCGGTGTCCCACCCGCCCATCACCGTGAGACAGATCGCCGGCTCCAGCGGCTCGGCGTAGAGCAACCCATCACGATCATAGCGGCGTTGTTGATCGTGTGGACGCCGTGGTAGTGACCGTAGGCTTCCTGGATGCGCTCGGTGGTCTTCTGGAAGTCACCGTCTTCGCGCACCCAGCGCACCGTGTTGCGCACCGCCTCGGCGAAACGCGTCCTTGCCGGGATCTCGGCCAGGCCAGCGTCGAGCGCCCCGGCGATGGTGTCAACTGCGAATGAGGCGGCGATGGCGGCGGCGAAGAACATCTCGCCGTAGATGCCGTTCTTGACGTGGCTGAGCGCGGCGTCGCGGTAGGCCAGCGCCGCCGCCTGCTGCGGGCGTCCGGGGCACACCCACCCCCACAGGTCGGCACGGATCTGGGCGCCGATCCATTCCCGGTAGGGGTTGCGATACGTGGCCGTCTCCGGCGGCCGCAGGCCATCCACGAGGTTGCGATAGGCGACGCGCTCGGCGGTATACACCAGCCGGTACGGCAGCTTGCTCTGCCAGGCGTCGCCGATGTTGGTGGTCGTGAAGTCGGGGCCGAAGTGCTCGAGCAGGTAGAGGGCAATCAGGGGCTAGTCCATGTCGTCGTCGCGGGCCATGCGGTCGACCCGCCCGCGGAACCAGCCGGCCGGGCACTGCGCCAGCCGTCCGACCACTTCGGGTGCGCCGGCCTGTGGCTGGAGATCGCGCCCTTGGCGAGAACAATTGGTAGCCATGGTCACCTCAACGGTCGCCTGGTCGTGGTCGTCGTCTGGGACGGCCTGCGCCCCAGGGCCATTCAGTTTTCGCTACCGAGCAGCCTATGGTCTGCTGCCGCCAGTCCCAAGGGCCATGCGACACTCCGCGAGGGTCTCGGCCAAGCCCCGCAGGGCCGCGAATGCTGCCCTACAGCGGGTCGAAACTGGACAACTGAATGGCCCTATCGCCGAACCAGATC
>JACQGX010000266.1 GCA_016199265.1 Chloroflexota bacterium | reverse complement strand
TCGTCGGCCCGCGCCCGGAGCGGCCCGCGTTCGTCGCCACCCTCGAGCAGCAGCTCCCCTTCTACCGCGCCCGCCTGCTGGCGAAGCCCGGGCTGACGGGGTGGGCGCAGGTGAAGTACCCGTACGGCGCCTCGGTGGACGACGCCCTCGCCAAGCTGCACTACGACCTCTCCTACGTCGCGCACCGCTCGCTGTACCTCGACTGCCTGATCGCCCTCAAGACCGTCGCCGTCGTCCTCCGCTTCGCCGGCCGGTGAGGACGAGGGTGCACCACAGAGACACAGAGACGCAGAGAGCGCACGGAGAGTGATGGGTGCACCACAAAGGCACGAAGGCACGAAGGGCGTTGGAGCTTTCCCCAGGACAGGGGTGTGCTGATGAGGGGCGCGGAGAGATGCGCGAGAGACGGTAGACTGTTGGTGAGGAGTCCAGGAGTGGCGAAGTTGCTGGTCGAGGTGCCGTCGGACGTGGCGGATGGCCTACGGATCCCGCCGGAGGAGCGGGAGGGGCGAGTGCGCCGCGAACTCGCGGCGCGGCTGTACCAAAAAGGCCTGCTCACCCTTGGGAAGGCGCGGGCGCTTGCTGGTATGAGCAAGTGGGACTTCGTCACCTTCCTGGCGGAAGAGGGGATCGTCCGGCAGTACGACGTCGAGGACCTCGACGCAGACGTGCGCACGCTCGAGGGTCTGCCTTGAGTGCCGTGAGCAACTCCTCGGTTCTGATCGCCCTCGCTTCCATTGGTCAGCTTCAGCTCCTCCGCGAGCGGTTTCCTGCCGGTGTGTTGATTCCTCCGGCCGTGTGGGACGAGGCCGTCGTGACGGGTGCGGGCCGACCCGGCGCCACAGAGGTGTCCACCGCGCCGGGGAGCGCCAAGGTCGAGCTACGGGACCGTGGGCTTGTCGCGGTGCTCGCAGCCGAGGTCGATGGCGGCGAGTCGGAAGCGATCGCGTTGGCACGCCAGGAGAGTGCCGAGGCGGTTCTCCTCGACGAACGGGAGGCACGCCGGGTCGCGCCACGAATGGGCCTATCGGTTCTTGGCACGGTCGGACTACTGATCTGGGCGAAACGCGCCGGCCTGGTCACCAGTCTTGCGGCGCAGCTTGATGCCCTGCGGACCAACGATGCGTTTCGGCTGAGTCACGCCGTCTACGAGAACGCCTTGCGCGCTGCCGGCGAGCGCTAACGACCAACGCACTTTCAGCGGCCAGCTTTAAGCGGTCACGGTGGGGCCGGCGGTGGGGCATGTGGCGAGTGTGGTGGCGTTGGTGGTGGCAACTTGCCGCGGGGTCCGCGCCACGCTCTTCGCGCTCGCGGTGGGCCTGTTCCTGGCCGCCGGGCAGTGGGATGCGGTGGCGGCGAGCCGGTTCGTCCGCCACGCGATGGGTCTCCCGATCCCACCGATGGAGGGTGTGCCGACCGAGGAGCGGGATGTCGAAGCTCTCCCCTCTCAAGCCTGAGGAGGTCATCCGCCGGCTACGGCGGCTCGGCTTCGTCGGTCCCATTCCCGGAGGACGCCACCGCCGGATGGTGCTGTCTCAAGTGGTTCGGGAGAGTGCCGCGAAGTGGGTAAGGATGTCGCCTGGCCGCGCCCACCGCAGGCTGAAGCCACACGGCTACGCGAACGAAGCCAGCTCAAGCAGGCTGGTTCACCCGGCAGGCAGCGGTGGTGGTCGCAGTGCGGGGTCGCTGTGTTCCGTTTGGTCCAGGAAAGGCCATGAGTACGACAAGTAACTCGGTGGAGGCGCTCATTGACCGAGCGCGCGAGGCGTGCGACGCCAGCACCGCGCGAGCGCCTGAAGCACCAGTTCATCACTGAGTGTCAACGCCGGTGTGAGCCTCTGATCGGGAAGCGTACTACCAGGTGACCGGCAAGCACCTGGCGGCAGACTTCAATGCGCTCGCGCCGCCTATCCGTTGGCGGGTTCCACAAACACGCCTGCGGGGCGATACCTGCCGCTGGCGTCTGCTTCGCCGAGGATGCGAACAACGTCCCGCACTGTCGGGTACCGCGGGTCGGCCGGTACCAATTGCAGCGCGGCTGTCCCCTCGACGTTAGCGAACCCCGCATAGTGCATCCGAATCGTTTCATCGCCGACATGAAGGAGAACCGGCCTAAAGGCGGGAAAGTCCCAATCGAAGCTGTCGAGATGCGCATAGAGCCAGTGTCGCTTTTCGAAAGGGAAGATCGACACGATCGCCACCCTGGTCTTGGTCGGTACGCTAGCCATCGAGTCTCAGTACCTTTCTATGGCGCTCGAGAAACGCCTCGATGAGTGCATCCTGGCCGCCGTCAGTGAAGCCGCCATGTCGGAGCGTGAGACAGCGGTGAAGCCACTCGTGAAACGCAGTGGCACGGGTGGCCACATCGACCCGCAGCAGGATCTCCGTCTCCCCCGCTCCCATTCTCGTGATCCCCTCGGCGCCTACAGCACGAAGATATCGCTCGTCTTCGCCTTCTGCGAACGCCGCGCATACGCTCGGTCGCTTGTTCATCATCGCCACTATAGATCGTCAGAAAACCTTCTGGGAAACTCAGGCCTTTCCAACCCTGGTGGAACGTGCGTTGGGTTCCAGAACATTATCTGACTGTCTATAGCTCTGCGACCGTTGCCGGTACTATCACACGTCTTCGTACCGCCTCAACCGTACCTAATCATCAGTATGGGCCATGCATCGAGCAAACCCGCGACAGCGGCAATCTTGTCGGTATCTGTTCACGAC
>JACQGX010000276.1 GCA_016199265.1 Chloroflexota bacterium | reverse complement strand
CTCCGCTCATCCTGAGCTTGTCGAAGGATGCGCACGCACTGCCCCGGAGCAGTGAATGATCCGGCTCACTTTGCCTTTTGCACCCTTCGGCCGCGCTCAGGGCAGGCTTTGCACTGTGCACTTGGTCTAGTGAGCCAGGTCGGGCTCGTAGGGCAGCTTGACGTCGCGGCCCTCGGAGGCGCTCTTGGCGACGGCGTCGGTGAATTCCATGTACTTGAGCCCATCCCAGAAGGAAGGCTCCGGATCGGGCTTGCCGTCGCGCACGGCGCGAACGAAGTCCTCTTCGACCGTCCAGGCGCGCGCCTCTGAGTCGGGGATGGGCACTTCGCGCAGCTCGGAGTCGCCGGCACGCGCCGCGAGGATCTTGCCGCTGCCGGGCGCATCGGTGCCGGACCGGTAGCGGATCGTGCCATCGGAGCCGTAGATCTCGATCGCGTTGAGGTCGGCGCCGAACTTCGCCACGCCGCACCACAAGCCGGAGAAGAGCGCGCCGCTTTCCATCGTCGCCGCCACCGCCAGCGTATCCGGCCGCTCGACCTTGGTGGCGCCGGCACCCTGGTTGACCTCGGCCGGTGGGCGCGTGGGAATGAGGGTCAGCGCCTGCGCCGTGACGCTGGTGGCGAAGCCGAGCCAGCGCTGGACGACCTCGACGAGCATGCCGACGTCGAGCGTGTTCACGCCGGAGATGCCGCCGATCTGGCGCCAGTGAAGTGGCTTTTCCGGATCGTGGTACATGTCGGAGTACGAGCGGACGGTGACGTTATTGGGCCGCCCGACGAAGCCATCAGCGATCAGCCGGCGGATGACGCGGTCGCCGCGCATGTAGTGCGGCGGCGGGCAGATCATCGCCGTGAGGCCGCTGCGGCGCCACGCTTCGTACATCCGCCTGGCGTCGGCGTAGTCCATCGCCATGCGGGCCTGGCAGAAGACGTGCTTGCCGGCCTCGAGCGCGGCGATCGAGAGCTTGCTGTGGAGATAGGGCTGTGTGCCGATCCAGACGATGTCGATATTGGAGTCGGCGATGAGCGCTTCCGGGGATTCGAACTGCCGCGGGATGCCGAACTCCTGGGCCGCGCGCGCGGTGCTCTCCGGGGTACTGTTGACGACGCCGGCAAGCTCGACGCCGGGCACCTGGCGCAGTCCCGGCACGTGCCGCTGACGCACGATGCCGCCCGCGCCGATGAAGCCAATTTTGAGCCGATCGTTTGTTGCCGCCATGTGTGCACTTCCTCCAGCCGTGATGGTAGCGCCTAAAAGCATGAAGCCCCCTTTCCCGACTCCAGCAAAGGGGGCAATGGGGAGCAAACGGACGCGCGGCCGCCCGCACCGCGGCGGCTCAGGTCCGGTAGTAGGCCGCGTTCGAGTCGACGAAATGGCGCCACTCGTCGGGCACAGCGTCTTCGGGGAAGATGGCGCTGACCGGGCACACCGGCTCGCAGGCGCCGCAGTCGATGCACTCGTCGGGATTGATGTAGTACTGCGGCTGGTCGTCATCCGAGTGGATGCAGTCTACCGGACACACCTCGACGCACGAGGCGTCTTTGACACCAATGCACGGTTCGGTGATGATGTAGGTCATGGGTCGATCTCTTTCGTTTTCGCTCGCTTGATGTCGCCTGATCTGGCCTGCACTCGCTCCAGGCCGCGAGTTTGTGGCGATTGTAGCACGCAGCCACCAGGAGCGAAAGCGCGTGTTGCGCATGGCGCATCTGCTATGCTCGGACTGCAGGACATCATCGCGCCTGGGCCGGTCTGCCGTGTGCGGCGAACGGTCCCGGCGGGAAGCTTCAGCGATACATGCCAAAACGCGACACGCTGCCGACGTACGGGCAGACACGCACGCAGGCGGTTTGCCCGATGTGTGGCAAGCCGAGCAGTCTGCGATCGACCGTCTGAGGCGGGCCCGCGATCGCGCAGTTGTGCCACGAGTGCCGCCGGGCTTCGCTCCCCAAAGGGAAGCTCAGCGTGCAATTCTGCGTTGGCGGCTGCTGCACGCGGGGCGGCGCCCGTGAGGCGCTCGATGCTTTACTGGACAGCATTCGAGAAGAAGGCGCGCTCGGCGCCGTTTCGGTCGTGCCGGTCGACTGCATGGATATGTGCGAGCTCGGCCCGGTGTGCCGCATGCTGCCAGACCGCAAAACGGCGCGCCGCGTTTCGCCGACATGGGCGGCCCGCCTAGGCAAGGAACTGGCGCGCGACCGCCGCGCGAGGAAGTGACCTTGCCGGTTAGAATTCGGTGCCGCCTGCACGGTGGCTCATATGGAGGGTAACGAATGGTCACGCTGGAGCGGCCGGAAACGGGCATCGGGGTGGCACGCGTCCAGAAGCTGGACGCGGCGGCATTGGAGCGATGGCGGGAGGAGGGCTACCTCGTCGTCGAGGGTGTACTGGATGTCGAACGGGACATCACGCCGGTCGTGCGGGAATACGAGCGGCTGCTGGACGAGCTGTGCCGCACATGGCACGCTCAGGGGAAGCTGGCCTCCCCCTACGCCGACCTGCCGTTCGGGAAGCGGCTCTCGCGCGCGCTGGGAGAGACGGGTGAGAAATACGAGCGCTACATCGACTTTGCGCTGCCGCAGTCCGGGATCAGGGAGGATACGCCGATCCACCTCGGGCCGGCGGTCTTCCATATGCTCACCAGTCCCCGCCTGCTGGACGCGGTGGAGCGGCTCATCGGGCCGGAAATCGTCTGCAATCCCATCCATCACACGCGGATCAAGGTGCCCCAGCGGGAGGTACCCGAGGAGCGCTGGAACTCGCACACCGCCGCCACCGACTGGCACCAGGACCAGGGAGTGGCGCTGCCGGAGCAGGACGAGAGCAACGTACTGACGGTCTGGCTCCCCGTAACAGAAGCGACGGTGGAGAACGGCTGCCTGATCGTCCTGCCACGCAGCCACACCGGCGAGCTGGCGCACCACTGCCTCGTCAGTCCGGCCAAGAAGGGGCTACACATCCCCGACAAGTACCTGGCGCCGGAGCAACCGGTGGCGCTGCCGATGAAGCCGGGGGATCTGCTGTTCATGCACCGGCGCACGATGCACGCCTCGCTCGCCAACGAGAGCGGCGACATCCGTTGGAGCATGGACCTGCGCTACAACCCCATCGGCGAACCGACGGGCCGGCCGGCGTTCCCGGCGTTTGTCGCCCGCAGCAAAGCCCACCCTGAACGCGTGCTGCGCGACCCGGGCAAGTGGGCCCAGCTCTGGCTGGACACGCGCAAGAAGCTGGCCGGAGTCCCATCCGACCAGTGGTCGCCGTTCAACCGCTGGAGCAAGGACTCGGAGCTCTGCGCGTAACGGGGCGTAGACAAGGCGGTCGAGCCCACGCCTGCTCCGGATGAAGCGGCCGCTGGGTGCACACAATAGTCCCGGATTCCTCTCCGCTCGCCCTGAGCCGGTCGAAGGGCGAGCGGTATATGGACTTCCGCGCGACGACGCCGCCGATGCTCCGCTTGTAATGCAGCTTCTGGAATTCGGTGCTCGTCAGCCACTGCGCCACCTCCCAGGAGGCGCCGGGATATTCGGTCTGGGAGCCGACGCCCACCGCGTTTCCCGGCCTCTGGAACCAGCGGCCTGCCTTGCTCTTGGGAAAGCAGCATGCACCGTCAGGTGCCTCCTGGTCTGCCGGGCGTGCATGTCGAGCATCGAGCATGTTACGCCGTGCCAGCCGATGCTCGGCGTTGGGTGCGCGCTCAAGCACCTTCTGAATCAGACCGTCGAAGAAGTGATCGGCCGCGAGGTACTCTGGGAAATCGGGGTGCCGCGCTCGAACGTCGTCGAGCCGCAGGACCTGAACGGGATCGTTCTGACCTTGTGCCCACGTGGGGGCAACTATGATCGTCGCAGCGTCGTAGGCATTCACCCACGGCCTGCCTCGTGCTGTCAGCTTACTGAGCATGTCTGCCGCCGCGGGAAAGACATCCGTTACAAACAGCGTTTTCGACACCAAAAGCAGCGCACCAATCACGGCAAGAGGAAACCGACCGCGCAGGTTCTTCAGATCACCGTCGAACTCCTCCCATCGATTGGCCAGGTTCTTCCCGTGCTCTCCTGCCTCGCTCACTGACACCGCGAGCGTCTTGGTGGAGACAGCCAGTTCGAGGCCCCTATCCGCACGCGTGAGGAACACGTCTACTTGCTTGTGCCGTCCCTCACCCAAGACGGTGGTCGCCGCGCGATCGGTAAGTGTGCGGAGCGCCGTCGTGGCGGCTCTGATCTGCCGTTGCGCCGCCCCAATCGAGGACGCCGCCGGTCTGATCCTCCTGGCGGTCGGTCGGTCGACATCGGCGGCGAGCGCGGACAGCTCTCGAGAGTAGACTAAAGTGCGGCGCTGGACGACTGGAGGCGCTCGAGCACTTTCCTTTCGTAGATTTCGGCGGCTAACTCGCCGATGTAGTGCGGCTTTTCCTGTCGAGGAATCACTCCTTTGAGTCCGGCCCATCGAAGCTGGTCGGCGACCTACATTAGGCACATCACCAGTTCGCGCCGCGGCGCTTCGCCAGAACTGCGAGGAACTGTGTCACGACCTATCACCCGTCGCGACCAAGTAGCCCTCAGAATCTTCTGCGACTGAGCGGCCGAGCCGCCGAGCGCGCAGCGACACGGCTGCATCGCAGAGCGCACTGGCATCCTCGCCACTCAGTCTGAGCACGCTGTTCAGCAGAACGTCATCCACCCGGGCGACTACTTCTGCCCATTGGCCATCCTGCAACTGACGCTCCAGCCTCGCGCGCTGAGGTCTAAGGAGCCGCCACCCCCGCTCGAGCTCATCCGGCCCTGGAATAGGTAGCGTGGCGGCCTCGCGAGGCTCCATCTTCAGCACACCGCCGCCGTACGACCTGCCAAACACCTCCGCGCCAAGCATCGTGACGGAATTCATGCTGAGGAGCGGCAGCGCGTCCTGTGCGATCTGAGGCGCCCCCTTACGCAAGCGTATGCCATGCATCGAGTTCACGAAAGAGACCCGCGCCTGGTTCGCAATGAGACGAGGATAATGGTGGCTCATGTACGTGAAGAAGAGATCAGGCGGGGTGACCAGCGGCGGCCGCCACCACGGCGTCCTGACTCGGCATCTGTAGGCGCTGTGGATGCCATTTTGCTCGCCACGAGCAATGTAGCGTCTGAGCCCTTCGGCGCCGTCGTCAGGTTCGGGATACAAGATCCAAACGGCACCTCCTTGGTCGCGAAGCTCCTCCCATTGGCGATGTGTAAACAAGAAGCCCCGCAAATGCCTGGTGCCGGGCGGGCTAATCGGCTTGACGTGTCTCTCCTCGATCAGGCCATACTCCCGGCGCGTCTCCTCGCTCAAGGCGAAGAAACCGTTCGCGCCGGTGACCGTGCCCAGTTCCGGCGATCCATAGCTGCCGAGTGGCACAAAGGAGCGTTTCGCAATGCGCCGGAATACCTGGCGCTGCCGCACGGTGAGCAGCAAGTCGGTCCACTTGCCATGCTCATTCAGCGCCACAGGGAAGCCGTCGAACGTCTGGTAGCGCGCGAGCTCTTCGGCGTCTCGAACGTGGTAGAGCGCGAATGCATCACATTCGCCCACGCCGTGCGCGAGCAGGAGAACCACGTCCTTGAGCGCATCTTCAAACTGGAGACGCTCGAACATGACCAACTGAACGGAGGCAAAACGTTCCCGGAGCCACCGGCGGATCGGCTCCGCGTAGCCCACGGTAAGCAGCTCTGCCGGCAGAACCATGGCTAGCCGGCCACCAGGAGCCAGGAAGGCGCCCGCGTGCACGAGAGACGGCGCCCATGAGGAGGTGAGTCCGGACAGTCTGACCCCGTTCCGCAACGCCGCCAGCAGAGACAGGCGTCTCGCATCCCCCGTGTGCCGCTGGTAGCGTACGAACGGGGGGTTTCCCACCACCGCATCGAAATCGAATGCCGGAAGTGGCCTAAAGAGATCGCTCGGCGGAGGGAGAGCAAAGAAGTCGTTGGCGGCCAGGTGCGCATCAAGACCTTCCTCCCTAAGCGCTTGCTTAGCCGCAGCAAGTGATTCTTCGTGCAGGTCAACGCCATAGACTTGCTTCTCGAGCTCGAGATCCGATCCTGCGAGCGTGCGAAGGACGCGGCCGGCAGCACGCAAGAAGACTCCGTCGCCGCACGTTGGATCCAGCACTTTCGCG
>JACQGX010000029.1 GCA_016199265.1 Chloroflexota bacterium | reverse complement strand
GCTCAGGGCATGCTTTGCATTTTTCACTTTGCACTTGGTTTAGGTACCCGCCCGCTCCACAAAGGCTGCAGGCCAGCGATCAGGCCGGCGCGACTGCTCCTTCGTGGGCGCTGAGTCCCTGTGTCGTACGGGATCGGCGCCGGCGCCCCATGCGGTGCTCTGTGACCGCACCATCGCGTTCGGACGCGCCTACCCTGTCCGGCTCCACCGTACCGGCCATCCCATTCGTAGCGGCAACGCCGTCTACCGGGGAACTTGTCGCCGCTTCATCTGGTCCGCGTTCACCGAAGGACGCTGGCTTCGAACCCTATTCATGGCGAAGCTGCCCAGGCGGTGGATCGTCGCGGCTGTAGCCGGCGGCAGGCTCGGCGTCAGTTGGGCAACGCGCGGCAGCGCGAAGCAGACGCTGAGGGCGAGGACAACGAGGAAATCCGTGAGGACGATGTAGCGCCAGGCCACAGCGCCGCCGGAGCGCGGCCACCTGCCGAGGTCGGTGTAGCCGAACAGGTCGGCGGCGATCGTGCCAAGGATGAACAGGTTGACGATGAAGGCAATGAGCAGTGCCGGGCCCATGTCCTCCATCTAGGCCGGTACCGTCGAAAGAGGCAGGCCCGCCGCCTGGAAGACGGCGGCGGCGGCGTGAACGCCGAGTACGGCCTCGGCGTAGAGGAACCCGACGACGGCGCCTGTGTAGAGCAGGGCGCCGAGGATGCGCTGGCCGTCGGATCGCTGCAAGGGGAGGCAGCCTATTCTGCTACACTGTGGCGGAGGGTCATGCGATGGTCACGACGTCTACCACTTCCCGACGTGCGACGGTCGACGACCTCTATCGTGTGCCGGACAACGCCAAGGCCGAGGTCGTCGATGGGCGGGTGCAGGTGATGGCGCCGGCAGGGTTCGGGCCCAATCGCGCCGCCGCCGCGATTTACCGCAGCCTCTATGACCACGAGCGGCGCAGGGGTGGGGGTTATGCGATCACCGACAATGCCGGCTTCCGGGTGGACCTGCCCAACCGGAAGTCGTTCAGCCCCGACGCCGCCTTCTACACCGGCAGGCCTACCGGCATGAAGTTCCTGGAGGGGGCCCCTGTCTTCGCCGTCGAGGTGCGCAGCGAGGGGGACTACGGCCCAGCCGCCGAGGAGGCGCTGCGGGCGAAGCGGGCCGACTACTTCCAGGCCGGGACGCTAGTGGTCTGGGACGTCGACCTGCTGAGCGAGGACGTCGTGCGGGTCTACCGCGCATCCGGTCCGGACCACCCGACGATCTATCGCCGGGGTGAGGTGGCCGAGGCGGAACCGGCGGTGCCGGGCTGGCGGATGCCGGTGGAGGCGTTCCTGATGCGCTAATCCCAATCAGGTTATGCCCAACGCTCGCACTTCGGTTGCGCAGTCTTCGGAGCGGCGTGAGTGCTTCTTCACCGCGTCCAGCAGTTGCGGGCGGGCCGCGACTGTAGCGCGGACTCGCTCGTAGTTCCGGTCGTCTGCAGGGAGCCCGAGCGACTCCTCAGTAACGTGGCGTAGCGACTGCTCCGCCAGGGAAGCAGCCCGAGTGACGAAATCGAGCAAGCGGCCTTGCTCACGACACAAGGCGGCGCTCCAATAGAGTTCCTTCAGCATAGCAGGCGGGCCCACTAAGTGCTGCAGTTCAGCCACCAGCCGTTGAAGCTGGGAGGCAGCGGTAGGTGCGCCAAGTCTCTGAGCGTCAACCAGGGCGGCAGCGGCGCGTCTTCGTGCCCCTTCGACGTCGAAGTTGAGCCTGAGCTGAAGGGCAGCCGCGGCTTCGCCGAAGTAATCCGCTTCGAGGGAGGCCCAGCCCCTGAGCATGACACCTGCTGGACCGAAGTAGCCATCGGTGACAAACGTGAGCACTGCTGCACGTTGCGTCTGTTGGACGATCTGGGCACCTATACGAATGGGCGTGGCAGCAGCGTGACTTTCTCCCTTGTGGAGAGCCTGGACCGCAGCACCGAACCGTTCGACGGCACGAAGGAGCAGGCCGGAGTTGGCGGCGGGGGTGCCGCCGGCCATGGCCACATAGCATTTTGTGACCAGCATCTCGCGGATGGGTGGATGCCGCAACGCGCGGCCGAAGAAGTCGTACAGCACATCATAGAGATGGACCCCTTCGACGTCGATGGCGACTGCTTTAGCGTCGCCCACGCCGCGCCGCGCCTGAAGATATCGCGCGAGAACCTTGGCGCACCAGATGGTGTCGTTAGCGCGGTACCGCGACAGGGTGCTGGAGGGCTGATTTGTACCGAAAAGCACCAGGCGCCGTACGGTGTCATCCAAGTCCAGGTAGTCGTTCACGGGATGGCGCCACCGAGGCGCGCGCGTCACCGGTGAGCGAGTCGCGCGTGATGGTGACCAGGG
>JACQGX010000275.1 GCA_016199265.1 Chloroflexota bacterium | reverse complement strand
TCGCGGCGCGTGCGGGGTGCCGCCACCCGTCCCGGGGACCGCCACGGGCTGTTGGGGCGTCGCGACATCCGCCCCGGGCCGGCGGCGGGGCGTATGACGAAACCCCCCTACAAGACATCGACGCCTCCGGAACTGTTGCCTGCACCCGGCGCCGTGCGTTGCCGGCGGCGATTCGGCCGGTGGCCACAGCAGGACGAAACCAAGTGCACCGCGAACAATGCACAGTGCAAAGTGACAAGACCCGTGGGTTCCACGTTGGCTTCAGTTTAGGAGCAGCAGGGCGAGGGCACCGCCGGGCAGAATGTCCTACGATAACGATAGGGCGAACGACGTGACGGATGCTCGCCGTGGCCGGTGAAAGGCGGATGGGTAAGCTCTGAACGTGACACAACGACAACAGCCGAAAGCCTTGCCGATCGTCATCTTGGCGTTTTACCGCGACCACGCGAGCGCGGCGCTCGCGACGCGGGAGACGCGGCGCCGGGGCTTCCGGCGCGTTGCCTCGATCTACCGTTCGACGCGAGGCGCCGTCGAAACCCACACGAATGCCCTCACCCCCCTCGATGGGGCGATGTTGGGCGCCGTGCTCGCGCTCGGGCTGCTCATCGCTTACTTTTCCGGGCCACTCGTCGCCTCGCAGCAGATCGCGGCCGTCTGGCCGGCGGCCGTCATCGTCGCGCTCCTTGGCACGGCCATCGGCTGGCTGCTCGCGTGCTCGATCGACGCGGGCGTGAGCCGGCGCCTGCTCGCGCGGTACGGGCCCGCGGTGCTGCCGGGCGACGCGCTGGTGATCGTGCAGGCGCCGCTCCATCACGTGGACGCCGTGCTCAGCACGCTGCGACGTCCGGAGTTCGGCGAGCCCGCCACGTTTGCCATCCGCCAGCCGTACTCGCCGGCGGGCCCAGCCGGCGAACGACCTCGACACGAGCGGTACTCGGCTGAACGGCTAGAACGCTACGCCGCGCGATTGGCGGCGCGGCAAACGGCGGTGCGGCGCGACAAGCGGGCTCATCCGCTGTGGGACCGCCTCCGGGCGAGCGAACGCACGATCCAGACCATCCGGGCCGGCCTGCTGGAAGCGGCGCGGCTCGAGGAGAGCATCTCGCTCGCCGCCGAGTGGCTGCTGGACAACGCCTACGTTATCAAGCGGCACATCGGCGACGTACGCGACAACCTCTCCAAGAGCTTCTACGACGTCCTGCCGGTGCTGGACGGCGAGCGCGAGCAGGGAGTACCGCGTGTCTATCGCATCGCCACCGAGTTGGTGACGCGCACCGACGCCGAGCTGCGCGCCGAGGACATCACCCGATTCCTGCGCGCCTACCAGGAGGTGACACCGCTCACCATCGGCGAGCTGTGGGCGCTGCCGCTCATGCTCCGCCTGGCGCTGATCGAGTACGTGCGCGATCTGGCGGTGGGAATCGACTGCCGGCAGCAGGCAGACGAGCAGGCCGACTTCTGGGCGCACCGGCTGCTCAACGCCGAGCGCCGTGACCCTGATCTCTTAATGCAGCTCCTGGGCGAGCTGGCGCGCGAACAGCCCGATCCACCGGTGTACTTCGCCGATCGGCTGGTGAGCCAGCTCCATGGGGAAGGGTTCGTGCTCGATCCGGTGCGTGGCTGGCTCGAACGCAAGCTGGGCGCGACCTTGCCGGAGGTGATCACGCTCGAGCAGCGGCACCAGGCGGCCGACCAGGTCACCATCGCCAACGCCATCACCAGTCTGCGCCACCTCGCGCGCATCGACTGGCGTGACGTCTTCGAACAGGTCAACCCGATCGACACGATCCTGCGCGCGGACCCGGCGAGCATGTACGCGCGCCTCGACTTCAGCACGCGCGATCGCTACCGGCACACCGTCGAGGAGATTGCGCGCCGCTCGCCGCTGACCGAGCTCGAGGTCGCGCGGGCGGCGGTCGAGCTTGCGCGGGCGGCCGGCGCCGGCCCAGCCGGTTCCGAAGCGGTGGCCGAACGAGGGATGACCGTTCGCAGCTCTACGGAAAGAGGCGCCTCTGCCGGCGGGGTTGGTGCGCTCCGGCGGCGGCACATCGGTTACTTCCTCATTGATGAAGGCCGCATCGAGCTCGAAGCGGCGGCGCACTATCACGTACCGCTGCGCCAGCGGCTGCGGCGGTGGATCTATCGCCATCCGGCGCTCGTCTACCTCGGCGGAATAGGCGCAGCTACCTCGCTCGTGCTGGCTGCGCTCGTCGCGGCGGCCACAATCGTGGCCGGCGAAACGCCTTTGAGCGCCGCCGCGCTCGTCGCGGCCGCCGCACTCGGCGCGCTCGCGCTCTTTCCGGCGAGCGAAGTGGCGGTGCAGACGATCAACTACGTCGTCACGCGTCTGCTGCCGCCCCGCGTGCTGCCCAAGCTCTCGTTTGAAGAGGGCATCCCGGATAGGTGGCGCACGCTCGTCGTCGTGCCGATGCTCCTGCGCTCGCCGGAGACGATCGCCGGCGATCTCGAGCTGCTGGAGATTCGGTTCCTGGCCAACCAGGATCCGAATCTCCATTACGCGCTGCTTGCCGACTTTCCGGATGCACCGGACCCGGCGATGCCAGGCGACGCCGAGCTCCTCGAAACGGCGATAGCGGGCATCGAGCGGCTCAACGCCCGCTACGGCCGCAACGCGTTCTCGCTCTTCTATCGCGAACGGACGTGGAACGAGACCGAGCAGGTCTGGATGGGGTGGGAGCGCAAGCGGGGCAAGCTGGAAGAGCTCAACCGTTTCCTCGTCGCCCACCGGTCGGCGGCGGAAGGCGACGGCGTGGGCGTGTCGCCGCTGCGCCTGGAAGGGAGCACGCTGCACCACGTCGGCGACGCGGCGCAGGTCACGGGCGTGCGATTCGTCATCACGCTCGATGCCGACACGCAACTGCCCCACGGCGCGGCGCGACGGCTGGTCGAGACGCTGGCGCACCCGCTCAACCGGCCGCGGCTCGCGCCCGACGGGCGGACCGTCACGGGTGGCTACACGATCATCCAGCCGCGCGTCAGCACGGCGCTGCCGAGCGCGGTGGCTACGCGGTTCAGCCGCACGTTTACCGATCCGGTCGGCACCGATCCGTACACCAGGGCCATCTCTGACGTGTACCAAGACCTGGCGGGCGAAGGGAGCTACATCGGCAAAGCGATCTACGACGTGGCGATGTTTCACCGGGTGCTCGACAGCCGCTTCCCCGACGCACTGCTATTGAGCCATGACCTCGTCGAAGGCGCGCACGTGCGCACCGGCCTGGCCACCGATATCGAGCTATTCGACCAGTTCCCCGACAGCTACCTCGACTACAGCCGGCGCGAGCACCGCTGGATCCGCGGTGACTGGCAGGTGGCCGACTGGTGTACGCCACGCGTGCCGACCAAAGGTGGAAAGCGTGTGCCCAATCCGCTCTCGGCGCTCAACCGGTGGAAGATCTTTGACAACCTGCGCCGGAGCCTGTTGCCGGCTGCGATGGTGGTGCTGCTCGTCGTCACCTGGCTGGCGGCACCACGGCTCGCCCCCATCGCCACCGGTCTGTGCGCGCTAGTGCTGGTGCTGCCGCCCGCGCTGCGGTTCCTGGACTTGCTGACGCGGCCGCGCGCGGCGATCGACGTGCTGAGCAGCCGCAGCGGCCGGCACGAGATCAGCGGAGGCTGGGTCCGCGCACTGCTCTATGCGACGTTTCTCCCGCACCAGGCGCTCGTCGCGCTCGACGCGATCGTGCGCGTGCGGTACCGCCGGCTGATCTCGCGTCGCGCATTGCTTCAGTGGCAGCCTTCGGGCGTGGCGTTGCGTTCCGCGGCCGAGCAGGAACGCCGGCTGGTGTGGCACATGGCCGGGCTGGGCACGATGGCGGCGATGCTTGGCGCGTCGCTCATCAGCCTCCGCCCGGAGGCGCTCCTGGCAGCAGCGCCGTTTGTCGTCGCGTGGCTTACCTCGCCGGCAGTGCTGCAGTGGCTCCAAACGAATCCACCGCGCGGGGTCGCCCGCGCACTGGCGCCCGAGGACCGGGCACTGCTGCGCGGCGTGGCACGTCTGACGTGGCGCTACTTCGACGACTTTGTCGGACCGCAGACCAACTGGCTGCCGCCGGACAACTACCAGGAAGGCTTGCGTGCCGAGGTCGCGCCGCGCACGTCACCCACGAACATCGGGCTGTGGCTGCTCTCGACGCTGGCAGCGCACGACTTCGGCTACGACACGATCGACGGCGTGTTCCGGCGCGGGCAGGCGACGGTGGAGACCCTCGGACGGCTCGAGCGGTTCGAAGGACACCTCCTCAATTGGTACGACGTCGCGACACTCGCGCCGCTGCCACCGCGCTACGTCTCATCGGTCGACAGCGGCAACCTGCTGGCCAGTCTGTGGGCGCTGTGCCAGGGCTACATCGAGCTGCTCGACCGGCCGCTGCTCGGCCCCGACGCGTTGCACGGCCTGCACGATACGCTAGCCTGCCTGCGGGATTCTTTGCCCGCGGTGCAGCGGGGGAGGGTAAGTGCCACAGAAGCAGGGCGCGCGCCTGAAGCGCAGCGTTCCCCAGAGCTGGTCGAGACGCTCGAGGCGCTGTTCGCCGCGCCGCCGTCGCTGACCTGCGACATCGTGGGCCGGCTGCGGTCGGCGCAGGTGCCGGCGCGCGCGCTGGCCGAGCTGCTGCCCGACGCGTACTGGCCCGGAAAGCTCGTCGAGCAGCTCGATCGCTGGCTCGAGCTCGTCGATCGCTACCTGCCCTGGCTGGAGCGAGTGGAGCAACCGCCCGAGGACGTGTTCGTCACGCGCGGCGTCGCCGTCGCCGAGGCACGCCGCCAGGCGCTGGCAGAGGCGCCGTCGCTGCGCGAGCTCGCCGCCGGAGCGCACGAGCCACTCAACACCTTGCTGGCGATCGGCGCGGACGAATTGGAGCTGCCGGAAACCGTCGCCCGCTGGCTCGCGCAGATGGAGGCAGCCGCCGCACGCGCCCGCTGGTTAGCCGGCGAGCGGCTGGCAGAAGCGGAGCACCTGATCGCCCGGAGCAGCGATCTGGCCGACGAGATGAACCTGCGCTTTCTGTACGACCCAGAACGCCGGCTCTTCTCCATCGGCTATAGCGTCGAAGAGCGGCGCCTCGATCCGTCGTCGTACGACCTGTTGGCGAGTGAAGCGCGACTGTGCAGCTTCGTCGCGATCGCCCGCGGCGACGTGCCGGTCGAGCACTGGCTGACGTTGGGCCGTCCGTACGGCGCGGCCGATGGGCGCCGCGTGCTGCTCTCGTGGAGCGGCTCGATGTTCGAGTACTTGATGCCGCTGCTGCTGACGCGCAGCTTCGATTACTCGCTGCTCGACGCGGCGTGTCGCACCGCCGTCGCCGTGCAGATCGCCTACGGCGAGCAGCACGGCGTGCCGTGGGGCATCTCCGAAGCCGCGTTCAGCGCGGTCGACCTGCACCAGATCTACCAGTACCACGCGTTCGGCGTCCCGGCGCTGGGACTCAAGCGCGGGTTGGAGGAGGACCTCGTCATCGCCCCCTACGCCACGGCGCTCGCGCTCATGGTCAAGCCGGAGGCCGCGCTACGCAACCTGCGCACGCTCGACCGGCACGGCATGCGGGGGCAATACGGCTACCATGAAGCGGTCGACTTCACCCGCCGGCGGCAATCGGAGCCGGGAAAAGGGGTGCTTGTCCAGGCCTACATGGCGCACCACCAGGGCATGAGCCTGCTGGCAATTGACAACGTGCTGTACGAGCAGGTGATGCAAGCGCGCTTCCACCGCGATCCGCGCGTGGAGGCCACCCAGCCGCTGCTCTACGAGCGCATCCCCGTGGCGCCGCCGCTCATCCAGAGCGCCGACGTGGAAGAGCGCCCGCCGCGGGCGATCACGACACCATCGGGCGAAGCCGCGACGCGCTTCGCCGGCCCGCATTCGCCGACGCCGCGTACGCAACTGCTCTCCAATGGCAGTTACGGCGTGATGGTCACCAGTGCGGGTGGCGGCTACAGCCGCTGGCGCGACGTCGAGATCTCGCGCTGGCGCGCCGACACGACGTGTGACGACTGGGGCAGCTTCTTCTACGTCAAGGACCTCGATCAAGGCGACGTCTGGTCGACGGCCTACCAGCCGGTGCGCCGCGCCGCCGGCCGGTACGCGGCGACGTTTGCCACCGATCGCGTCACGTTCGAGCGCCGTGATGCGGGCATCGGCACGAGGACCGAGATCGTCGTCTCGCCGGAAGACGACGTCGAGATCCGGCGCCTGACGCTGGTGAACCACTCCAGCCGGCCGCGGCGGCTGGAGGTCACGAGTTACGTCGAGCTCGCGCTCGCGCCCCACAACGCCGACCGGGCGCATCCCGCGTTCGGCAAGCTCTTTGTGCAGACGGCGCCGATCGACGGGCGCAACGCGCTCCTCGCGTGGCGCAAGCCGCGCTCGCACGGCGACCCACCGGTGTGGGCAATCCACCGCATCGTCCTGCCGTCCGGCGTCGCACCGGCCGAGGCGGCGGTGCGATACGAGACCGATCGCGCCAGGTTCATCGGCCGCGGGCGGAGCACCGAGAACCCGGCCGCGCTCGAATCCGAGCTGTCGAACGCCACCGGCTACGTGCTCGACCCGATCTTCAGCCTACGCTGCCCCCTTGAGATCGAGCCCGGCCAGCGTGTCGAGCTGGCGTTTGTCACCGGGGCGGCCGATACGCGCGAAGGCGCGCTGGCGCTGGCCGAACGATACGACGACGCGCGCGCGGTCGAGCGCGCCTTCGAGCTGGCATGGTCGCAGGCGCAGCTCGAGCCGCGCCATCTGCGGGTCAGCGCGCTCGATCTCCAGCGCTACCAGCAGCTCGCCAGCTACATGCTCTACCCGAGCGCGCGCCTGCGCGCCGCGGAGCAGATCCTGCGCCGGAACCAGTTCGGCCAGCGGGCGCTGTGGGCGTACGGCATCACCGGCGACCTGCCGATCATGGTCGTGACCATCGGTGATTCGCGTGACCTCGACGTCGTGCGCGAAGCGCTGATGGCGCATACCTTCTGGCGGCTGCGCGGCTTCCGCGCCGACCTGGTCATTCTCAACGAGGAGGCCGCAAGCTACGAACAGCCGCTGCACGAGGTGCTCCAGCGCCTCGTGCAATCGCATGCGCAATACACTGGTATCGACCAGCCGGGCGGCATCTTCCTGCGCCCGGCGCGGCAGTTGCCCGAGGTCGACATGACGCTCTTGCTCTCGGTCGCGCGCGTCGTGCTCGTCGCGTCCCGCGGTCCGGTGGTGCAGCAGCTCAGCACACCCGTGCAGGTGCCGCTGCTGCCGCCGCCGCTCCTGCCGAGCACGCTGGTGCCTGAGGAGCCCTCCGCGCCGCTGCCGTTCCTCGAGCTACCGTACTTCAACGGGCTGGGCGGCTTCACGCCGGACGGGCGCGAATATGCGATTTACCTGGGTCCCGGAATCACGACGCCGGCGCCGTGGGTGAACGTGATGGCCAACCCCGAGTTTGGGGCGCTCGTTTCGGAATCCGGCCAGGGATTCGCCTGGTACGGCAACAGCCAGATCAACCGCCTGCTGCCGTGGTCGAACGATCCCGTGACCGATCCGGTGGGCGATGCGATCTACATCCGCGACGAGGAGTCGGGCGTCTACTGGTCGCCGACGCCGCTGCCGGTGCGCGAGCTCGACGCCTATCGCGCGCGCCACGGCCAGGGCTACAGCATCTTCGAGCACAACAGCCACGCGATCGAGCAGGAGCTGCTCACGTTCGTGCCGATGGACGACGACGGCGGCGCGCCGCTGCGCATCCAGCGCCTGCGCCTGCGGAACCGCTCGTCGCGCCGGCGCTGCCTATCGGTTACGTCGTACGCCGAGTGGGTCCTGGGTGGCGTTCGGGAAGATGCGCAGCAGCACGTCATCACCAGTTGGGACGCCGCCACCCGTACCGTGTTCGCGCGCAACGCGTACACGGTCGACTATGGCCACCGAGTGGCTTTTGCCGCGAGCAATCCGCCGGCGGCCAGCTTCACCGCCGATCGGATGGACTTCCTGGGCCGCAACGGCACGGCCGCGCGGCCGGCCGCTTTGAGCCGCCAGCACCTCTCCGGCCGGGCGGGTGCGGGCCTCGACCCGTGCGCTGCCCTGCTGGTCGTCGTCGAGGTCGATCCGGGCCAGGAGGTCGAAGTCGTCTTCCTGCTCGGCGAGGCGGCCGACGCGACACAGGCGCGCGCACTCGTGCAGCGCTACCGCGACCCGGAGCACGTCGAGCAGGCGCTGCAGGCGACGATCGACTGGTGGGATCGCTTCCTGGGCACCATCCAGGTCGAGACGCCTGACCTGGCGGTCAACTTCCTGCTCAACCGCTGGCTGCTGTACCAGACGCTCTCGTGTCGCTACTGGGGGCGCTCTGCCTACTATCAATCGGGTGGCGCGTTCGGCTTCCGCGACCAGTTGCAGGACTGCATGGCGTTCGTCCACGCCGCGCCGGACCTGAGCCGCGCGCACATTCTCGAAGCTGCCCGCCACCAGTTCCGCGAGGGCGACGTGCAGCACTGGTGGCACCCGCCTTCGGATGCCGGCGTCCGGACGCGCTTTTCCGACGATCTGCTGTGGCTGCCGTACGTCGTCGCGTACTACGTACGGACGACGGGCGACACGTCGATCCTGGACGAGGTGGTGCCGTTCCTCGAAGGGCGTCTGCTCGAGGAGGGCGAGCACGAGTCGTATTTCGTGCCGGACGTGTCGAACGAGAGCGGCACGCTGCTCGAGCACTGCCGCCGGGCCATCGCCCAGGGGCTCACGCACGGGCCGCATGGCCTGCCCCTGATCGGCTCGGGCGACTGGAACGACGGCCTGAATCTGGTCGGCGCCGGGGGCAAGGGGGAGAGCGTCTGGCTCGCATGGTTCCTGATCGACGTGCTCGACCGCTTCGCCGCCATCGTGGAACAACGGGGCGAGCATGAGGTGGGGGCTGAGTACCGGGCGCAGGCAGCCCGGTTGGCGGCGGCGGTCGAAGACCACGCCTGGGACGGCGAATGGTACCGGCGCGCGTACTTCGACGACGGCACACCGCTGGGCTCGAAAGCCAATACCCAGGCGCAGATCGATTCACTGCCGCAGTCGTGGGCCGTCATCAGCGGCGCCGCCGACGAAGCGCGCGCCAGGCAAGCCATGGCAGCGGTGGACAAGCACCTGGTACGCGAGGCAGAGCGGCTCGTTTTGCTGTTCACTCCGCCGTTCGAGCAGGCCACGCCGGATCCCGGCTACATCCAGGGCTACCCGCCGGGCGTGCGCGAGAACGGCGGCCAGTACACGCACGGCGCCATCTGGGTGGCCATCGCCCAGGCACGGCTCGGCGACGGCGATCGGGCCGTCGAGCTGCTGCGCCTGATGAATCCGGTCGAACACGCCCGTACCGCCGCAGACGCGGCGCGGTACGCCGCCGAGCCCTACGTCGTCGCCGCCGACATCTACCGGCTCGAAGGACACGTCGGACGCGGCGGCTGGACGTGGTATACCGGCTCGAGCGGCTGGATGTACCGTGCGTGGCTGGAGGAGGTACTCGGCTTCAAGCGCGATGGCAAGGCGTTGCGCCTCGACCCCGCCATCGCCTCACACTGGCCGCATGCCGGCATCCGCTACCGCCACGGCAGCGCCACCTACGACATCGCCATCGAGAATCCCGAGGGTGTGACACGCGGTGTTCTCTGGATTGAGCTCGACGGCCGGCGCCTGACGGGCTGCACCGTGCCGCTGCGTGACGACGGCCGGACTCACCACGTCGTCGTACGGTTGGGTCACCCCACGGCAACCGGGTTGAAATCGGTCTCCCGGTCGAACACGTCGATGCCCTCGATGCGCTTGAGGAAACCGACGATCGCGTAGGTAATCGGCGTCGCCACCACCTCGTAGCCAGACTTGACCAGCCACTGCGTGACCACGGTCTGAAGCAACACCGCACCAGGTATTACGCCGCCGAACGCCAGCATGATAAAGACGAGGCTGTCCAGCCCTTGGCCGGCCAGTGTCGACGAGATCGTGCGCGTCCACAGCCAGCGCCCACCGGTGGCCACCTTGAGACGCGCCAAGATGTAGCTGTTGGCAAACTCGCCGACCAAGTACGCGATAAAGGAGGCGACCAGCAGGCGGGGCGCGTAGCCCAGAATGGTCTCGTACGCCGCTTGGTTCGGCGCCCAGAATGCCGCCGGCGGCAGCGCCCCGCCGGCGGCAATGGCGAGCACCGCCACGAGGTTGGCGGCAAATCCCAGCCAGATCACCCGACGCGCCACCGCGTACCCGTAGACCTCGGTCAGTACGTCGCCGACGATGTAGCTCACCGGGAAGATGATGATCGCCGCCGGCAGGACGAAACCCCAGACGTCGATCAGCTTGACGGCAATAATGTTGCTGACGACCAGCGCGGTGACGAACAGCGCGGCGACGACGACGAACCACCAGCTCTGGCCGGGTCCGCTATCGGGCTGGATGCGTGGCGCGGAAGACATAGCAAGAGTCTAGCGGCGCGGCCGCACACCGCCGCTGCCATCCACTCCCCCTCACCCCCTCAGAGCGTCAGCTCGACGCTCGGATCGACGATTTGCTGCTGCTCGCGGAGAATCTGCCGCAGGGGGAACACCTGCTCCACCAGCAACCGATGAGCGTCCTCGAAATCTTCGTCCTCGACGACCTCGGCGTGGTGTAGCTCGAGCAGGTCACGGTAGCACTGCTGAAGTTGGCGCAATTCCGCCGGATTCAGAATGACGGGCTCCGCATCCGGCCATACCGGCGCCACCGCCGGCCTACGTGCAAGCATCATTGCTCGCTCCTCGGGTGTTGATTTGTGCGCTGCTGCGCAGCCGGTGCCACGGGCAGCACCGCCCACAACACCGCTCTTAATTCAGTCTACAGCACGTTCGTTGCCATTGTCCCGCCTGCCCTCCTCGCCGAGCGTTTTCACCAGCCGCCGGGTGACGCGTTCGGCCTCGAAACCGAGCGCCCGAAAGAACTCTTGCTCGTCGCTCGGCTCGACGAGCCGAGCGCGCAGCGGGCGGAAATGGGCCGTGGGGCCGGCGCCGGCGTCGAGGTCGGTGGCAGCGGCCACGCCGCGATCGCCGGTGGCGCCGGCTGCGCGCAAAGTGCCCGGCCCGCCACCCACCGAGGCCGGCCGTGCCAGCGCGTCCACGAGAGCGCCGAGCAACGCCGTGCCTATTCCTCTCCGGCGCGCGTCGTCCGACACGCCGACGAAGCGCAGCTCGGCGTCGTCGCGCCGGCGGGTTGCCCACGCCAGCCCAACCGGCGTGCCGGTCGCGCCGGCCTCCCACGCGGCGAACGCGACGGTTCCCGGGCGTTGGAGCCACTCCACTACCTGCACCGGCGTCAGCGCCGGCAGCTCGTCGTGCGGCGCCTGAGCGCGCACGACGCCGAGCTCGACCAGCAAGCCCGCCAGCTCGGAGACCTCGTCCATACGCAGCGGCCGAACGACCGCCGGGACCGGCCCGGACGTCGCTGCCGGCGCCGCGGGGGCAGTTGTCGCCACCTGGGCAGCACGTGCCGGCGGGAGGACGAGCGACAGCGTTTCGCCCTCGGTCTCGAATCCGAGCTTGCGAAAGAGTGCGAGCGCCTCGAACTGCGTCCCGTCGACGAGCGCCACGACCTGCCGCACGCCGCGATCGCGCAGCTCGTCAAACGCGTCGGTGAGCAGCCGCGTCCCGACACCGCGCCGCCGCCACCGTGCGGCGACCTCGACCCACAGGATGGTGCCGGCCCGCGCCTCTTCCGACCCGCCCTCGCTCCGGCCGCGCGGTACGCCGGCGACGACGGCGCCGACGATCTCGCCACGTGCGCGACGAGCATTCCCCGTAATGTTGGTTTCGCCGGCCTCGATGGCCCCGCCGGCCTCGACCGCGACGAGCGCGAACCACGGATCGTAGCCCGCCTGAACCTGGCGGCGGAGGCCGGCCCCCTCTTCGGGCCGCCGGCCGATCAGCGTGGCAATCGCCGGCCAGTCGTCTGGTTCGACGTCCCGCAAAATGACAGATGCATCTGAGACGGAGTTATCCATGACTCAATGGTAGTCGCGCGCCCGCTAGAGCGATGCGCACGATCGCCCCTCACCCCCTGGCCCCCTCTCCCACAAGGGGAGAGGGGGAACGGTGGTCGGACGGGGCGACGGGGCTCCGTTGTAGGCACCTCTCCCCTTCTCCCCCGAGTGTAGGCGCCTCTCCCCTTCTCCCCCGAGTGGGAGAAGGGGCTGGGGGATGAGGGGGGACCCGCCGCGGGAGCAGGGGCCAGGCGATGAGGGGGAACAGCCAGATGATTGCCAGGCCGGCGACGAGTGCAA
Source organism: Chloroflexota bacterium (assembly GCA_016199265.1). Lineage (GTDB taxonomy): Bacteria > Chloroflexota > UBA11872 > UBA12225 > UBA12225 > JACQGX01. The sequence continues at coordinate 704 of JACQGX010000275.1, read as the reverse complement.
GCCTACGGCTCAGCGGCGCGGCGTCCCAGAAGTACTCCTTCTCGATGCGGTACGTTTCGGCCCAGTCAATCTGGGGGAGGCGGAAGTGAAAGCCGCCTCCTTCGGCACCCCCGGCCGGGGGGTGACGCGACCAGAACGTCTTGGCGTCGTTCTCCAGCACGTTGGCTTGCTTGCCCGGATAGTCGACCCACATGTGGTCAATCGAGGCACGCAACTGGTGCGGGATGCCCTTGGCCGCGAGCACGCTGGCGAGCACGACGGCGCGCGCCTGGCAGTCGCCGTACCCAATCGCCAGCGTTTGGGCCGGCGAGGCAAAGACCCAGGGAACGCGGAACGTCTGCCACGGGATAGCGTACTGCACGCGCTCGTGAACGGCGCGCTCGATCGCCACCGGATCTCCCGGCAGCGTGCCCGCCCACTGCCGCACTGCCTCAGGATCGACCGGCGGCTTCACCGTGTGCTGGATTGAACGCCACAACAGCCGCGGGTTGGGATAGCAGATCAAGAGCAGCCACAGAGTGGAGAGTGCGATGCGCCACGCGGTTCTCATAGGTACGCCAATAGTGTGCCATTCACAGAGGCGAGAGGCGAGAGGCAAGATGAGTAGGGGCGTAACCAGTTATCCCGGATGGCGGGGGAAGGGAGCGGAATGGCAGGCTCTTACTCCAGGGTTAACCACCCACGCTGGAGAGGAGCCTGCCATC
>JACQGX010000274.1 GCA_016199265.1 Chloroflexota bacterium | reverse complement strand
TTTGGGGCAGTCTCCCACCGCCGAGACGGTCCAACCGTGAAGATCGCCTCTCATCCGGGCCGCCCGTTACTCCGATTGACGTTCAATTGACGCGCATCGCCTACAGTGCGCGCCAAGACGGGAACAAACCGAAGAGCGTGAGCGTCATTCCTGCCAAGCGCAGTGGGGCGGTATCGGCTGCAGGAGGCGACCATTTTGTCGGCACTCGTCTGTCCGATGCGGTCGACGTCTACCACCCCGACCGACCGACTGAGGCAATGGCGTAGCCTGATGGCCTGCCATTGACGCTTGACTGACGTTTGCCGCCTACAATAAGCGGCGAAACGAGCACAAATGTGCCGCAAGACGGGAACATATGCGCCCTCCCGAGCGTCCTTCCTGTGAAGCCGGCCAGGCAAGCAGGCAAAACGCGCAGGAGTCGAGGAGGTGCACGAGTGATGGCCCAGGCAGACACGAACAAGCGATGGCTGCTCGCGCTGATCGTAGCCGTGGCCCTGGCGGTGGGGCTGCTCGCGCCGCCGGCCGACGCCCGGCCGGCAGCACTCACGATGACGCCGTCGGCCGGGCCAGACAGCAGCCTGAGACCCGGCGCCGTCGTGCGGCTGTAGGACACCCCACACCTGTGGATCGTGGGCTGGGATGGCCTGCTCCACTGGGGCGGCGACACGCGGGCGTTGGCGGGCCGGTACGTGGACTGGAATGACCGGCACGAGGTCTCGCTGGAGGCGCTCCAGGCGCTGCCACTGGGGGACCCGTGACTCTCGGCGGGGCTGCTCAAGAGTGGCGACCCCATCTACCTCGTCAAGTGGGAGACCGAGTGGACCGAGCCGCAGCTCCTGCACATCCAATCGATCCAAGACGTCGAGCTCTTCGGCATCGACGGCAGCAACTACGGGCAGCTGGTGCTGGATGAGGGGCAGTGGCAGTGGCGGTTCAGCCTCAATCCTGGCCAGCTCCGCAGAGGCACCCTGGCGGCGGCGGCCGCGGCGCCGTACGACGCCAAGGACGAGGGCGCGATCGTGATGGCGTGCAGCGCGAGCACGTGCTACTTCGGCGACGGCGATGCGTGGCAGTTGGAGGGCGGCAATCGGCGGCGCATTCCCGATCAGGAAACGTTTGACGCCATCTACGCCCAGAACGGCAAGCGCTTCTACAAGTACACCGCCGCGACCATCGACCGTATCCCGCACGGCGCCGACGTGCCGTCCCAGAAGCCGGCTGCGCCGTACGATCCCGATGATGAGGGCAAGACCGTCGTGGCTTGCCCAGGGAAACGCCAGTGCACCTTCTCGGATGGCGACGTGTGGCTGCTGGAAGGAGGCAAGCGGCACCTCATTCCGGACTCCGAAACACACGAGCTGGTCATGAAGGCGAGAGGAGGCGGTTTCTACAGTTGGCCAGCCGCACTGATCGAGCGAATTCCTCGAGGCGCTGACATGACGTCCGTACGTCCGACGCTAGAGTACTGGGGGCGCGGCAATGAGCCGCAGAGGCCGCCGCCAGAGCGTTGGCAGGAGCCAGTCCGCGATTCGCGGTCCTGCGCGATCAACAACTTTGGCTGGGTAAACATCACCGCGCCTCAATCCGTGCGTGTCCTCGTGGGTAGCTATCTCGACACGTACGGGAACGCCCTGGAGCAAATCCCGGCGGGCCAACACCACGTGATACTGCGTGACACTCGCACCGGCCGCGTGTACGACAACTTTTGGTTGAACCTGGGCGCTTGCCAGACCTGGCAGCGGAAGATTGACATTCAGAATTGGTGACCAGCATTCGTGTCCCGCGTGTACGACAACGGCTGTCTGGAGCTGGCCAAGTCACGTGGCGCGCATCGCGCCCAACTGGCGTTTGACGTCGTCTTCTTTGGCATCTGGTACGTCGTGCTCAGTCAGTTCTGGCGGTTTCTGCCCTCCCACTGGGAGATGATCTGGCAGTTTCCGCAGTTGGCCGGTGAATTCCTGCAACTGGTGCTTCAAGTCGCTGCATTCGCACCGGAAAGGCTCGACCCCTCTGACATCAGCCCCGCACAGTTCGTGTCGCTGATGCTCTATCTGCCTCCTTTCGTCATTCTGGTTCTGACCTTCGCGCCGCTGCCGTTCCTCCCCCGCGTCGTCCGCAAGGCGCGCATCGCCTGGCAAGGAGAAGTCTTGCGCTTCGATCGCGCGGCCAACAGCCTGTGGTGTAATGGCCGGCTCGTTGCGACACTGGACCAGATCGTCGCTGTCCACATCAAGCGAAGCCACAGCGGCAGATTCAGGTGGAGCTACTCTCTGTCGCTGCTGTTGTCTAACGGTAAGATGACCTCTGTCGAGCAGGGCGATGGCGGCGACATCGCGGCGCTTTCCAAAGAGATCGCCAGGTATCTGGGTGTGCAAATCGTGTACGCCTGAGGTAACGCCCTGGCCACGCGTCAACGGCCGTCGGGCACGGGCTCTCCGCAGTTCGCGTTACTGTATCGAGGAAGCGCACCAATAAGGAGCGGCGCCATGATTCGCTGGCTACACGACGCTCGGCCGAGGCTGACGCGCGTCGTTGTCGAGCACAACCCTGGCTGCCTCGTACTCAGGAAGTCGCGCCTCGCGTACGCCTCGGCACTGCTGAGCCACCTGCCACGCTTTGCCTGGTGGTACGCGATCTTGGCCGCGATCTATCTCGGCCCTGCCGCGCTTCGATTGTCGGGATCGCGTGATCGGTTTGAGCGGTCCTACCCGGAATTCCTGCCGTTCGACGTGCAGTGGTACCTGTTCGGTGCCATTTTCGCGGCCGTACCGCTCCTGATGAATCTTCCACAACTCCTCCCGACCGCGCGCATCGTGCTGAAGGGACACAAGCTGGTGTTCGACCGCACGACAAACCGGCTGCTCCTCAATGCGCAGCCGGTTGCGCCACTGCGCCAGGTCGCCGCCGTGCGGATCGAGCGGTTCTACTTCACGACGGCAGGCGCACCCAGCCGTCTCTCGCTCGCGCTCAGCGATGATCTCTCCATCGCCGTCCACGAGTCGCATGACGAGACGGCCTTGTCGGCGCTCGCGGCGGAAATCGCCGGCTACCTCGGCGTACCAACCGAGACCGTCGTCCGCTGACTCTCAGAGCGTGCCCTGAGCGCAGCCGAAGGGGGCACGCTGGAAGCGCCCTCCAGAGAGCCTGCTTGAGCCGGCTTGGTTCACGTAGCCGTGCGGCTTCAGCCCACGGCGGTCGCGGCTAGCAGACGACGTTACTCACTTTGGGACAGTCTCGGCGCCACCGGCCTCGGCGCTTCAGTCTGCGCGCTGTGGTACAGGTCGACCGCAGCGGACGGACCGGTGCCGTCGTGGCCGCCGGCGAAAATGGCGGTCTCGCCCACCGTGGCGACCGCAGGCATCGCCCGCGCGATGGAGAGTGTCGCGGTCGACCACTCCCCAGTGCCGGCATCGTAAATGTCGACGACGGCGGCCGGACTCTCGCCCCGATCAAAGAAGAGCACCTTTCTGCCCGCCGCGCGCGCGCCGAGCTGCGCGCGCGCTTGCGAGAGCTGCGCGACTGTCCATTCGCCGGTAGCCGCATCGTAAATGTCCACCACCGGCGAGACCGACTGCGGCTGGAAGTCGAGCTGCGTGCGGCCGCCGGCAAACAGCGCCTTCGTGCCTACCGTGGCGACGGTGAGGCCGGCGCGCGGCTCGGCAAGCCGTGCCAGCCGCCACTGGTCCAGATTCGCATCGTAGATGTCCACCAGTTCAGAAGGCTGGCTGCCGGCCGCACCGCCGGCAAAGAGCACCTGCGAGCCGGCGACCGCGGCCGCCGGGGCCGACCGCGCCTGGAACAGCGAAGCGGTCGACCACCGGCCGGTCGTGGCGTCATAGAGGTCAACCGCGTTCGTAACCTGCGTCTCGAGCGCGTTCGTCACTTCGAACGTCCCGCCGGTGAATAGCACGCGGCCGTTGACGGTGGCAGTGGCGACGCCCCAGCGCGCCTGTGAGAGCGTTGCGCCGGACCAGCGGCCCGTCGCGCCGTCGTAGATCGCCGCTTGCCCCGACGACAGGCCAACACACGGCTTGCCGCACCGGGCGGCGCCGCCGGCGATCAGCAGTCGGTCTGCGACTACGGCAAGCGCCTGGTCCCACGACGCGAGCGCCGGCGTTGCGGCCATCCACGTCCCGTTCGCGCCGTCGTAGACGTCGGCGACGACCGGGCTATACGCATTCGGGGTGACGGCGGTGCCGCCGACGAACACCACCGACGTACCCACCGTGCTCACCAGACGCACTTCACGCACGCGGGGGAGCGCCGTCACTCTCCACTCCCCGGTGACGCTGTCGTAGACATCGACGACGTCGGTCGAGGGGCCGCTGACGTCTCTGCCGCCCGCAAACAGGACCAGCGTGCCGGCCGTGGCGGCCGCTATGCCGGCGCGGCCCCGGGAGAGGGCCGCCGTCGACCACTCGCCGGTCGAGGCATCGTACATGTCCACCACATCCGAATACTCGCCCTCGGCGGTCCGGCCGCCGGCGAAGAGCGCCTGTGTACCGACGACCGCCCCAGTGAGCTCGCTGCGCGGCTGTGAGAGCGCGGCTGCCGTCCATGCGCCGGTCGGTGGCTCAGGCGGCGCCGGCTCTGCGGCCGCCACATCGGACGTCTGCTCGTCCTCGTCCGCCGGTTCAACGGCCACCGGCTGCAGCGCCAGGCCATAGCGGGCCGGGTCGACGTCGCCCGCGCGCGTGCCCGCGCACAGGTGCGTCGAGTAGGTGCCGGAACCCGCCGCGAAGCCGCCGTCACTGCGCGTCGCCCCGCTCGCGAAGACCGTGTAGCGTCCTCCCTCGCCGAACACGATGCCGCACAGTCCCGGCGAGCCGCGCGTGACGACCGTCATTGACTGACCCACCGGGCCCTTGTACGCCGATTCGACGGCAAACCGCGTTTCTACTCGGTTGTCGAACTGGTCAAGCGACCCCGCGCCCAGCGGGTGGACGACCACCGACACGGCCGTTCCCGTGAACACGGCGTCGGCGCGGGCAGCCAGTTCCTGAGGCGTCACGGGCAAGCACGAGCACGCGGCCGCTGGAGACGGCGCGATTCCCAGGCCTAGTCCCAGCGCCGTGACAGCCGCCACAAAAGGCATCAGCGCCGCACGCACGCGCGCGTACGATGCCCTGCCGCTGCAAAGACTGCGCATTGCGCTTGCTCCCTTGTTTTGTGCCGCTGCGGTCGTTGCAGCACGCTCCACTTCACCGTTGAACGTTGCCGTCCAATCCATGACGTACCAGGCGCACCATAAGTTCCCATCACGCTGTGGAGATCTTCCTTCACTCCTACCGATGCACGCGCCCTCGCCCCACCGAGCATAGGCGCTCTGCGTTAACCGAACGTCAATCGGCCAGCCGGACGCGCATCCCGTACCATCCACTGTCCACGAGAGGGTAAGGAGCGAACGCAGTGAAGAATGGGAAGCCAGTGCTGGGAATCATTGGGTGTGGCGGCATCGCCCGCGGCTCGCACGCGCCAAGCCTCAAGCAGCTCGAGGCGCAGGGTGTGTGTGAGGTCGTCGCGTGCGCCGACGTCGTACCCGAAGCCGCGCAGGCAATGGCCGAGCGCTTCGGCATCCCGCGCGACTTTGCCGACTACCGTGAGCTGCTGGCGCTGGACGAGCTCGACGGCGTGACGATCGCGACGCCGCCGTTCGTCCACAAGGAGGCGACCATCGCGGCGCTGCGCGCCGGCAAGCACGTGCTGTGCGAAAAGCCGATGGCGATGAACGTCGCCGAGGCCAAGGAGATGATTGCTGTCGCGCGCGAGACGGGCAAAGTGCTCACCATCGGCCACGGCGGCCGTTTCTCGCCGGTGGCCCAGGCCATCCATCGGCGGGCGGCCGCCGGCGACCTCGGCGAGATCTACTACGCCAAGGCAGCGGCGCTGCGCAAGCGCGGCGTGCCCGCCCGCGGCGTCTTCACGGTGAAGAAGCTCAACGGCGGCGGGCCGCTGATCGATATCGGCGTCCACGCCCTCGACCTGGCCGTCTGGCTGATGGGCAATCCCCCGCCGGTGGGTGTCTTCGGCGCGACGTACGATAAGCTCGCGCACCGTCCGGGCGTGGCCTCCCAGAACCGCCTCGGCTCGACCGGCGCGTTCGACCCCGAGCGCTACGACGTCGAGGACCTCTGCGCCGGGCTCATCCGCTTCGCCAACGGCGCGACGCTCTATCTGGAAACGAGCTGGCTCCTCAACCAAGCCGACGACGAGCGGCGCTGGACCGAGCTCTACGGCACCACCGGCAGCGCGACGACCAACCCGTTCCGCATCCTGATCGACGACAGCACCGGCCTCAAGGACGAAACGCCGGCCGTGCCGACCGGCCGCGCCGGCTTCCAAGGCAACTTCCTCCGCTTCCAGCGCTTCGTCGACTGCATCGCCGGCCGCGCCGAGCCCCTCGTCAAGCCCGAAGAATCCCTCAACGTCCAGCGCATCATCGACGGCCTGTACCAATCCGCCGAAGCCGGCAAAGCGGTAGAGATCACGGGCTAACCCAGACTATTCGCGCGGCCCCGCTCATCCTGAGCTTGTCGAAGGATAAGTGGGTAACGCCGGTGGGGACGAATAATCCGGCTTAGCGTCTGGCTGCCGATTCCTGCTTACACTGTACCGTGAGCGTGTGCTACACTCCCCCGTGAGGGCATGAGATGGCAGTCGCGATCACGCGCAGGCGATTCACCGTCAAAGACTACTATCGGATGGCCAAGGCCGGCATCCTCGAGCCGGACGAGCGCGTTGAGCTGCTCGACGGAGAGGTGATCCAGGTGAGCCCTATTGGTCCTCGCCACGGCTCAGTCGTCGATCGCGCTAATCTGCTGTTCGTCCGTCGCGTGGGAGACGCTGCCCTCGTGCGCGTCCAGGGACCGGTCCGGCTGGACGATCACTCAGAGCCAGAACCTGATCTGGCGCTGCTGCGGCCGCGCCCTGGTGGCTACGCCGACAGGCATCCAGGCCCCAAGGACGTGCTGCTCGTCCTGGAGGTCGTCGATACGACCGAAGCGCTGGATCGCCGGCTCAAGCTGCCGCTCTACGCGCGGTCCGGCGTCCCCGAGGTTTGGCTGCTCCTCCTGAAGACCTCCATGCGCCGCCGTGAGCCGGTCCTCGAGGTACATCGGCGGCCCGGACCGCGCGGGTATGCCGAGACGCGGCTCGTGCGCCGCGGCGAGCAGGTCGCTCCCGAGCTGCTGCCCGACCTCGCGATTTCCCTCGACGAATTGCTGGGCGACTAGCTCGGACCACCCATCTCGGCTTCAGCCGCGCTGTTCGGCCCGCAAGTGCGGCCGCCGGTCATCGCCCAACGCGAGATTATTGTGGGTGCATCCAGAAGTTCCGGATTACGCCTGGCCAATCGCCATAGCGATGGATCACCACCGCACACAGCGTACGCGATCCCGTGATGATTCGCTACAGTTTCCCGTGAGGATATGAGATGGCCACTGCAATCCCGCGCAGGCGATTCACCGTCAAGGACTACTACCGCATGGCGAAGGCCGGCATCCTCAAGCCCGACGAGCGGGTCGAGCTGCTCGACGGGGAAATTGTCCCAATGAGCCCAATTGGCTCGCCTCACGCGGCCGCGGTCAACCGCGCCAACCGCCTCTTTAACCGACTCGTCGGTGACCGCGCGATCGTCGCGGTGCAGAACCCGGTGCGACTCGACGAACACTCAGAGCCCGATCCCGACGTGGCGCTGCTACGGCCGCGTGCGGACGACTATGCGCGAGGCCACCCTGGTCCCAGGGACGTGCTGCTCATTGTGGAGGTCGTCGATACGAGCGAGGCGCTGGACCGCCGGCTCAAGCTGCCGCTCTACGCGCGGGCCGGTGTCCCCGAGGTCTGGCTGCTCGTCCTCAAGACCACCGCGCGCCGCCCCGAGCCGGTGCTCGAGGTCAACCGCCGGCCCGGCCCCCGCGGCTACGCCGATGCGCGCCTGGTGCGCCGCGGCGAACGCGCCGCGCCCGAGCTGCTGCCCGACGTCGCGATCACCCTAGACGAGTTACTGGGCGACTAGCCCGTACTATCCCCCGGCCTCGGTCGCGCTGCTCGAACCACGCGTGCCGTAGTGCGGGACGGCCCCGGCCTGCCACACGTCGCCTCGAAGAACCGCTGCAGATCAAAGCTGTATCGGCCATCGAGTCTCAGTACCTCCCCACTCCCTCGGCGCCCATGTCCAGGAGGTACCCTCTACACCAGCGCCAAGGTGAAATCCGCAGGCCGCCTCACTTTGCACT
>JACQGX010000273.1 GCA_016199265.1 Chloroflexota bacterium | reverse complement strand
TACGCCCCTACAGACCGTGGCGGGTCCCTGGAACATCTGCCTGCACCCAATCGGGCGGCCCGTCGACGTTGGCCGAGCCGTCCTGAGCCGGCCAGGAATCTGCGCTCACCGATCCGAGGAGAGCGGAGTTCTGATTACGCGCTGCGAGCGATGGCGGCGGCGGGGGCAGGGCGCGCCACGTCGCCCGGACGGCCTCCCGCTGCGGGATCGGCCGCCGGTGCGGCCGGACCGGCGAGCGGCAACGTGACGGTGAACGCCGTGCCTCGCTCTGCCTCGCTTGTCACGTCAATCGCACCGTCGTGCCGCACCGCAACCTCGTGCGCGATCGCGAGGCCGAGACCGCTGCCGTCGATGTCGCGTGCGCGCGATTTGTCTACGCGGTAGAACCGCTCGAACACGTGCGGCAGGTCCTCGGTCGGGATGACGCTGCCGGTGTTGTGCACGGTGATGGTCAAGTGGTCGCCGGCGTTTGTGGCACGCGCCGTGACCGTCCCGCCGGGGGGCGTGTACTTGCCGGCATTGTCGAGCAGATTGCCAAAGAGCCGATCGAGTTCGTCGGCGTCGCCCTGAATCAGCGGCAGGTCCGGCACGTCGGCCCGGACGACGAGCCCGTGCTGTTCGGCGATGACGTGAAGGCGGCGCATCGCCTCGCGCAGAAGCGTGGCAACGTCCACCGCGCCACGTGTACGCGGCCGCTCGTCGGACTCCACGCGCGAAAGATACAGCAGATCCTCGACGAGCCGGCGCATGCGCTCGGACTCCTCGAAGATGATCTGTCCGGCCTCCAGCGCACCATCCGGCCCAGGCAGCGCTTGGTCGATCAGCGCCTGCGAAAACCCCTGGACCGACGTCAGTGGCGTACGCAGCTCGTGCGAGGCGTTCGCCAGGAACTCCCGGAGCTGTCGCTGCGTTTCGGCCACTTCCTGCGCCATAGCGTTGAACGCCGTGGCCAACTGGGCAACTTCGTCGCTCCCCTGTACCGGGATCGACTGCCGCAGATTGCCGCGTGCCATGGCCTGTGCTGCGCGCGTGATTTGCTCCAGCCGGCTGGTAATCGATCGCGAGAGCCACCAGGCAACGGCGGCAGAAATGGGCAAGACGAGCAGCGCGGCAGCGCCAAGGTTCGGGGTCAGTTCCCGCCAAGCAGACGCAAGCTGCCGTTTGGGAATGGCAAGGACAACTCGATAGCCGGTTTGGCGGCCAAGGGACCGCTCCAAGCCCTCCGGGCGCGACTCGGCCGCGGGGTTGCGCGCGCCCGGTGAGCCTGGTCCCGAAGCGACCAACGCGCTGACGAGGATGTGTGGCCGGCCCGGGACCAGCGTTGGGTCCGTCCACACCAGGGTACCGCCGGCCAACGGCGAGCGTCCCGACGCCGGCGCACGACCCGGCGAGGCGCCGCCTGCTGGCTTGGGCGGGGCGACCGGTATCTCCAGACGTCTGCCCACGAACGACACGTCGGTACCGCCGTTCGGCAGCGGGCGCTCGGCGACAACTGCCCCCTGCTGATCGAGGACAAGCACACGCACGTCGCTCCTGCCCACGAGACTGGCGACAAACGCGGCGATCTCTTCTGGGCGAGCATCTTGCCGCTCCAACTGGCGGCCGGCACCAGCCGCCGCAAACGACAGCTCTCTCAGGTGATCGACGTCGAGCCGCGTCCGGTAGCCCTGTACAACCCAGACGACCGCCGATCCGGCAGAGAGTAACGTCAGCAGGATAATGGCCAGGAACGCCGCGAGCAGTCGCGTACGTAGACTGCCGCTTGGCGCGGTCAGGGCAGCAGTCAGGGCAGACGGCAGGGCAGACGGCAGTCGCCTGATCGAGCCGGCAGCGCCGAAAACACCGGCCATCATGATCCAGTCTCCGTGTCCGGCGCGACGAGTTTGTACCCGAGTCCACGAACGGTCTGAATCTGGGCCGTGCTCTGCCCGAGCTTGTCTCGCAGCCAGGTCACATGCACGTCCACCGTGCGACTGTCGCCGATATAGGTGTAGCCCCAGACACGGGTGAGCAGCGATTCGCGCGTCACGACGCGCCCGTGCTCCTGAGCCAGCGCGAGCAAGAGATCGAACTCCTTGGCCCGCAACTGCACCGGCGCGCCACTGAGGCGCACCTCACGCCGGGCCGGATCGATGTGAATGTCGCCGACATCGATCGTGACGTCCTGGTCCGGCGTGGTCTGCGTGCGGCGCAGCACGGCTTTCACCCGCGCCACGAGCTCGCGCGGGTTGAATGGCTTGACGACGTAGTCGTCGGCGCCGAGCTCGAGGCCGACGATCTTGTCGACGTCATCGCTACGTGCGGTGAGCATGATGATCGGGACGTTGCTCTCTTTGCGCAGCCGGCGGCAGACCTCCCAGCCATCGACGCGGGGCATCATCAAATCGAGCACGACCAGATCGGGACGCAACCGGCGCGCCTTTTCCAGCGCTTGCTGGCCGTCGGCCGCCGTCTCGACGTGAAAGCCATCGTTGGCGAGGTAGAGCTTGACCAACTGCACGATGTGCTTCTCGTCGTCTGCCACCAAAATCGTGCTCTGCACCGGACCTACCTACCCTCCCTCAACAATAGCGATGCGCCGATTACTCCGATTACTCAAGGATGGCACATCTGTTAAACGTCTGCTAAATCTGGGCGAGGACCGGGCCGGCGGCACGCCATTCGGCATCCGGTCGCCCTACGGACGCCGTATGCTGTTGTGGCCGGTGACGGTGACTGCGTGCGATAAGCCCCCTCCGCGCAGCGCCGTCGCCGGCCTTTTGTGGTCCCCGGCCTACCGAGTTGACCTGGCCCGCGTTTCGTACGTAAGATGCGCAGGCGTTACACTTTACCCGTAGCACTGTCACTGTTGCACCGCGTTGCACCGCGGCACGACCGCGGGAGGAGAACCATACGTGGGACTACTAGATAAACTGACGGCGCCGTTTAAGGGCTTGACCGAGTGGCAAAAGCAGCAGGCATCGGCCGCCGCTGAGCGCGAGCGTGCCGAAAGGGAACAGGTGCAAGCGCGGCGACGGGCACGCTATGACGAGGTGCTGCAGCAATTCGCCGATGCCGAGCACATCGCGCCGAAGCCGTATCACGAGCTTTCTATCGGCGAAGCGAAAGCCGGAAAGACGCCGGCGCTTGAATACTTCCAGCGGACGGCGACCGTTCGCGTCCACAATTTGATGAGCCATGAGCTGATGGGCATGGCGGCGCTCATTTACGCGCTGGGTATGCGCACCGACGAGCTCGAGGAAGGCGAGATCGGCGAGATTGTGGACGTGAAGCCGAAAGACCAAGCGTCGATCGAGCATGGTACCGTCAATCTGGGCCCAGTGCCCGAGTTCCAGAACGCCCAGGGAACCGACTGGCGCTACTTCCTCGAATTGAGCTATACCGCCTCCGCCAGCAGCGGCCGCGGCGGAATCTTGACGCGCCGCTTCATTGCGGACTGCACGCTCTAAACCAAGTGCAAAGTGCAAAGTGCAAAGTGCAAAGTGAGGCTGCCTGGGGCTTTCACCTTGGCTTTGGTGTAGTAGGCTCTCACGCCACGTGTGCGGCCCGTAGCGCACTTTAGTGCAGCTAGAGGCGGCCCGATGATGCTGCTGCACCCAGTACGAACCAGCAGCACGCTCTTAAGAACACAATCCGATCGGGCGCCGGCGACGCGCCGCTGGAGAGCGCAGCGTTACAATCCGAAGCACCGTAATGCCTGAAAAGTTACATGTGGTCCGGCGGCGGGGGAGCGGCCAGCCGGCGGCGGGTGAACGCGGCGCCGGACCGCCGACGCCTGCTGCGCCGCCACCGCAAGACGAGCCCGCCGCCGGCACGGTACCGGCGGCGGTCACACCAGGGCAAACACCCGGGCGGGCGCCCGAGTACTTCGCCGACGGTGCTCCGCAAGCGGGGCAGGTGCCCTCAACGTCGGCGCCACCTCTTCCCGAACGAGCCCGAGCGCGGCGCGTTGTCTCACCGGCAGCGCCGCCGGATGCCGCCGGCAGCGCTTGGCGTGACGAGCATACGGTGCGATCGCGCGAGGCGCCGGCGGCTGCACCCGGGCCAGTCCGCCAGCGAAACGCGGCCGCCGGACCGGCTGCGCCAGCCGGCGGACCCGCGCCGCGGCGGCGGATAACGCGTCACGTCGACATTCTCGCCCCCGAGCCGGAGACCAGAAGGGGCACACACGTCGGCGACCGCGCCGTTCGGCTGCAGCGCCCGCACGTCGAGGGCGTGCGCCGGCTCGAGCGCGGCGTCTACGAGATCGTCTCCGAGCCAGAGCCGGGCAGCCGGTTTGGGCGGCTCGCGCGGCGGCTGCGGCGCACGATGATCGGCACGCCGATCCGCAGCGAGCACGAGAGCCACGAGCGGCTCTCCAAGTTCCTCGGGCTGGCCGCGTTTGGGACCGACAACATCTCGTCGTCGGCGTACGCCACCGAGGAGTTGATGCGCGTGCTGGTGCTGGCCGGCACCGCCGCGCTCGCGCTGACGATGCCGATCTCGCTCGCGATCGTCGCGCTTCTGGCCGTCGTCGTGATCTCCTACCAGCAGACGATCCGGGCGTATCCGATGGGTGGGGGGAGCTACATCGTCACCAGCCGCAACCTGGGCACGATCCCCGGCCTCGTCGCCGGCGCGTCGATCCTGGTCGACTACATCCTGACCGTCGCCGTCTCGGTCAGCGCGGGGGTGGCCGCGCTGACTTCGGCGTTTCCCGCGCTCTACGAGAACCGCGTGCTGCTCGCGGTCGTTGCCGTGGCGCTGATCGCCTGGGGCAACCTGCGCGGCGTCAAGGAATCGGGCATGCTCTTCGCCGCCCCGGCGTACATCTACCTGGCGAGCTGGTTCGGCCTGCTCGGCTACGGGCTGTTCCTGTACGTGACCGGCGCGCAGCCGGCGTATGTCCCGCCGCCGGACAATCCCGCCCATCTGCCCATCCACGGTCTCGAGGTGCTCGGGCTCTTCCTCATTCTGCGTGCCTTCGCCTCCGGGTCGGTCGGCTTGACCGGGACCGAGGCGATCGCCGACGGCGTCGCCGCGTTCAAGGATCCGACCGACCGCAACGCGCGCACCACTCTGATTCTGATGGCGGTGTTCTTCTCGACCATCTTCTTGGGGATCAGCTTCCTCTCGAGCTGGCTGCACCTCATCCCCGACCCGGCCGAGCTCGAGACCGTCAACAGCCAGTTGACGCGCACGCTGGTGGGGAAGGGCTGGTACTACTACCTCGTCCAGTTCGGGACCGCGCTGCTGCTGGTGTTGGCGGCGAACACCGCGTTCGCCGACTTCCCGCGCCTGGCCTCCTTCATGGCGCGCGACAAGTTCCTGCCCAGCCATTTCATGATTCGCGGCGGGCGTCTGGCGTTCAGCAACGGCATCATCCTGCTGGCGATCGTCGCGGCGGTGCTGATCTTGATCTTCCAGGGCAGCGTCACGGCGCTGATCCCGCTCTACACCATCGGCGTCTTCCTCGCGTTTACGCTCTCCCAATCGGGCCTGGTGCGGCGGTGGTGGCGCCTGCGGGAGGCCGGCTGGCGCTGGCGCCTGGTGGTCAACTCCGCCGGCGCGACGGTGACGGCGATCGTCGCGGTCGTCGTCGCGGTCACGAAGTTCGCGCTCGGCGCGTGGGTCGTGCTCGTCCTCATTCCCGCCCTGGTGTTTCTGCTCCTGGGCATCCGGGCGCACTTCCACAAGGTCGCCGGCCAGTTGCGCGTCGAGCCCGGCGACCGAGAGTCGCACCCGGACGAGGCCGTCCGGGAGCTGCACCATTACGTCCTGATTCCGGTGGCCGATCTCAACCGAGCAGCCTTGCGCGCGATTGCCTACGCGCGCTCGCTCACCGGCCAGGTGAACGGAAACGGCGCGCCGGGCAACGGCGGTCGCTCCGCGGTAATCCAAGCCGTGCACGTCACCGACGATGCCGACTCGGCCGACGACCTCCAGCATCGGTGGGAACGGTACGACCCGGGCGTCGAGTTGGTGATCATCGAGTCGCCCTACCGCGCCTTTATTGGCCCACTGTTGCGCTTCATCGACGCCGTCGAAAAGCGCCACCCCGAGGGCACGGCGATCGTGACGGTGCTGCTGCCGGAGTACATGCCGGCGCACTGGTGGGAGGTGTTCCTGCACACGCACACCGCGCTCCAACTCAAGGGCGCGCTGCTGTTCCGCCCGCGCACCGCGGTGGCCAGTGTGCGGTATCACCTTAATGCGTAGCGGCGGGGCTCCCCCTCACCCCCGTTCCCCCTCTCCCACCAGGGGAGAGGGGGAACGGTGGGCGAACGGGGAACCGTTCTCCCGAGGAGATGCCTCTCCCCTTCTCCCCTGGTGGGAGAAGGGGCCGGGGGATGAGGGGAACTGCGCCTCACCGTCCCAAGTCGTCCAGGTTGAGCCGCTCGATCACCTCCCTGAACGCGGCGAGCTGCTCAACGCGGATTGGCTCCGCTGCGTGAGCCGGCGTTCCCGCCCCCAGCGTGCCCTCGGACCATGCCTGCTGCTCCGGTTCGACGGCAACACGCGCTAAGACCGACTCCTCGACAAAGATCGGTACGTCGACGCGCAGCGCCAAGGCGATAGCGTCCGACGGACGAGAATCGACCTCGACGTGCCGTCCACCGGCATCGACGATCACCCGTGCGAAGAACGTCCCATCGACGACGTCGTTGATGAGCACCTGCGTGACCTTCCCGCCAAGCGAGGTGACCACACTGGCGAGCAGATCGTGCGTCAACGGACGCAGCACGCGCGCGTTCATCAGTTTCACGGCGATCGCGCCGGCCTCGGCGGCGCCAACGGCAATCGGCAGATAGCGCTCGCGCTCATTCTCTTTGAGCACGAGCAGGCGGTGGCGCGCCAGGAGATCGATGCGCACACTATCGACCGTCATTTGGATTGGCACGGTTGTGTCCCCTTGCTGCAGACTCACACTTCCTCTGGCAACTCACAAACATCCGCGGGCTACACCTCCTCATTCACGTCCTCAGTCACGGCAATTGCACGTCGCATGCCACGTTCGCGCTGTGCCCCTTGGAGCAGTGAGAGAGACGGGACCTTGACCGAAAGCTTGGGTCGGATGGGCAGCAGCTAACAACGCATCGAGTAGAGCTCTCGAAGTGCGACATCAGCCACCTGATGCGGCGTCGTGCGCCTCGCAAGGCACTTGAGCGGCCGCAGGTCAGGCGCCGATGTGGGACTCCACCAGACTCCCGCTTAGGGGCCGACGAAGGTCCGCAAACCGGGCGCGGCGGCGGCCACTTCTCGTGGTAGCTTCAGTTCTTGCTCACCCACCGGTGGCTGCGAGGTGGTCGCGCCCGAGGTCGCCGCCTCTTCCATCACACTCGTTGTAGCCATGTCAACTCCTACTTGTACCTATTTTGTAGTTGTCTTCTATTTGTCTGGCTCGTGTTTCCGGTGACAGCCGCCAATGTCCGGCTGCTTCTCACTCCCTTTCGTTCGATGTGCGGCCGCGGCGCACCCCGCGCAACCAGCGGCTCGCCCGGCCCAGACTGGACGAAGTGGAGGTGCATACCCCTCTTTGCGACTATAGACGCAGGTCATGAGGTTTGTCTGAGATTTGGCCAACGGACGACTGAACAGATCGCTGAAGAATGACTGATATTGCGACCATGCGATCACGGAACGTCGAGCTGACGATCGATGCGCAGGGTGAGGTGCAGACGCGCCTGAGCGACGTTTGCATTGAGTGCCGGTAGCGGTCGCCAAACGCGCTACCGAGTCGTGGTATATGCTTTCGTAACGTTTGTGTATCGGTCTGGAATAATCAATAACTCATTGCCGCGGGAGATCGTATGGGTGAGGCCGCTGGTGGTCGTGGTCGCCTGCTCCAACTACGTGCCGAGATTGCGCGGGAGCGTGCCGACATACGGTGGACACAGCGGACACTCCGGTCGCTCCTGGCGATCAGGTTTACGCGACCGCTCACCGATAGGCAGATGGAGCACGCGGCGAAGCTGGCTGAAGAGGTACGGCTGCTGCACCGGTACGTAGGCGCGCTGCGCGCGGAGCTGCGCCACCTGCAAGATGGCCGGTAGTCCCGCGGTGACCCGTCAGTTCTGGCGCAAGGCCGGCCCGACCCGATGCGGCGATGAGCGGGCGTGGCAACCGTCGCCACCTCACACCACCTCAGCATACCCTCGGCCATTCGTTCTCGTGATGAACGGACGCGCCGGTGAGTCTCCGGCGCTCCGGCGCTCCGGCGCGCGTGCTTTTAACGAAGATTTAACACTCAGCAAAAGCGGCGTTAGGAGCGGTGCGCGAGACTAACACAGCGATACGCCAATAAGGAGCACCCGACACTGCCTCGCCTGACGCTTTCTCAATACGTCTCTCTCGGCGCCGTGCTGGCGCTGACCACGGTAGGCGGCTACGCCGGCTACGAGCGATTTGCGCCTCGGCCGGCAACGGCGGCGCGGCTGGTGACCGCCGACATCGCGCTGGGAAGCATTACCGCAACCGCCAGCGCCACCGGCAGCGTCGCCAGCCTCGCCCAATCCAAGCTCGGCTTCAAGTCCGCCGGCCGCCTGGCCGAGCTGTTTGTCGGCGTCGGAGACGCCGTGACCGAGGGCCAGCCGCTTGCCCGCATCGACGATTCTGACCTCCAGGTCGCACTCGCGCAGGCGCGGGCGAATACTAGTAGTGCGCGGGCAAAGCTCGAGCAAACGAAGGCCGGCGCCAAGCTCGAAGACATCCGCGCCGCCCAGGCGCAGGTCGACGCGGCTCGCATCAAAGTCGAGCAGGCGGGGGCGGTGTCCGCGGGACCCGAAGTCGCAGCGGCGCGCAGCCAGCTCGAGAGCGCGCAGATCAAGCTCAACCAGCTCCTCGCCGGTGGGCGCGCCGAAGACATCGCGGCGGCACAGGCACAGCTCGCGGCGGCGCAGGCGAAGCTCCAGGCGCTGGCCAACCCGCGGCCGGAAGATGTGGCCGCCGCCCAGGCGCAGCTCGAGAGCGCCACGCTCAAGCTCCAGCAGCTTCAGACTCCCCGGACCGAGGACGTGCGCAGCGCCGAAGCGGCGCTCGCCTCGGCCAGGGCCAAGCTGCAGGCGCTGACCAATCCGCGGCCCGAGGACATCGCGGCTGCGCAGGCCGGGCTCGACCAGCAGAAAACCAAGCTCGCCCAGTTGATCGACCAGCCTCGCACCGCCAAGCCCGAGGACGTCGCGAACGCGCAGCTCGCGGTGCAGAACGCGCAGGTCCAATTGGACAAAGCGCGGACAGAAGCCGCCAACGCCGGTAAGGCGGGTTCCAATCTGAGCCAGGCAGCCGCCGAAGCCGCCGTCCAGCAGGCGCTGATCACGCTACAAACCGCCCAGAACAACTTGGGCAAGCTGCAGGCGCAAGGCCCCTCGGACTGGGACATCCGCATCCAGCAGGAAGCGGTCGCCCAGGCGCGGGCCAGCCTCGATAAGCTGCTGCGCCCTTCGCCGGCCGACATACAGGCCGCCCAGCAGGGCGTCGATCAGGCGCAGGCGAGTCTAGACAAGCTGCTGAATCCGTCGCCGGCCGACGTGGCCGCCGCCCAGCAGGCCGTCACGCAGGCGCAGGCCAACGTCGAGAAGCTCCTCAATCCTTCGCCGGCCGACATCGCCGCGGCGCAGCAGGGGGTGATACAGGCACAGGCGAGTCTGGACAAGCTGCTGACGCCGAGCGAATTCGAGATCCAGAGCGCACAGCAAGCGGTGGTCCAAGCGCAGGCCGGCCTCGACAAACTGCTTAACAACAACGCCTACGATATTCAGACGGCGCTCGCCTCGCTGACGCAGGCGCAGGCAAGCTTCGACCTCAAACGCGCCGGCCCGACCGAGCACGATATTGCAGTGGCCATGGCGTCGGTCGAGCAGGGCGAAGCGCAGCTCAAGCAGGCTGAAGCGAACCTGGCGGCGGCGACGCTGATCGCGCCGTTCGCCGGCCACGTCGCGGCTACCGGTGCCAATCTCGGCGAGCAGGTGGGCAGCGGCACCGCAGCGGTTACGTTGGTCGACACCCGCCAGGTGCGGGTAGACGTTGTAGTCGACGAGACCGACGTGGCCCAGATCGAGCCGGGCCAGCCGGTAACACTTACCCTGGAAGCGCTGCCCGACCAGCGTATCCGCGGCGTCGTCAAGGTCATCGCGCCGACGGCCACGGTGCAGCAGGGGGTCGTCAACTATTCGGTGCAGATTGCGGTCGATCCGGCGCAGGCGAGAGGCGTCAAACCGGGCATGACCGCCACGGCCAGTATCGTCACCGCCAGCAAAGACGGTGTCGTGCTCGCACCAAACCGAGCGCTCCGCTCGCAGGGACGCAACCGGTTCGTCGAGGTGCTCGACACAGAGGGCAAGGCGGCGACTCGCCCGGTGCAGGTCGGCATGGCCAACGACCAGTTCACCGAGATTGCCAGCGGGTTGCAGCCGGGAGATCGCGTCGTGATCCCCACGACCACGACCGCGCAGGCCCGTATCCCTGGTCTCGGCGGCGCCGGTGGCTTCGGCGGACCCGGTGGCTTCGGCGCGCCCGGTGGCGGCCCCGTCGTCGTGCGGCGGTAACGTCCTGTGGAGGAACATAGGAGCACAGCAATGATCGCAACGACGACGAGCAGCGCGGCAATCGAGCCGGCCCGCCGGCAGCCCGACCCGGCCTACCCGGCGGCCGGCGACCAGGAGCCCGTGCGCCCCACCGAGACGATCATCAAGGTGGAGGCGCTGACCAAGACGTACACCATGGGTGACGTGACCGTCCATGCGCTGCGGGGCGTTTCGTTCGAGGTCATGCGCGGCGAGCTAGTGTCGATCATGGGGCCCAGCGGTTCGGGCAAATCGACGCTGATGAATATCCTCGGCTGTCTCGACCAGCCGACGGGCGGCACCTACTGGCTCGACGGCGTGGAGACGAGCCGGCTGAGCGACGACGAGCTGGCGGAGGTACGCAATCGCAAGATCGGCTTCGTCTTTCAGCAGTTCAATCTGTTGGCACGGACGAACGCACTCGAGCAGGTCGAGCTGCCGCTGCTCTACGCCGGAGTGCGCGACCGGAAGGAGCGGGCAAAGGCGGCGCTGGCGGCGGTGGGTTTGGGCGACCGGTTCCACCACCGGCCGACCGAGCTCTCCGGCGGCCAGCAGCAGCGCGTCGCGATCGCACGCGCGCTGGTAAACGAGCCGTCGATCATCCTCGCCGACGAGCCGACCGGCGCGCTCGATACGCGCACCTCAGAGGAGATCATGGCCATCTTCCAGCGGCTGAACCAGGAGCGACGCATGACCGTCATTTTCGTCACCCACGAGCACGACATCGCCTACCATACCCGGCGCATCCTCCACATCCGCGACGGCCAGATTAGCGAGGATGAGCCCATTCCTGTGGAGGAACAGCTCATCGCCCGCGCCATCCACGAGGCCGCGGCCTAAACCACCAGCAAAGTGCAAAGTGCAAAGTGCAAAGTGAGGATGCCTGGGGCTTTCACCTTGGCTTTGGCTTAGAATTCAGTTCCAAGTCTCAAGTCCCAAGTCCAATGGGCTCAGTCCCCGGGATTGGACTTTGGACTTCGGACCTGGGAGTTTGGACTCGGAACGCGTTAAGAAACGACGATGAACTTGACCGAAAGCCTGCGCGTCGCCATCCGCGCGCTGGGGGCCAACAAGCTCCGAGCGTCACTCACGATGCTCGGCATGATTATCGGCGTTGGCGCCGTGATCTCGCTGATGTCGATCGGCAAAGGCGTCCAGGCGAGCGTAACCGCACAGATCAAAGGGCTCGGCTCGAACTTGCTCTTCATCTCACCCGGCGCGCAGACGCAGGGTGGCGTGCGGACGCAAGCCGGCAGCGCCCCCACACTGACGGCGGAAGATGCCGAGGCCATCCTCACCTCAGGACGCGTGCCGCAAGTCGTCGCCGTCGCCCCGGAGCAGGCCAACGGCGGTCAGATCATCGCCAACGGCCAGAACACCTTCGGCCGCATCAACGGCGTCACGCCCGAGTTTGAGGAGGTGCGTAACTTCCGCGTCGCCGAAGGGCAGTTCCTTTCCAAGGAACACCTCGACTCCCGCTCACTCGTCGCCGTACTCGGCGCGAACATCAAGGAGACGCTCTTCGCCGACGGCGACCCCATCGGCCAGACGGTGCGCGTCAACCAAGTCAACCTGCGCGTCATCGGCGTCCTCGAGCGAAAGGGCGCGCAGGCGCAGGGCAACCAGGACGACATCGTGCTCGTTCCGCTCACCACGATGCAGACGCGCATGAACCGCAACCGCACGGCGCGTGGTGGCCAGACCGTTTCGACGGTTTACGCCCAACTCGTCGACGACCGATCCGAGACATCCCAAGCTGCGGTCCAGAACATCGGCGAGCTGCTGCGCGAGCGGCACCGCGCGGCACAGGACGACTTCACCATCCGCAGCCAAGAAGACCTGCTCGCAACGGCCAACCAGATCACCGGCTTCATCACGCTCTTCCTCGGCTCGGTCGCCGGCATCTCGCTGCTCGTCGGCGGCATCGGAATCATGAACATCATGCTGGTGAGCGTCACCGAGCGCACGCGGGAAATCGGCATCCGCAAAGCCATCGGCGCCAAACGTAAAGACATCCTGGCGCAATTCCTGATCGAGGCCACCGTCGTCAGCGTCGTCGGCGGCGCCATCGGCATCCTGCTCGGCGCCGGAGGCTCGAGCCTCTTGAACGGCCGCAGTTTTGGAGGGGCAGGGACACCGCCCATGCAAACGCTTGTTACCCCAGACGCGATCGTGCTCGCCTTCACCGTCTCGGCGCTGATCGGCCTGTTCTTCGGCGTCTACCCCGCCGTCAAGGCCTCCCGCCTCAACCCCATCGAAGCCCTGCGCTACGAGTAACGCACCACTTCATGTAAGGACTACGCACCATGTTCAAACCCCTCCTCATCGGCGTCGCCGTCTTCGGCTTGGGATGGGGCGCCTCATTCGGCGCCGGTGTGGCGTACGGCAAGCGCGGCACCCCCGCCGTCCAGGCTGCCATCGCGGGCGGCCAGCTTGCCCTGCGGGCCCAGGGTGCCGAGGGTGCCCAGCTCAATGCGGGAGGTCAGGCCGGCCAGGGCGGCCAAGGTCGAGGCATAACCGTCGGTTCGGTCGAGCGCGTCGACGGGAAAACGCTCTACGTCACGGGCCCGAACAACCAGCAGGTGAAGGCGACGCTGACCGACCAGACGCAGATCACGAAGCAGGCTGTGGGCACCGTTGCCGACCTGATCGCCGGCGCGCGCGTGACCGTCCAGCCCCAAGGCCAGCCGGGGCCGGACGGAACCGTGACCGCGGCTTCGGTCAGCATCGTCCCCGAAGGCGCCGGCGCCGGGCCGGGCAGCTTCGGCCAGGGCCAGCCGCGCCAGGGCGGCGGCCAGGCCGGTCAAGGAGGCCAGCCGCGCCAGGGCGGGAGTTAGGTTCCCCTTCCAACTTGGTGCGCTATCCTGTGGGTGAGCTATGTGGCGCCATATCGTGGCCCGCGAAGCCATCCACCTGATGCTGCTTCTCGCCTCGATGGCGTTGTTTCATCGTACGGTCAGCGCGTTCGAGGTCGATGGCGCAAGCATGGCGCCCACCATCTACCCGCACGAGTACGTCATCGTCGACCGGATCGCCACGATGCTCCGGCTCCCGCAGCGGGGCGAGGTCATCGTTTTTCGGTATCCGGGAAACCCGCGCATCGATTACGTCAAGCGGGTGGTCGGGCTGCCCGGCGAGACGATCGCCATCGGGCGTGGCCGGGTGTGGGTTAACGGGCGCTCACTCAATGAGCCTTACGTTCGCGAGCGGCCGCGCTACCTTTGGGGGCCGGCGGTGGTGCCGCCCGACAGTATCTTCGTGCTCGGCGACAACCGCAACAGCAGCAGCGACTCACACCTGTGGGGAGCAGTACCGCTCCAGAACATCGTCGGCCGCGCCTGGTTCGCCTACCGCCCGTTCTCCCGCCTCACCTGGCTCGCCGGCCGGGCCCCTGAGCTCGAACCGGCCCAATAGGCAACTTGGTCCGGCAGGACGTGCTGTCTCTCAAGCATCCGTCGTCAGCCGCGGTGCGTATACCGTCAGGGTGCTGGCAGATCGCTTCTGCGCCCCCAACTCCCCCACCGGCGAACTGTCGAGTCCCTTTCCAGGAGTTGTCTTTGAAACCGCTACGTCTTCTGGCGGCGACCGCGCTCGCGATTGTCGTCGTCGCCTGGTTTAGCGCGGCGCCTTCGGCACAGGCCCAATCCACGCCGGTCGTAGAAGTCACGATGCTCGAACGCGGCTCGCAATACGTGTTCGAGCCAAAGGAGCTCACTCTTCCGGCCGGCACGATTCGGTTCACGTTCAACAACACCGG
>JACQGX010000272.1 GCA_016199265.1 Chloroflexota bacterium | reverse complement strand
CTAAGGCGCCGCCCAGGAACAACCTCTTCGGTCACGCTCAGCGGTGTACCTAGAGTAGCTGGCCAAAGCGAGGCGTTTATTGTTGGGCAGCGCCTAAGGGCCAATCAGGCCTTCTCGGACGCTCAGATCGTCTAGCTCCTGAGCGTCATTGAAGCGGAATTGCACGAGCCACTTGGCCTTGACGAAGGGGCCTGCGCTTGGCGCCGGATGCGACGCGTAGACGGTATTGCCCCGAAGCGATGAGACTTCCATATTCTGTGCGGCAGCAAAGGCTCGGATAGACTCGACCGACATACCGGGTCTGACGTAGGTCCAAAGCGCTTCCTCGAGGGCCTGCGGCTTCTTCACAGCGTCCCAGCGAATAACGTGCTGCCTAGGAAGCACCTGCTTCGCTGCACCATCAACGCGTGTTGCTCTAACGGCGGTCACCGGAAACTCCCCTTGCAGATCCTTGTCGGCATGTATAGCATATGCCGGCCCGCATCATTCGATCCGTGGGCTATGGGTGCAGGCAGAACTTCCGGACACCGCACTGCCATGGCCGCCGTTCCCCCTTCCCGCGTCGGGCATATGGGGAGACAGAAAACTGTCCGCTCCTATGCCCCTCGTGGGAGAGCGGGCCGGAGAGTGCGGGCTCCACCGTCTTTTCCGTCATTACCTCCGTCCCTCCTTCCAACTCCCTACCGTCTTCCATCCCGTTCCGTCTCCTCACATCCGCAAAACGCGGCGCACAAAAGCTCCGCCGGCCTCCCGACACAAGATTCCATCATTCCGCACGAAATAGCCGCCTACCGCCAGTCGTCCACGTAGTCGACCACCACGCGCATCACCGTTGCCGCCGCATCCACCCCACCTTTCGCCGCCGCCGCGCCCTCCACCTGCACGCGACTCACCGCGCGTCCACCGCCGCGTCCAATCCCCATCAGCCCCATACGCTGCCGCTGAATCGCCAAGACCCGATCCGTCGCCTCCCGGTCCCCCGCCAGCGCCTTCGGCCACCAGACCGCCTCCAACGCCTTCAGTCGTGCCACCTCCTCGCCCACCAACTCGGCGGTTGATGCCGTCTGCGCCCGCGCCCATTCTTGGAGCCACCACTGCCTGTCCCGCCCGACGGTCGACGGCGAGCAGTCCCGCGGCCGCTGCCCCGCCGGCAATGCATGCAGCTCCGCCGCGATCTCCCGCACCGACTTGTGCGCCAGCACCCGCTCCGCCACCAGCGCCCGCCGCGTCTCGATCGCCAGCCGCTGCACACGCTTTCGCGACTTTCTTCCCATCGGTCACACCTCCTGCTTCCATCCAACGCACCAGACCAAGGGCTCCAATGCGAGCCCCTCTATTAGTGAGACTGCACCGTTCGGCCCCAGATTCAACGCGGACCTCACCCCCTGTCCCCCTCTCCCGCGGGGAGAGGAGGAACGACGCATGAGAGCGTGCCGTATCCGGGAGGTTTGCGTGCACCCGGCCGGGGACATTCATACGTACAGAGAGCCGGCCCACTCCTTACGCAAGGAGTGGGCCGGCTCTGGCGCTTTGTGCGCCGGGTCGATGGTTCTTGTGGCCGGAAAGCAATCAGACCGTTTGAGTCGAGGTCGATGGTTTCGTGCCTCGGTTGAGTGCGCGGCGACGCGACACACCACAACGTGCTTCGATCAACGTGGGAAGAGAGCGTGCGTGTGCGTGCGCGCAGTGTGGACGGGCACGGCGCGCTGCCGCGCTACGGGATACCGTAGCTGAGCTCGTGGACAAGACGCCGATTGGGGTCGAGCAATTGGGCGACGTCGCCGGTGTTCCGCCAGACGTTGCTGCGCGTGGCGTACAGGTCGGTGGGAGGACGCGACAGCGTCGCGGGATCGCCGGCGCCACTGTGGACGCTGACACTCGCGCCGGCGGCCAGAGTGAAACCGGCCGGAAAGGTGTAGGTCTGGTTGCCGGTGGCGCTGCGGAGGGCCCAGCCGGAGAGCTCCTGCGCCGCGGTGCCCTCGTTGGCGATAACGGCGTGCTCGGCGCGGCCCTGGTTGACGATCGCCCTGATCATGACCACTGCGCCCGGTTGGGGCGCCGCGCCGGCCTTGGTGGCGGCGGTAGGCGAAGCGACCGGCGTCGCCGTCGCTACGGGTGTTGCTTGATGCGCCGCCGTCCCCGACGCCGCTGCCGGTGAATCTCCTGACGCGCGTGCCGCCGCGCCTCCGCCGGCGCTCGCAGGCAGAGGCGCGGAACCGCCGGTCCCCCAACCCCGGTCGGAGCGCCACGCGAGCTGCGGGCGTGGTGCGCGGGCGACGAGCGTGCCGCCGACGACGCGGTCCGGCGCGAGCGCCGCCAGCGCGATGAGCCCGCTCTCACGGAGCAGCTCCCCGACGGCGACCGGCCCGGCAGTCGGCGGCTCGGCCTCGTCGGTCTCGTCGCTCAACACGACGCGAAGCACCCCGCGCTGAAACCGCTGCGTCACGTGGGGCGGTTCATGGGCCTCGAACCGTTCCGGCGGCGATGCCGGCAACCCGTAACGAGTCAGAGCGTGCACGATGGCTCTACCCGCATCCGGCGCGTCGCCGAAGTACGCCCGGCGGATCGCCGGCTCGGTCAGCCATCCCAGCCGTTCCAGCGCGGCGGCCAGCGCGAGCGCCGGCTCGGCCGCCGGCCCGACCGGGACAGGGACCGGCCGGGGGATGCCCTGCTCCAAGAGCCAGTCGTCGATGCCGGCGGCGCTCATGACGTCGAGCAGATCGGCAAAGTCCGCGTGGGCCGCGCCGGGCCGCCACGCCAGCAGGCCATGCTGCGTCGCCTGGTAGACGCGCGCGTCGGGGAGGATGAACGGGCGCGAGATCGGCTCGCCGAGCGCGTCGACGCCGCCGAGGCGCTGGAACGACGTCCAGAACGGCGGCCCATCCGGCTCGTCGACGACGGCGTAGCCGAGGCCGATCGGCGCCGGCGCGAAGAACCATCCGTTCGCCAGGGCCACGCCCATGGACGGTGGGGCCTCAGCGCCGGCCACTGCCGGCACATCGCCCTCGGCTCGTACCGCCGGCGCAAACGTCGCCGGCGCCGCAACGGCGGCCGCCACTACCAGGAGAGAGATGGCCCGTTTCACAGGCGGTACTCTACGGCCATTTTGGCCAGGGCGCAAGGGGCGGTGAGCGCGCGCCAAGGTCCCGAGGATGTCGCCGTCTCGTACAAGCGCACGCCGTACGCGGGTGCAGGCGGCTGAACCGGGTTGGCCGCGGCTGCCCTCACCCTAGCCCTCTCCCAAGGGGAGAGGGAACGAGGGGCGCGGCTGGCCGGTGGCCGGACCTCTTGCGTGCGCCCGCCGTACGCCCCCACGAGACGGCGACTGTCCGCGGAACAGGTGGTTGCGCCCGCGCGCCTACCGGTCCAGCAGCGGCGGCAGCTCTTCCAGCGAGCGGATGATCGCGGCGCCGCCGGCGCGCTCGGAGGTGTAGCGACCCCGCCGGTCGAGCAGCACCGGCGTGATGCCCACCGCCCGCGCGCCGCCGACGTCGGCGTGCAGGCTGTCGCCGACGTGCAGCGCCTCGTGCGGCGCAACGCGGGCCCGTTCGAGCGCGGCGGCGAAAATCGCGGGGTCGGGCTTCTCGCGGCGCACGTTGGCCGAGACGATGCTGAAGTCGAAGTACCGGTCGATCTCCAAATGGGCCAGCAGCACCTCCAGCCAGTCCTCCCAGTTGGAGATGACGCCCAGCACCAACCCGCCGGCAGCGCGCGGCGGGGCGACGCGCTCGAGCGCCGGAATCGCGTCTGGGTACAACCGCCAGGTTTCAATCGCCGAAAAGCGCGCGTGGAAGCGGCGCGCCAGCTCGACCTGCGCTTCCGGCGGCACGTCCGGTGGCCTCAGCTCGCCGAGAATCTGCAGATACACCCACCGCCAGAACCGCTCCGAGCTTTCGGGGGAAATCGAATAGAGGTCACCGGTCGTCTGGCGTCGCAGGATGCGCGGTGCGACCACGGCCTCCGCGGCCTCGATCTGCACCGCCGAAACCGCCAGGCCAGATTCAGCGCAGATTTCGGCCATGATTTCGGCCGGGGAGGGGTGCGCGTACACCAGGGTCTCCCCGACGTCGAAAAAGACCGCACGGTAGCGGCTACGAAAGTCACTCATGGGTACAACTGCTCGCCCTGTGCATCTTCGAGGATGATCGCGTCGGTGGGGCACCGCTCGGCCGCCCGCCAGAGAGTGGATTCGTCTACGGATCTGGGGTCGAGCAGAACCACCCGCCGCCGCTCGTCGAGCCGGAAGACTGCCGGCGCAACGGCGATGCAGTCGGCTGCACCGATGCACGCCGACCGATCGACCACGACCCTGATTCCCTCGGGGCCTTCTTTCTCCTGAAACTCGTCGCTCACCTCTTGCCTCGTCATGCTTCACTCTGCACTGTGCTCTCTCCACGCTGCACTCTGCGCTGGATCTGCGACCGTGCTACTATCGAAGCCGTGGCAACACACTCGACCGCTTCGTCTGGCCAGGTGCCGGTCGCCGGACCGGCGGATACCGTGTCGCCGGCCGTCGAAACACGCCGCGTCACGGTCGGCGGGCTCGAGCACCGGGTGCTCATCGCCGGATCCGGCTGGCCGCTCGTGTTGCTGCACGGGTTGGGCGGGTCGGCCGACGAGTGGCTCGCGGTACTGCCGCAGCTCGCTATACACTACCGCGTCGTCGCGCCGGATGCGATTGGCCACGGTCTATCCGACAAGCCCGCCGGCGGCCGGTACGACTTGGCGGCCTACACTGAATTCGTCCTGGGTGTGACGGATGCATTCGGTATCCGGCGTGCGCCGCTCGTCGCCGTCTCGGGCGCGGGCGCGGTTGCGCTCTCGCTCGCACTGACTCACCCTGATCGTATCAGCCGACTGGTGCTTGTCGCCGCGGCGGGCTTGGGACGCACTGTTGCGTGGCGCTACCGCCTGGCGACGTTACCGTTTACGTCCTGGTTCCTGCGCCGAGCCGATCGCCGAAGTGTCGAGGCGTCCGGCCGATCGCTCTGCTATGCGCCGGACAAGCTGCCCGCCGGCTGGATCGACCGCCGCATGGAAATCTGGTCGACGCCGGGCGCAGTGGATGCCTTCGTGGCGACGGTGCGGGCCTGCATCTCGCTGCGCGGCCAGCGCGCGGACTTCACCCGACGGCTCGGGGAGATCCGCCACCCGACGTTGCTTGTCTGGGGCCGCGAAGATCCCATTCTCCCGGTGTCGCACGCTCTCGCGGCGCAGGCTGCGTTCCCAAACGCACAAGTGCGTGTCTTCGACCGCTGCGGGCACATGCCCATGTGGGAGTACCCAAGCGAGTTTGCGCAGACGGTGTTAGAGTTTCTCGGTGGGTGAAGGCGTACCGAGGCGTAGCTCGGCGCATTTGCAGGGCACCGGCACCGTTGCCGTCGCCGGCTGCTGCGCAACGTTATCGGCGCGTCGCCATCGTCACCCACGCAAAAGGGCTACTCTCCGGCGCTTGCCCCCGGTTTTCGGTACCGTCTGGCACATACGGAAGCACGGTCCGGCAGCCGTGGCGAGGGCAGCCTGCGTGAACGGCGGGGACGTCGCACACGTGTTCAGCCCACCACGTGAGCCGCACGCTAAAGACTCAGTAAGTGAACAGGACGCCGCAAGGAGCCGGATGTGAGTGATCGTGGTGCGGAACCCAAGCAAGGCGTTCTCGAACGGACGCGGCGCTTGATCGCGCTTGACGGCCGGTTTGGCCAGCGGAAAGGCTCAGATGCGCCTGCTGATGCCGAGCTACCGACCGATCGGGCACGAGCGGAAGACGACGAGAAACCCGTGTCGGGAGACGCCTCCATGGATCGGGCGAGCCAACGGGGAGCAGTCGCCGACGAAACAACGCCCATGGCTTCCGCCGCACCTGCTGTGGCGCCAACGCGAGATCGCGCGCACCTGCGCGTGATCGAGGGCGGGCTCACGACTCGACCGCCGCGTAGTCCCGAGCGCCGCGCGGAGCGCCGCGCGCGCTTTCGCGTCATTCTCGGCACTCGCCCCGCAGACGTCCCCGGCACCGCACCGAATGCTGGCGGGCGCCGCGGCCTGGCCGAGCGGGCCGAATAGCCCGGAGTATTCACCGCTTCTGGGCAGTGCGTGCGCATCCTTCGACAAGCTCAGGATGAGCGGAGCCCACGTGAATAATCCGGGATAGCCCGGCCCACATCAGCGGGTGTGGGCTGGTGGGGGGCGCAGAATCGAGGAGCCGGCGCGTGGCGCGTTACGCCGCTGGGCGGAACGGCTTGCTCGGGGGGTGCGGCGGTGGTGTTGTCTCGTGCGCCCCGCGCCGCTCGCGCCTCTGTGCCTCGAGCTCGCGACCGATCTTGTCCTGCCACGCCTGGGCTGCGATGGCGCGCGACAGCTCGATGTCATGACGTAGCTGGGCTTCGGCGAGGCGCACGCGTGCCTGCGCTAACTGCTCCTGCGCCTCCGCGACCCACGCTTTGGCGCGCTCGAGGCGCGCCACCGCGTCGGCCGCCTCCTGCAAGGCCACAGCTTGCCACCGCTCGAGATCGGCATGCCGCAGCGCCCGTGCGCCTTGTTCTCGTTCGGCTGCTCCCGATGTCTTCGCCATCGGCTTACCCCCGCTGGCGGGCCACTACGGCATCTTCCGTGCCGCCACGCCGACGATCGGGGATCGAACCCGGTCGCAGGTGAAGCCGCAGCCGGCGGTTTTCCGTCGCCGGTCGCCGTACGTCAGTGTAGGGCCACGCCGGCGGACGTGCCATTGGGATTCGCGATGTCGTGGTGCGCCTCCGCAGCGTCTGCCGCCCCACTTGGCACTGCGCCGAATCGGCGCTCACGCGCATTGTACGCGTCGAGCGCCCGCTGCAGCTCTACCTCGTCGAAATCCGGCCAGAATACCGGCG
The DNA here is from genome assembly GCA_016199265.1 of Chloroflexota bacterium. Taxonomy (GTDB): domain Bacteria; phylum Chloroflexota; class UBA11872; order UBA12225; family UBA12225; genus JACQGX01. The sequence continues at coordinate 12,959 of JACQGX010000272.1, read as the reverse complement.
TGCTGTAATACTCGGCGTACGCCGCCTGCCAGAGGAGGAAATTGGACAGCCGCATTTCCCCAGCGGTGCGCACGATCAGGTCTGGGTCGGGCAGCCCCGCGGTGTAGACGTAGCGGCTGATCGTCCTCTCGTCGATCTCCTCAGGCGGGATACCTTCGCGGATGATCTGCCGTACGGCGTGCACGATTTCCGCTCGCCCGCCGTAGTTGAACGCCACGTTGAGGATGAGCCGGTCGTTGCGCCTGGTCAGATCGAGCGCCTCCTTGATTCGCCGGGTCAAGCCGGCCGGTACGCTGTCGAGCGTCCCCAAATGGCGAATTTGCACGCCATTCTCGTGCAGCTTGGGCGCCTCACGTGCGATCGCTTCGCCGAGGATGGAAAACAGGCCGTACACCTCTTCCGGCGAGCGTTCCCAGTTTTCGGTGGAAAAGGCGTAGATCGTGACGACGCCGATACCCGCCTTCGCGCACGCCTCGATCACCCGGCGGAGATTGTTCGTCCCGGCGCGATGCCCGAACAGCCGCGGCTGGTGGCGTCGCTTCGCCCACCGGCCGTTGCCGTCCATGATGAACGCGATATGGCGCGGCACGCGCCGCGCCGTTACGTCGAGCTGTGCGCCGGCAGCGAGGCCACTTGTCTCTTCAATTGTCCGAATCGCCAAATACTCTTCTCCAGAAACTCGTTCAGGCAATTCAACCACCAATCAGGCAACGCGTGTGCCTTCAATGCCTTGACCTCGCGAGCGTGCTGTATGGACTGTACCCGATCCTGTGTGCCGGCTACCCGCCGGCCGCCATCGGCTCGCCGCCAAGGTCGGCACTGCCGAACAGAACCGAGAAGTATTTGGCCTGCGGGTGGTGGACGACGAGCGCGGCGGTGCTTTGCTCGGGAACGAACTGGAACGACTCGGTGATCGCCACGCCAATCTGCTCGATCACCGGCATGAGCTCGAACAGCTTCACCTGCTCCTCGAGGTCCGGGCAGGCGAGATAGCCCCAACTGTAGCGCTGCCCCTGGTTGGTCGCGATCCCCAGCTCCTGGCGTACGAGGTGGTGGGCGTACTCGGCCATGGCTTCGGCCGCCTGGACCGAGACGCCGTGCACCTGGAGCGAGCGGTTGAACTCACCCGCCGCGCGGAGCTGCTCGGCGTAGTCGCTCGCCGCGCTGCCGGCGGTGACGACCTGGAACGCAGCAACGTCGAACTCGCCGCTCTCGATCGGCCGGAAATAGTCGGACAGACAGAGCTGTTCCTCGTTGCGCTTCGTGCCGTCGGGCCGCTGACGCGGGAAGGTGAAGCGCGTCAGCTCGCGCGGCTGCTTCTTTCCCGTGCCCGCTGTGCCCGCTGTGCCGTTGGCGCGCACGATCTGCTCGTACTCCCTCGGATCGTAGATGATTAGGTCATTGCCATCGGCCTGCACCGGGAAGTATCCGTAGATCGCCTGCGGCTCCAGCCAGCGCTTCACTTTCGCGTCTTGCCAGAGCTCGCGCAGACGCGGCTCCAGCTCGGTTTCCAGGAGGCGTGCCCACTCCTGCTTGTCGTGGACGACGTACCCCCATCGCCCGCGGAAGAGCGCGTTGCGGTCGACGAACGGCAGCAACTGATCGAGCGCCCTCCACGGGACGTCGATCGTGCGATAGCCCCAGAACGGTGGCGCGGGTACCGTCACATCTCTGACCGCCGGCGAGCGCCGCACGGCCACGACCGTCACCGGCGCCACCGGCGCCGCTGCCCGCGCGCGATCGTCGTCGCGTTGCTGGATGACGTCCTCATGCAGTCGGGCGATGAGGCGCTCGCGCCGCGCCCGGTCGACGAGCTGATCGATCGTTGACAGGCCTTCGAAGGCGTCCCGGCAGTAGAACGCACCGGGCTCATAGAGCACCTCTTGCGCCTCATCGACCCAGTTGATGCGCCGCCCGAAGCGCCGGTTGATGGCGGCGCCGCCGACGATCACGGGGAACCTGAGGCCGCGCCGGTGCAGCTCTTGCACGCACAGCGGCATCTGGCGGCTCGTCGACACGAGCAGCGCCGACAGACCGATGGCATGGGCGCCGACCTCGATCGCCTTGTCGAGGATGACGTTGACCGGCACCTGCTTGCCCAGGTCGTACACGGTGTACCCGTTGTTCGAGAGAATCGTGTTCACGAGACTCTTGCCGATATCGTGGACGTCGCCGTACACCGTGGCGATCACGACTTTGCCCTTGGTGACGCCCTCGACTTTCTCGAGGTACTGCTCGAGGTGGGTGATGGCCTTCTTCATGACCTCGGCCGACTGGAGCACGTAGGGCAGGATCAGCTCCCCCGCGCCGAACTTGTCGCCGACCTCCTTCATCGCCGGCAGCAGTGCGTGATTCAGGATGTCGACCGCCGCGTCGTGCTGGTGTGCGCCCGCCTCCGTGCGCTCCGCGAGCGCCGCGTCGATCAGGTCCTCAACGCCTTCCTTCTTGCGGTGCAGGATGCGCGCGTGGATCTTCTGATCGACGGTGAGCCCCGCTTCGAGGTCCTCGCCGGCCGCCGCGGCGGCGTCGTCGGGAGCCACGCCCTCGAAGAAGGCGATGTACTGCGCCAGCGCGTCGGGCGTCTTGTTGAAGATCAGCGCTTCGGCGATCGCACGCTGCTCCGGCGGGATCTCGGCGTACGGCTTGGTGTGCGTCGGGTTGATGATCGCCAGATCGAGCCCGGCCTTGACCGCATGGTAGAGAAAGACCGAATTGAGTACCGCGCGCGCGTGGGGCTGGAGCCCGAACGAGAGGTTCGAGACGCCCAAAATGGTCAGCACTCCCGGCAGCTCCGCCTTGATCTTCTTGATTCCCTCGATCGTCTCGACGGCGGCGTTCCTGAGCTCTTCCTGGCCGGTCGTGATGGGGAGCACGAGCGCGTCGAAGATCAGCGTGTCGGGCGGTAGACCGTACTCGCCGCAGACGATGTCGTAGATCTTCTTTGCGGCCTCATACTTCCACTGCGCCGTCGTCGCCTGCCCGCGCTCGTCGATGCACATCGCCACCGCGGCGGTGCCGTGCGCCTTCATGAGCGGCAGCCACTTGTCGATCCGCTCCTCGCGGTTCTCGAGATTGATCGAGTTCAAGATCGCGCGGCCGGGGTACGTCTCGAGCGCGGCCTTGACTACGGGCGCGTCGGTCGTGTCGATCACCAACGGCGCCTCGACGCTCATCGCCAGCTTCTTCACCAGCGTGCGCATCTGCGCTGCTTCGTCGGTCCGTTCGGTGAGCGCGACACACAGATCGAGCGCGTGCGCTCCACCCTCGACCTGTTGGCGCGCGATGCGCAGCAACGCGTCGTAGTCATTCTTGAGGAGCGCGCGCTTCGCCACACGCGAGCCCTGCGAGTTCACGCGCTCGCCGACGATCAGCGGCGGCGGGTCCTGCTGCAGATCGAACGAGCGCAGCGCGCTCGAGACGCGCGGGGTATATGGCACCAGGCGCTCCTTGGGCGGTCTGCCGCCGGCGAGCGCGACAAAGCGCCGGATGTGCTCGGGGGTCGTCCCGCAGCAACCACCAATACTGTTGACGCCGAACTCGGCGACGAACTCGGCCAGCTCACGCGCCATCGGCTCGGGCTCGAGCCCGTACACCGCCTGCCCGTCGACGTTGAGTGGCAGCCCGGCGTTGGGAATACACGTCACCGGCAGCGCCGCGTGTTCGCACAGGTAGCGGATCGGCTCGCGCATGTAGTCGGGGCCCGTCGAGCAGTTGAGCCCGATCAGGTCGATCGGCAGCGCTTCCAACGTGGCCAGCGCGGCGGCGATGTCAGTGCCAAAGAGCATCCGGCCGCTCGTGTCGAGGGTGACCTGGCACTGAATCGGCAGGCGCTTGCCTGTCTCCTCGAACGCGCGCAGGCAGCCGAAGATGATCGCCTTCGTCTCGAGGATGTCGAACTGCGTCTCGATGATGATCACGTCGGCGCCGCCGTCGACGAACGCCTTCGCCTGAATGTAGCCGTTGTCGACAAGCTCGTCGAAGGTGATCGCCGAGAGCACCGGATCGTCGCTCGAGGGCAGCGCGCCCGTTGGGCCAATCGAGCCGGCGACGAAGCGCGGCCTGTCGGGCGTCGAATACCGGTCGGCCTCGCGCCGGGCGCACTTCGTGGCGTTGAGGTTGATCTCGTACGCCCGGTCCTCGAGCCCGTACTCGGCCAGGCGCCGCGGGCTGCCCTGGAACGTGTTGGTTTCGAGCACGTCGGCGCCGGCCTCTAGATTGGAGGCGTGGATTTCCGCGAGGAATTCGGGGCGAGTCGTGCCGAGAATCTCGTGCGGCAGCCGCTGGGGGTTGCCGAGGTAGTCTTCGTCGGTGAGCAGGTGCTGCCGGTCGAGCAGCGCCGTGCCCATCGCGCTGTCGTAGACGATGACGCGCTTACGCACCTCCTCCAGAAACCGGCTCTGGAGGTTGTGGCGATTGAAGTTGACGGGTACCAGGCGAGGAGCATTCATTTCGGGTGGTCGGGGGATCAAGTGTTATGTCTAAGTATGCGCTTCACACTTCGCTAGAGAAGAGGTCGCCCACACGGTAGGCAAAGCCGGGGAGCAGGGGTGACCGGAGGGTGTCCTCCGAGAAGAGCGTGGTGGTGAGTCGCAGCGCCTGATTTTCACGCCGGTAGATCTCCACCTGGCGCCGCTGCCCGGCGACGATCCAGTATTCGCGAACACCGCGGCGCGAGTAAAGCGCGAGTTTGAACTCACGGTCGCGCTGCTCATTCGTAATGCCGGGTGAGAGCACCTCGACCACAAGGTCTGGCGCCGCATGAAACTTGCCATCCGGCCCGGTGATGGCAGGCAGACGTTCCTTGCTGACCCAGACGACGTCGGGCGCAACGTTGTCGTCATCGGCAAAGATCACGCCGGGAGCAAAGTACGCTCTGCCGGTGCCGGTCTGCGTGCTCCACTGCCGAAGGGCGGCGAACACTTCCCCACACGTGAACTGATGCGCCAGGTGTGGCTGCTTGGACACGTACAGCTCTCCGTTGATGATTTCGTAGCGCTTATCGTCGAGCGGGTCCGGCAACAGCTCCAGGTCTCTTGTTGTATAGCGCAGGGAAGTACCCATGCTTGCCCTCCTCTGGGTCGGGAACGCCGCACACCTCTCCACTACTTGAACAGTGCTTTGACCAACGGATGGTGCACCGGTTCGCTGCGGGCAGCAGCACGCGAACCAGAATCGATGAAACCTTACCTGGCATTCCCTACAACGTCAATCTGCTGGCCGGGGCGTCGGTGACTGGCGAGACGAGCAGAAGCGGTCCCGCTCGCCCTGAGCCCGCCGAGGGGCCGCGGCCCCTCGGCGGGCTCAGGGCGAGCGGACGGAGCGGCTGCGTGCGGAGGCCGCCAGGGCCATCGCGCGCCCCCGCTTGAAAGCGTTCGGATCAGTACGTCCACCTACGCCCGCTGCGGGCCTCGTCGACATCCGGCACGCGCCAGTACATGCCGCTCTCGCGCTGCATCAACTTGTTCCCGATCAGCTCGCGGCGCAGCGTCGCCGCGTCCTCGTGATAGCGCTTGACGACCTCGTTCACCTCGCGTTCGGTGTACCGCCGTCCGAGATCGAACTGGTCGGCCAGCCACTTGAGGATGACCAGGCGCTTCTTGCGGCTCGCCGGAACCTCCTTGAGACGGCCGTTCTCGAAGAAGTCGCGCAGCACTTTGCGCTCCCAGGCATCCCCCTCAACGCCTTCGGCCGCCGACGCCATGCGCTCTGGAGTGAACACCTCCTTACTCAGCGAGCGCAACGCTTCGGCATCCAGACGGTAGAGGTGTGTCGTCCCCTCAGCCCGCATCTGCACCAACCCCGCCTCTTTGAGCCGGTTCAGGTGGTGTGAAACCGTCGGCGGCGTTCGCCGCAGCAGCGACGCGAGCTCCTCGACGCTGCACTCGCGCCCCGCCAGGAGCCCCAACATCCGCAGCCGGTTCTCGTCCGCCAGCGCCTTGAAAAAGCGCACGAGCGCTCGCACGCTGTCCGTATGTGTAGCCGTAATCATTCGATGGCCCTCTAATTTGAAGCATATCGAATGAGTCGCTGCGCAGCAAACTGGCAGGATCCGACCTGCTAGGATACGTCGTTGGATACGTCGCACATGACGGAGAACAGCCGGCGAGCGCACGATGTGTGGGAGAGCAGATGGTGGAACCACGTGACATCGTGTCGGTGAGCGAACTACAAGATACGTTGCGGTCGGCGCTCCATAGGGTGCAGCGCACGGGACGGCCGATTGTGGTCACTCAGCGCGGAAAACCGGCAGGAATACTGATGGATGTCGAAGCGTATGCAAAGTTGGTCGACTTGGCAGAGCGCGCAGAACTTGAGGAGGATATTGCTCGCGGCGAACACGCCATTGCGACCGGCGATCTCCACGACTGGGATCAGATCAAGCGCGAACGCCTGGGCTGGTTGCTGGCGCCAGGAAGTTGACAGCTTACGCGGCTTCGAGTGGTGGCAGACCTACGATGCGGGCGACGTTGTCGTGGTAGAGCTTGCGCAGGACGGTATCGGGCAGGCCGAGGCCGTAGAGGGGCCACGTGCCGGCCGGGAGCGTGCCGTCGGGCGGGAGGATGAGGTCGTCTTCGGTTTCCAGCACGCGGAAGTATTGGGGATAGATGCGCAGGTCGCTGCCGTCGGTGCCAAACAGCACGCGGTCCTGGTACCGCTCGAAGAAGGCCCGCGCGGTGCGCGGCTGGCGGCCCAGGTCGGTGATGCGGGCCGAGATCTCGGCGTAGACGTTCGGGCACGACTCGAGCACGCTCCCTACCCATGCCAGGTTGTCGGGCCGGTTGAGCACGTGCGCCCCGATGAACGTCGTCTTCAGGTGCTTTTGGAACAGCCGTACTTGGCGCTCCATCAGGGCTTCGAACGTCGGGTGCTCGGGCGTGCCGAAGAACCACTCCGGCCGGCGCGCGAGCGAGCGCAGCCGGTCGCTGTGAGGGTCGGGCGGCCGGAAGAAGCCTTCCGGGTCGGCGACGTGGATCAGCACCGGTACGCCGAGCTCACCCGCCGCCGACCACAGCGGATCGAGGCGCGGGTCGTCGGGCATCCAGAGCTCACCATGCGAGTCGCGCAACCAGAGCCCCAGCGCCTTGAACACCTTGAAGCCCCGCGCGCCGGCCTGGACCGATGCTTCCAGGTCGCGCGCCGCGCGTTCGCCGAATCCGGCATCGGTCGAGCGGTGCCAGGCCGCGCCGGCTAAGGTGATGAAGCGGCCGGTGTGCCCGGCGTACCGGTCGAGCACGCGCGCCAGGAAATCGCCGTAGAAGCCATCGAGATTGACCGCTGCCCGGATGTTGAGCTCGTCCATCCCGTCCGCGAGCGCGTCGACCTCGCTCGGCCAGCCACCGACCCGCCGCTCCGGCCAATAGCCAAGGTGCTTGTGGACGTCGATCACCGCGAAGCGCGCGCGGGGCACGTCGTGCTTGGGGACACGGATCAGCGGCCGCGGCGCAAAGTCCTTCGCGAGTAGCGTCTCCCAACCCGCCACTGCTTCGCGCTGCGTCGCCGTCGGTTCCGGTCCGTGCGCTGCTCGGCCAAGCTGTACCAGCTCGTCATCCCGACGCATGCCTGCCAGTCTCCTCTCGGTCCGTATTATGCCCGGTCGCCGGGCGGCGTCGACACGTCATCCCCGCCCGACACGTCATCCCTGCTGTGTAGACTCTCAGTCACGAAGGTGATCAACTCCAACGGGAGCGCGGCATGTCCGGCATGAGGACGACGTACTCGCTCGCTCTGCCGGTCTACGTTCCCACGCTGCTCCTGAGTATCGGCCAGGGCATTCTCCTACCGACGCTGCCGTTGTACGCCCAAGAGTTTGGCGTGGGATTTGGCTTGGTCTCGCTGGCGGTTGCGGCCGCCGGCTTGGGCACCCTGATCGGCGATGTGCCATCCGGCGTGCTGCTGGAGCGCTACGGACGCAAGCCGGTCATGGTGGTAGGCACCATCTCGCTGGCGCTGGCCACGCTTGCTCTCGCGATGCTGCAGTTCTTTCCCGTGCTGGTGGCGCTGCGGTTGCTCGCGGGCATCGGGACGTCGATGTGGAATATCTCGCGCATGGCGTACCTCACCGACGTCGTGCCGCCCCGCGACCGCGGCCGCGCGCTGTCGACGTTCGGCGGCGTCAGTCGCATCGGCACGTTCGTCGGGCCCGCCCTGGGCGGCGTCATCGGCTCGGCCTTCGGGCTGGCCACGCCGTTCTACGTCGCGGCCGGTATGGCTGCCGCCGCCGCGGTGATCTCGATGGTGTTCATTCAGGAGTCCCGCCACGGGGAAGCGGTCGCCGCCAACAAGATGCGCTGGGCGATCGTTGGGACGCTGGTGCGGCACCACTGGCGCGAGCTAGGCACGGCCGGCTCCGCGCAGATCTTCGCGCAGATGATCCGCGCCGGCCGGCAGATCATCGTGCCGTTGTACGGGAACAACGCGCTCGGCCTCGACGTGGCGCAGATCGGCACGATCGTCAGCATTTCGAGCGCAGTCGATATGTCGCTGTTCTTGCCGGCGGGCATCCTGATGGACAAGCTGGGGCGCAAGTTCGCGTCGGTGCCGTCGTTCCTCGTGCTCGCGCTCGGCATGGGGCTCATTCCTCTGGCGACCGACTACGTGGGCCTGCTGCTGGCGACGTGCGTCATGGGCTTCGGCAACGGCATCGGCTCGGGCACGATGATGACGCTCGGCGCCGACCTGGCGCCCAAGAAGGCGACCGGTGAGTTCCTGGGTGTGTGGCGGCTGATCGGCGATGTCGGCGCCACCGGCGGGCCGCTCGTCGTCGGTGGGGTTGCCGACCTGGTCGGCCTCTCGCTCGCGGCGTTCAGTCTCACCGGGGTCGGCGTGCTCGCGGCGGCAACGCTGCTCCTCTTCGTGCGTGAGACCCTCGCCGAGCCGCAAGTGGCGGTGACCGGCGCGGCCGGTGCGGCGGCCGGTGGCGCGCACGAAGCGCGGGCGCCGGCTAACGTGGCGGGATAACAGCCCTGCGAACGATCCATGGCCCCAGGATCGTTCGGAGGTGCGGCTCGACCTGTGCCAGGATGTGCGCCGGCTGCCGCCGGCGCGGCCGCCGGCGTAGACATTGTGGGTAGTATAATTCTGCTTATACTAGTTCTGCTTATACTAATCTGATTTCTACTACTCCGCGATGCTTCAGCCGTTCGTCAACCGTGCCCTTGAGTTGCGCCGCCTGGCCGGACATTGGAACAGCGGCCGGGCGGAGTTGCTGGTGGTGACCGGGCGGCGGCGTGTGGGCAAGAGCCGACTGGTGGAGGAGTTCTTCCACGACAAGCCAAGCATCTACATCGTCGGCACGCTGCAGAAGGCGCGCGTCCAGCTTGCCGATGCCTCCCGCGCCATCCACCGCGCCACGGGCGACCCCGTGCTCCAGCACCAGGATTTCGATTCATGGGATGCTCTGCTGGCTTATGTCGGCGAGTACGCGCGCGTGCGGCGCGCCGGCTTCGTGATCGACGAGTTCTCGTACTATTGCGACGAGAGTCGCGAGCTGCCTTCGGTGCTGCAGCGGTGATGCTGATCGTCGCCGGCAGCCACGTCGCCTTCATGGAACGGCTCGTCCTGGGTGGTCAGGCGCTGTATGGCCGGCGGACCGGTGAGCTGCGCCTCCGGCCGTTCGACTATGCCGATGCCGGACGCTTCTTTCCAAACTACAGCCCGATGGACCGGGTGCGGGCCTACGGCATCTTCGGCGGCATGCCCGCCTACCTGGCGGTTTGTGATGCATCTCGCCCGCTGCACGAGAACACCCTTGACGTGATTCTTGAAGACGGCGCGTATCTGCGACGGGAGCCACAGTATCTGCTTTCGCAGGAGCGTGCCGTCGACCGGCCGCCGGCGTATCTTTCCATCTTGCGCGCCATTGCACAGGGGCGCACCCAGCCAAGCGACATCGCGGTGGCCGCGGGCTTCCGCGCGGCGTCCGACATCGCGCCGGTTCTGGAACGCCTACGAGAGTTCCGCCTGGTCGAACGGCTTGTGCCCGTCACCACCGAGAACGGCAGCCGAATGAGCCGGTACATCCTGACCGATCCCTTCCTCGCGTTCTGGTTCCGATTCGTGCAGCCGGCCGAGGCGGCGCTCGAACAGGGCAACGCCTCGTGGGTACTCCACCACCGCATCCTGCCGGAGCTCGACCGCTTCATTTCCCGGCCGCAAGGACCCTGGGAGATGGCTTGCCGCGACTATCTGTGGCGCGCCTTCCGCGCCGGTATGCTCGGTGAATTGGGCTTTGACCGGCTGGGGCCATGGTGGGAGAGCCGCGGCGCGACGGAGAGCGAGGAGATCGACGCCGTCGGCCTCGACGGTAAGCGGATCGTACTCGCGGCGTCGTGCAAGTGGCGCAACGAGTACACAAAGCTGGGTGACCTGCACGATCTCCAACGTGCCGCGCAACGTGCCGGCGCCACCGATGAGACCCGCTATGTGCTCTTTTCTCGCTCAGGTTTCGATCCGGCGCTCGTTGCCCACGCCGAGACATCGGACGTGCGGCTCGTCACCCCGGCAGACCTGTTCGCCGGCGGCATCGTCGATTGCGCATAGGACGATACTCCGGCCCTCGCGCTGTCGGCGCCCGGTGGCCGCTCATCGACGCGCGCCGCCGGCCAACGAGGGGGGAAGGAAGCTGCGTTGGTAGTAGCCGGGGAGGGGAGCGGGGCGGTAGACCACGTCCAGATAGGGCGTCTCGATGGGCCGGCCGCCTTCGTGGCGAGAGATCATGACCGCGTCGATCATGCCGGTCGTGAGCAGCGTGCGCTCGACCGGATACGGCGGCGCGCCCGTGATGACCAGGCGCTCGATGAAGTCCACCTGGTGGTCGAAGTGCCAGACCGGCTGGCGGCGCGCCTGCGTAAAGCACGCGGCCAGCGGCGCCGATTCGCCCCGCACGCGCACCGCGGCGCCGCGCTGCGTCATGTAGCCGTTGAGCATCAGCACGGTCAGACGCAGCCCATCACGGTACTCGATACGGTAGATGGCCGGCTCGCTGCCTTCGCGCCGCCCGAGGTGTGGTGCGCCCGATGCGCTGCCGGGTGCTCCGGCCGCAAAGCGCGCGGCATAGTAGTCGAGCGGCGTGCCGGCGCCGTGCTCGGCCACGGCCAGCGCCGCGTCCTCGAGGTCCCGTGACCAGCTACCGGCGGCGCGGTAGGCGTCCCAGAAGGCGGCGCCGGCAAGGCACTGCACCGACTCCACGCCGGTCTCGAAGCCCTTGCGCCGCTCGGCGAGGCACTGCCCGATCTCCAGCGCGTGGAAGCCGTACGACTCGAGCCCGCCGTGCGCGACGACGACGATCTCCTCGACGTCGGCGCCGAGCGGCACCTGCATCGGCGGGATACGCGGCGTCACCGGCATGGACGAGCCGGCCATGAAGGGGATGCCCATCTCCCTGGCGGTGTCGACCATCCACTTGGCGTCGTGCCAGTTCCACGCCAGGTGCTTGTCGTTGAACACCGGTGCGACGCGGCCGCTGTCGCGAAAGACGCCGACCACTTCCTCGAAGAAGCGGCGACGGGGATAGAGGTGCTGCCCCTTCTCGTTGTACGGGTAGTCGCCGTGCTCGCCGACGAGGACGACGCCGTCCACCGCCAGCCCGTCGCCGCCGAGGGTGAGCGCCTCGCGGATGGTGGGGAAGATCGGGACGTCGTACTGGCCGGCCAGATCGCGGCTGATGTCGTTGGCCGGCACCTGGTCGGTGTAGAGCGAGGCCACCCGGACGCGCGGCTGCACCGGCGTCCAGTGCAGCTCGTAGCCCTCCAGGAGTCGGGTGACGATATTGTCGGCGTGCGAGCGTACGCGGTACTCGGTGACGATCGCCGCCACCGTCTTGCGCGGTTCCACGATGTTGCTGCTCCTTTCTGCGGTTGGGGTGCTGGTGGCCGCGGCGGCCGCAGTGTGGCGGTATTGAGGTACGTCAGCGCCTCCAGAATAGGAAAGGCCCGGCGGGCCTCCGCCAGGCTGATCGTACCGGCTACGGTTTCCATCGTCTCCCCTCGTTTCGACCGAGTGTCGCCCCTCGGCATACACCAGCCCCGTCTTGGGCGCGCGCGGGTATTGTAGTGACTGGCTCCCATCGTAGGCGAGTACGAGAGCCATCGGCGCGTTCTTCTGTCAGCGAGGAAAGCGTGCAAGGATGCAAGGTGCAGCAGACAGTTGCGACCCCGAGCGGGGCGATGTAGAGTTAGGGGTGAGGACTTGGGAGCGAAGCATGGCCAGGTGGAATCATCGGCGGCGCCGGCGACGGTTCGCGCGCGTGGTTATGTTTGCCGTCGTGTTGCTGCTGGTCGTGCAGGGCATGAGCGCGGCGGGCGCGGCCGGCAACCCGTTCTGGGGTCTTGTGTTTTTCCCCGTCACGCTGCTGAGCGCCGTCGTGGCGCTGCCGTTTGTCGTGCTTGGGATGCTGCTGTCGCTGCTGGCGCTCGCGATACCCTTGGTCGTCCTGACGGCGATCTTCGGCGGTCCGCTGTACGTGCTGTACCGCGTACTTCGGTCCGAGCGTGGCACCGTGGCCGGCAGCCGGCGCGAGCGTCGAATGGAAGTCGATGCGCCGCTCTCGCCGGACGCGCGGCTGCGGCGCCGCTACGTGGCCGGCGAGCTAACGTACCAGCAATTCCAGGCCGAGATGGTCACTTTACTCAAGGAGCGCTATACGCGCGGCGACCTCACCCTAAGCGCCTACGAGGCCGAGCTTGATGACCTGCTCAAGCGCGCGCGCCGCCTCGACGTGAACCGCGATCCCGATCTGGCCGACGACCTGCGCAGGCACTAACGCGCTGAGCGTCCCGCGTAGTCGGTACTTGGCAGTGGGCCGTTCCGTACTGCGCCTCACGCGCCACGTGCGGGCTGGCTGGGCCCGGCGGGGTTGGTGGGAAACGCCGTGCCGAGGCCGGGCATCGAGCGGCCGGCGTCGCAGTTGAGCTCGACACCCGTCACCTGTGTTGATTCGTCGGAGACGAGAAACACCGCCG
>JACQGX010000271.1 GCA_016199265.1 Chloroflexota bacterium | reverse complement strand
GCACCAGAAACCCTTGACGAGCGTCGCGCGACCATGTATCGTGTGTCTATATAGCGACCGTCGAGCCGCGCATGCGGTGGACGATTAGTGAAAGGAGCGCAACCACGATGGCACGAATGGGTGTTGGTGGCACGATGGCACGAATGGGTGTTGGTGGCACGATGGACACTGGGGGACGGGAGCGGTCGGTGGACCGCCGTACGGTACTCGCGGGAGTGGGAGCAACAGGCGCAACGGCGCTGGCAGGCTACAGCCCGGCGCCAGCAGCCACCCCACGGGTGGCTGCCGCCGGCGCGGCGGCCGGAGCCGGGCAGCTCGTGCGCGTCACGATCGAGGTGCGGAAGAATGCACTGATCGATCAGCTCCACGCCTTCTTAGCCGCCCCAAGACCGGCTTGGCGAGAGCATCCCGTGGTCGAGGAGTTCAGCGGCCCCAAGGGACTCGGCCTGCCTCGCCAGTTGCTCGAGGCGATGGTGCTCGAAGGCGACCTCACTCGTGCGGACGTCGAGGAGTTCGTGACGGGGCTGCTCGACGGCTACGACAACCTGGTGGTGCGATAGCCACAGTCGGGGCAGCCATCGGGCCGATGTGTCGCGTACTGTTCCACGGTGCGCCGGGTCACCTTCCGCGTCGAACCACCTACGCCGCCGGCCGGATCGTGCCGACAGTCCAATCGAAGACGAGGTTCTGCTGCCCGAGCAGATTCATGCCGAGCGTACACTGGAGCGAAGAATCGAGGTGCTCTGCCGGCACGACGACCACGACACCGCCCGACCACCCGATGTGCTCGGTCCCGATGTTCGGCACGTGGTAGAGCTTCCCGGCAATCTGCATCCCGTTCGCCGCCACCAGCGTCACGTCCTGTATCGGGTTCGACCGCGTGGCCACCTTCTCCGCGACGGGTTGACTGAGCACGGTGTACGCTGCGCCGGTGTCGACCAGGCACGCGACGGGGACGCCGTCAAACCAGACGTTGAGCCACAACGAGAGCACGGCGGGCGCCGTCGCCGGCGCCGCGGTTGCCGCGAGCGCCGCCGGTAGCGCCAAGATCGCCGCCAACACCGCTTTTGCTAGTGCCGTCATCGCCGCCAACGCGGTCATCTCCCGAATCTGCTCAAGGACTGGCTCGTCGTTTCGAGCCCTCTACAGATCGGTGATGCACGCGCTGTGCCTGGCCGCGCACGATCCGCCAACGGTCGAGCGCCAGTTACAGCACAATCGAAAGAGAATGCCGTTACGAACCGCTATAGACGTCTTGGCGGGCTCACGGGGGCGCGTGCGGGCTTGACCGCCTAGAACTTCTGACCTACAATGGGCGCATGGGTCGCGCTCGGTACACCGAGATCCGGACGAAGTCTGCCCTCAACCGCGTGCCGGGGATGCCGTTCAAGTGGTCGCTCAATCCGTACCGGGGCTGCCGGCACAGTTGCACGTATTGCTATGCGCGCACGACGCACACGTTTCTCGATCTCGATGCCGGGCACGACTTCGACGAGCTGATCTTCGTCAAGGTTAATCTGCCGGAGGCGCTGCGCCGGGAGCTCGTGCGGCCGGGCTGGCAGCGGCGGCGGGAGACGGTGGCGATCGGCACCGCCTCCGATCCGTACCAGGGGATCGAGGGGCGCTACCGGCTGACGCGCGCCTGCCTCGAAGTCTTCGCCGACTGCGCCACGCCGGCGAACGTCACGACGAAGGGCACGCTGGTGGTGCGCGACGTCGACGTGCTGCAGCACCTGGCGGCGCGGGCCGGCAGCGGTGTGAGCTTCAGCCTGATTACGCTGGACGAGCGCATCTGGCGGGCGGTCGAGCCGGGCACGCCACCGCCCCGGCAGCGGCTGGCGGCACTCGAGCGGCTGGCCGCGGCCGGCGTGCCGTGCGGGCTTGCGCTTGCGCCGGTGCTGCCGGGGCTGACCGACTCGCCGGCCGCGCTGGAGGCGGTCGTGCGCGCGGCGGCCGAGCACGGCGCGCAGTGGCTCTGGTCGGGCACGCTCCATCTCGAGCCGGCGGTGCGCGACTGGTTCCTCCAGTCGCTGGAGCGGTACTTCCCCCGCTCAGTCGCCGCGTATGCCCGTGTGTTTGGCGGAGTCGGCGCACCGAGCCGGATCCGGTACGCGCCCAAGGCTTACGCCGAACGCGTGCAGCGGCAGGTAGGCGAGCTCAAAGAACGCTATGGCCTGGCCGAGCGTCGCCGGCCGGCGCCCGTGCTCGAGTCCACGCTCCCAGGCGGAGACCCGGCCCCTGCACGGACGAGGGCGCTGCCTCCCCAGACGCACCAACTGACCTTACCCCTGTGACTCTTGCGTCGTGGGTGTAGGCCGTAGCCCGCGAGCGCTGCCTGCAGTGAATGCCTACGCATCGGGACACCTCGGTGGGCGATGCCAAGCCCGACGTCTCGATTCTGCGTGGCGTCCTCGCAGCAGGGAGGAACAGCAGCTGGCGACGCAACTGTTGCGCCGGACGCAATCGGCGGTAGCCAGTCCTAAAGTGCGATTCTACGGTCGGAAAGCACAAGGACCGCACACCGATTTTGGGCGATGCGTCCGTATCCGATACAACCGCATCACGGGTAGCATATGCCAGGACAATGGTCGCTCTCTCCGGACAAGCGTTCATTTATCCATTGGCCGCCGACGGGTTAGCTGCCGGCAGGCAAGTAGCAGCTACGAACGCATCAGGAACGAACTCCGCTGCCGGCTCGGTCGCCGTAATCGGCTCAGATGACGACCACCTAGCCGCGCTGATGGCGCAACTGCCACCCGCCATCCAACCCGTGTTTGAGCTCTACCTCGCCCACCGCGCCGCGGGCGAGCACTACGACGACTGCTTTGCGCGTCTCGGGGCACCGATGTACGCCGCGATGCTTAACGATGCCCTCGCCGCCGTTCGGCCGCTGGAGCGTTAGCTCCGCCACGCGTCAGTCCCTCAGCACTTCCGCGTCGAACAGGCGAGCGGTGCGTCGACGCCGAGCAAGTGCTGCCGGACGCCGGCCTGCATCGCTGCCATCGCGGCGCGCCCTGCCGGCCCGTCACACGCCAGGAAGCGGACGACGATGCCGCACCCGGCCGGCAGAAGCGAACACCCGGCGAGGACGCCTCGGATGCCGTCGCCGCCCACCGTGCCCACCGTGGCGCTGGCCGCCAACCGGCGGCGCAACTTGTCGAGCAGCGCGGGTAGCGCCGGTGACCGGGTGAGCACGTACACGGTGCCCACCACTTGCCTATCGGAAGGGAGCGTCGTGCGGATGGGCCCCGCGCCGGCCGGTGGGGGTGCGAGCGCCTGCGTATCGACGAAGAGGCGCCTGCCGTCGGGCGATCGCGCGGTCACTCGCGAGCGGTAGAATGCGTAGTCGTGCTGCTCGCCGGCGGTGACGCGCCCCGGCAGCACGAGGTCACCGTACAGCAGGTGGGCATCCGGATCGACGGTCAACCCGACCTCCTGCCAGAAACGCGCACCTCGAAAGGGAATGACCGGGTCGGGCCACCATTCGAGGAAACTGCCCGGGCCGCACGTCAGCTCGACGCGCTGCGCCGCGCCGTTGCGCTCCATGCCGTAGACCTTGGTCGCCGAAAGTGTCGTGACGTGCGCCCGCGCTCCCGGCTCGAGCGCGATGCGCACGTGGAGCCGGTCGCCCTGCACCAGGCCGCCGGTGAGCATTGCCAGGTAACAGTAACCGATTTCGGGACACGCCGGGTCTGGATGAAGCAGCCGACCCATCTGGAGCGGCGGCTGGTGGCGCAGGCTGCGGATGACGGTGCGGCCGATTCGATCGCCTCGGCCCAGGCACAGTTCGATGCGGCCGTCTTTTCCCGGCCGGCCTGGGCCAAGCTGAGGCACCGATTCTGCCTGCCAGGGCAAGTCCGGCCACGCCGCTGGATCGCGAGGCGTTTCGCCGCCCAGCATGGGGGGCGGTATGGGCGGCACGATGGACGGCACGATGGACGGCACGATCAACATACCTCGGTTCAGAACAGCACGTCCTCACGCAGGCGCTCGACGACGGCGGCGATCCCCTCACCGGTCGCGCAGTTGGTGAAGACAAACGGGCGGTCGCCGCGCATGCGGCGCGAGTCGCGCTCCATCACCTCCAGGCTGGCACCGACGTACGGCGCCAGATCGGTCTTGTTGATCACCAGCAGATCGGACTGCGTGATACCCGGCCCGTTCTTGCGCGGGATCTTGTCGCCGGCCGCGACGTCGATCACGTAGACGAAGTAGTCGACCAGCAGCGGGCTAAACGTGAGCGTCAGGTTGTCGCCGCCGCTCTCCAGCAGAATCACGTCCGAATCGGGAAAGCGGCGTTCCATGTCCTCGACCGCCGCCAGGTTCATGCTGGGGTCTTCACGGATCGCGGTGTGCGGACAGGCGCCGGTCTCGACGCCCAGGATGCGCTCCTCGGCGAGAATGCCGCGCAGCGTGCGCTTCACGTGCTGCGCGTCCTCGACGGTGACGATGTCGTTGGTGATCACCAGCACGCGATAGCCGGCGGTAATGAGCTCCGGCACGATCCGCTCGATCAACGCCGTCTTGCCCGACCCGACCGGGCCGCCGATGCCGACGCGCGGAATGCGCACGTCCGGTAGCGCACCGGGGGTACGGCTCGTCGTCTCCACTGCACCGTTTATGGTTGCCATGGTCAACTCGTCCTAAAGCAAGTGCAAAGTGCAAAGTGCAAAGTGAGG
>JACQGX010000265.1 GCA_016199265.1 Chloroflexota bacterium | reverse complement strand
GTACAGCACGGCGGAAATCTCTGGGTAGATGTCATCCTGAGCGTTAGCGAAGGATCAGGTCGTCTGGCCACCAGCGGTACACGATGCCGCCGATCCTTCGCTGCGCTCAGGATGACAGTGGGCGCGGAGCGTGATAACTGCCGAGGGACTTCCGCTGAGCGGCACTAGCAATTTCCGGCCGGTGGCGATCTCCTCCACGCGGCGCAGCAGAGATGCGTGGTAGTAGCGATGGCCGCACGTATCGCAGATGCCGACCGGCACGTGCTCCAGGATGACGAAGCCGCGGGCGTGTTTAAACGCTTCTCGATCCACAAAAACTTCGCGGACAGTGCCGTCGCAGTATTCGCACTTGTAGCCGTACATTAGTCGCTAATACGATGCGCGGTAGATCTCCAGCACCGCCTCCCGCGCCGGCCGGCGGGGGTTGTTGTCGACGAGGCGGGCGGCCGAGAGCGCGCCGTCGACAAACCCTTCGAGCGCCTCCTCCGGCACGCCGACCTCACGTAATCCCGCGGGCAGCCCAACGTCCTTCGAGAGCGTGCGCACGGCTTCTACCCCACGGAGCGCCGCCTCGCGCGGAGACAATCCCGCCACCGGCTCGCCCAATGCTTCGGCGATCTTGACAAACTTGGGCAGGTCGGCAAGCATGTTGTACTCGAGCACCGCTGGGAGCAACAGTGCGTTGGACATGCCGTGGGGGACGTGGTAGGCGCTGCCCAGGGGATAGGCCATCGCGTGGCACAGTCCGGTGCCGGCGTTGGTGATCGAGATGCCGGCGTAGAAGCTGCCCAGCATCTGGCCGTAGCGCGCGGAGCGGTCGCTGCCCCGTGCCACGGCCGCGCGCAGGTTGGCCCCGATCAACCGGATCGCCTCCAGCGCGTAGAGATCGGTGTGCGGCGTCGCCTTCACCGCGACGTAGCTCTCGATCGCGTGCGTCAGCGCGTCGAGCCCCGAGGCCGCCGTCACCGCCGGTGGCACACCCAGTGTCAGATCGGGATCGACGATCGCTACCTGTGCGAAGAGCCGGTAGCTGACGATACCCGCCTTGAGCCGGCGCTCGGTGTCGTCGAAGATGGCGTTCGGCGTAATCTCGCTGCCGGTGCCCGCCGTCGTCGGGATCTGGATCATCGGCAGGCCCGTCGCCGGCACGAGCTCGACGCCAAAATACTGCTGGATTGGACCTGGGTTGGCGCTACGCAGCGATACGCCCTTGGCCGTATCCATCGCGCTGCCGCCGCCCACGCCGGCCACCAGATCGTACGCCCCACCATCCGCCGTACCCGCCTGCGCCGCCGAGAACGCACGCTCGACGCTGGCGACCGACGGCTCGGGCTCGACCTGGTCGTACAGCCCCGTGGCGATGCTGGCCGCCTCCAGGAGCTCGCGCACCCGCCCGGCAATGCCGGCCTTTGCCACACCCGGGTCGGTAATCACCAGCGCGCGGCGCGCGCCGAGACGCTGCGCTTCCTCGCCCACGCGCTCGACGGCGCCGGGACCGAAGAACTGCGACGCCGGCACCCGGAACGGAAAGACGGTATCCGGCACTCGTTCTGGTACTCGCATGGGCAGTGTTGACATCGTCGGCGTACCTCTCTCGATTGTCGTACTACTCTCAGTCCACAGTCCCAGGTCCACAGTCCAAGGTCGACCGCCAGATGCTGCGTTCTTTGGGCTTTGGACTTTGGACCCTTCGGCTGCGCTCAGGGCATGCTTGCGACTGTGGACGTTGGACTTGGTTTAGTGTACTCACGAGCGCTGCCTGTCCGCTTTTGACCGTATACTTGATTGACATCTCGCTGGCCTCCCGGCCGGTGTTTTCGGCTAAGGCGCCTCCCATACGCCCACGTTTCCCCCGTAACTCCCTCCCGTAACTCCCTCCGCATGACCTGGTTTCATTCCCTGCCTCTCTTCGTCGCCGGTCCGCTCGTGGTGGCCGGCATCGCCTGTAGTCTCACCGGTGCACTCGTTGCCTTCTTTGCTGCCGCGACGGCGCGCGCCATCGTGTGTCCGCGGCGGGACTGGCAACCGCCGCCGATTTTACGCCCGCCCGCAGGAGCGGTGCCGGTCGAGTCGGTTCGCTTTCCGAATCCCTACGGTCACCAGTTGGCGGGCTGGTTCCTCGCGCCCCAACCGGGGCGGCCGGTGGCCATCCTGTGCCACGGCTTTCGCACCAACCGCCGGGAGGCCCAGGACTTCCTCCCGTGGCTGCGGGCGCGCGGGTACGGCGCGCTGTTGTTCGACTTTCAAGCGCACGGCGAGAGCGAAGGGAACTTCACCACCGTCGGCCTGCGTGAAGTCGACGACGTGCTGGCCGCGGTTGGCTACGTTCGACAGCGGCTCGGTGAGAGTGTGCCGCTCGTGCTCATCGGCTTCTCAATGGGCGCCGCGGTGGCCATCATGGCGGCGGCGCGCTGTCCGGACGTCGAGGCGGTGATCGCCGATAGCCCGTTTGCTTCCCTCGAGCGTGCCGTCGCCCGCAGCTTCAGCCTGTTCTGCCGCCTGCCGCCGCGTCTCTTCCTGCGCCCGGTGGTGTGGTTCGCCGAGCGGCTGAGCGGTGGCCGGATGCGTGCCGTCGCGCCGATCGACGTCGTCGCCGCCATCGCGCCGCGGCCGCTGCTGCTCATCCAGGGCATGAACGATGGCATCGTCGACCCAGAAGACGGCGGGTTACTCTACCGCAAAGCGGGTGAACCCAAGGTGCTCTGGCAAGTGGCCGGGTGCGGGCACGTGCAGGGACGCGTGCTCTATCCTGCCGAGTATGCCCGCCGCGTTGGCGAGTTCCTGGATGCAATCTTTAGCCCGGCGGCATCGCCTGATCTGCACCTAGCGCTGCGTTCAGTCAATTGAGAACCCGAGCGTCACCAGCGCGCTGCAGCAGATACTCGTCTATGCCGTGACCACCGTGTCCAGGTACGCGCGCAGCCGCGCGGTATCTGTCCACCACGATCCGTCGGCGTTCGTCTCATCCGCGAGGAGGACGTACAGCAGGTCCATCTGCTCGCCGGGTCGGCTACGGCTGCGCACAAGCACGCGCCTGCCATCGTAGCGGACAAGTCGCGCACCGCAGCGGGCCTGTAACACTTCACCGAGCGGGTCCGCTGTATCGGCGGAGAGATCTGAGGTCACGCTACCCGATTGGTGCAGGCCCGCGTCGCGGGCGCCTGTCGATCCGGCCATCATCTCCTCCATGAAGCCCTCGGGCTTCTCTTAGACGTGCCGGCGTGGACCTGTGCGCTGCCACGCCTCTCTCCTTCCCCTTGCCATCCGGCCGGCACAGACTGCGCGCTGCCACGCCTCTCTCCTTCCCCTTGCCATCCGGCCGGCACAGACTGCGCGCCTCGGCGATTCGATGTTCTCGTACGGCGGGCTGATCTGTCTATGACGTTTTCTCACGGCGCCCACGC
>JACQGX010000264.1 GCA_016199265.1 Chloroflexota bacterium | reverse complement strand
TGGCGGTGAGGTCGGCCTGGAACTGGATGGCTTCCAGCGCTTCCTTCCTGTCCAGCACCGTACTCTTCATCTCCTTGTCCCACAGATCGCCGCCCAACGGCCAAATGAACCCGAGCTGGATATCGAGCGCGTTGTGCCGCCAGACGGCGCCGAAGACCTTGCTGTCGCCCGATCCGGTGGTGAGTTGGCGGGCGAGGTCGAGGTACGTCTCGAACGTCCACTTCCCCTCCCGCTCGTACTGGTCCGGCGTCTTGAGGCCGCGCCGGCCGAACAGCTCCTTGTTGAAGTAGATGTTCTGGACGGACAGGTTGTTCGGCATGGCCCAACGATGGCCGTCGCGGAACCAGTAGTCGAGCGTGGTGGGCACGATGTCGGGAACGTTCTGGCGGTCCTTCTTCATGTAGGAATCGAGCGAGAGCAGCGCACCGGCGTTGGCCCAAGCGTGGTAATCGCGCGGGTGGGTGTGCGTCAGGTCGGGAGGATCGCCGGCCGCGGTCTGGGTGAGGATCTTGTCGACGTCTGCGCCGATGTCGGATTCGATGCGGATGGGGCCGCCGCGGGCGTGGAAGGCGTCGATTACCTCTGTCAAACCAGCATCCAAGCGGGACTTGGCAGCGGCAAAGCGGATCGTAACCGGGGCCTGAGTGGACTTCCCGTCGGACTGTGCTGGCTGCGCCGGCGCATCTCCAGCCGGGCCGCAGGCTGCTGCCACCGCGCCTGCCGGGATACCGGCGAGCGCCAGCAACAGGTGTTGCCGCGTCAGCCGAGCCGCTCCCGCCGGCCGAACGGCATCGGTCCCCTTTTTCGGCGGCTCGCGTCGGGCGAAGTTTCCTGCTATTGCTGCCATGTTCTGCCTCCTTTCAATCGAGAAAAGAAACCGCAGACGAACACGGATAGATCGAGAGGACATCTGTGTGTATCTGCGATCTTGACGATCAGCGCGTAGCGGGCGAGGCTTTCCGGCGTCGCGTCGCCCCAGGTTTCGGTGAGATAGGGGAAGACGCGCCTGGTCCGGCCGATGGCGTCCTTCAACAGTGCGGTCTGCTCTGGGCTGTCGTGCAGGAAGCGTCCGCTGAGCACCAGCGTCGGCGGGGGGCGCGGGCGGGTGCGCCACCACGGCGGCTCGTCCGAGCTCCCGGCGAAGCGAGCGGAGGCGGCGGAATCGGGCCGGCCGCCGGCTGCGGTGGGATCAATGGGCGACATGTGCCCCTCCGGCAGCAGCAAGCGGGTGTTGCGCCCCCGTGGGCGGCAGCGCTTCGCCGTTCGATCTGGCGCCGATGCCGTTCGGTTCGAGGCGAATGACATCGCCGGTCGCGGCCGAGCGATAGGCGCCGTCGAGGAGCGCCATCGTGCCCAAGTTGTCGCGGCCGCTGATGGACGGCTCGCCGCCCTCGGCAATCGCCTGCAAGAGCAGCCGCATCGAATGGGCGAACGTCGACGGAAAGGCGCCGGCCGCCTCGTACTGCTGCTCGTCACCTTGCCGGCGGCCGTAGCGGGTGATCGTCGTGCCCTTGGCGACGAGCGAGCCTTCGGTGGCGTCGATCAGCAGCGAATCGGCATGATGGCGGCTGGCCGAGCACCAGTCTTCGGTCAGTTGTGCGATGGTGCCGTGCTGAAACGTGACGGTGACGGCGGCCCAATCTTCGCCCTTCGACTGTAAGAGGCCGGTAGAGCGAGTCGCCGCGTAGACGGTGGCGCCCTCATCGCCGGTGAGCCAGCGGAAGCGGTCGAGCCAGTGCACGGCCATGACCGCCAGCGCGAGGTAATCGGTCGTCCGGCGCCAGCCGGGCCCTTCGTCGCGCCACATGGCGTGCAACTGGTGGATACCGACCACGCGCCCGATCGCGCCGGAGTCGATCAATTCCTTCAGCTTGAGCGTATCGGCCCGCCAGCGGTAGTTCTGGTTGACGGCGAGCAGGCGATGGTTGGCGGCCGCCGCGTCGACCATCTCCCGCGCTTCTTCCAGCGTGTGGGCGAACGGCTTTTCGACGAGCACGTGCTTGCCGGCCTCGAGCAGGGGCACGACGACCTGGCAGCGCACGTCGGGCGGCGTGAGCACCGTCACCACGTCGACGCGGGGATCCGCGGCCAGGTCCTCGAGCCGCCCGTACTGGGTCGCGACCTCGTGCTTCGTCGCCTGCTGTTCCAGGACTGCAGGGTTGGCGTCGCACAGCGCGACGATCTCCCCCACCCCATCGAGCGCCGCCGCGTGGCGGTACCCACGAAGATGGTTTTCCGAGATGCGCCCGCAGCCCAGCAGACCAATGCCATATGCTGTCACGTACCTGATCCTTCCTTGTCTTCTCGTAATCGGTCTTCTCGTAATCGAGGGCTCTACCTGCTCTTCCTGGCCGGCATTCGGGGCCTCAGCTTCGTGCTAGCCCGCAGAAAGGTGTGCGTCGAGCCGCGTCGCCAGGCTGCGGGCCACATCGGCGGCGGTCCGCCTATTGTCGCGTAGCGCGCCAATCTCCTCGTTGACGATCCGGTTGAACTCCGTGAAGTTGGGGACGATCACCTCCGGGTACGGCAACCAGTCGCCTCCTTCCTTGAGGCTCACGAAGAGCTGGTTCTGTTCGCGCGGGAGCACCTTATCGAGATACACCGGCGATCGGGCGACACTGCGCCGGGCGGGCACAATCGAGCGCCCGGCGTCGAGGCGGACGAGCTGCCCCTCGCCACTGTAGAAAAACGCGAACGCAACGGCGAGGGCCGGCGCTTTCGTCGCTTTGCTCACACCGGCGGCGTTGCTGACGCCCTGCGCCCGGGCCGTCTTCTTGCGCGGATGGCGGGCAGCCTCGACCTTGAAGGCTGCTCCCTGTACCAGCCTACCCACGTCGGCACGTACCAAGCCGACGTTCATCGCCAGCCGGCCGGCACGCATCATACTTTCGGCGTTCTGTGCCCGGAGCGCCTCCGGCGGCGGCGCCACCTGGTGTTTCCAGGTGAGGTCCTGCCAAAACTGCAGCGCATCGATCGCCTCAGTTGAGGCCAGCAGGCACCGGCGCCCCGCGTCGTCGACGATGCGGCCCCCGTTGGTGTACACCCAGCTCTGCCAGGAGCCGGTGGTGCTGCCGTAGCGCGCAACACCGTCGGCGCCGGGCTGAGTCAGCCGCTTGGCCGCGTCCAGATACTCGTCCCAAGTCCAGGCCGGCCCCGGCGGCCGGATCGATGCGCTGGCCAGGAGGTCGGCATTGTAGGGGATCACCTGCACCCCGCCGGAGTGAGGGATGGCCCAGAGATGGCCCTTGTACCGGTACCGGTCGATCTCGCCGGGGAAGAAGTCGTCGACGCCGAGCTCCTTGGCCCGCTGTTGTACCGTCCGCTCCAGGTCAAGCAGCCCGTTCGCGGCCACGTACGTGCTGACCTCGTTGTACCCGACGTTGAAGACGTCCGGCGGTGAGCCGGCGGCCATCAGCGCCTGGAGCTTCTGGGAGAGCTCGGCCGAAGGGACGAGATCGATGGTGACTTTCCCCTTGGGATAGAGCGCCTGAAACCGGTCGCGTACCTGGTCGTAGATCCCCATCTCGTCGGCGGCGCCGAGGTTCAGGAAGACAATCTCCCCGGCCGGCTCGCCTCCCCCCTGACCCTGCGAGGTGGTCGCGCCGTCCGTCGCGCGGTTCACGGCGGGACCGCTGCAGCCGATGGCAGCCGCGAGCGCAGCCGGCGCCGTGGCGCCAAGCAGAGCCGTCCTTCGTGTTGATGCGTTCATCTGTCCACCGTCCTCTCACTTCGCATGCGCTGCGCCCTCTGCACTGCCTCGTCGACGGCGGCGGCTACTCCTGCGCTTCGGGGATGAAAGAGACCTGCGCGTTGTCGTACGTCGTCGGGTCGAAGAACAGTGGCCGCGGCGCTGCGTCCTCGGTAGCAACGCTCCAGCGCAGAAGCCGGCGCTCCAGTGCGGCGCAGAGCTGGGCGTGGGCGGGATCGGAGGCCAGGTTGTGGAGCTCCCACGGGTCGGCGTCGAGGTCGTAGAGCTCGCGCGCCTCGTCGTCCGGATCGAGGGGGTCCCAGCAGTACTTCCACCGGCCGGCACGCACCATCTTGGGGCGCCCCTGCGCCTCCCGCGCGTTGAGCATGGCGCGGACGGTTCCGATCGCCTGGCCGTCTCCGAACGCCTGCACGTCGCGCAGACGCACCGGTGGCCCGCCGGCACCGTATTCGGAGAACACCGCGTCCCGCGGCCAGCCGCCACCGGGTATGTACGGTGCCGGCAACGGCCGGCTGCTCACGCCGGGTGGGCCATCCAAGCCGGCAAGGGCAAAGCAGGTGGGCAGCACGTCCATCGTGCTCACCAGCTCGGGGCAGGTCTGGCCGGCCGGAACGCGGCCGGGGAAGCGCAGCAGCAGGGGCACGCGCGTCAGGCAGTCGTAGAACGTCGACGACTTGGCGACCATGCGGTGCTCGCCGGCGTAATCGCCGTGGTCGGACAAGAACACGACGATCGTGTCCTCGGCCTGCCCGGTCTGCTCGAGCACGCCGAGCACGCGCCCTACCGCGTCGTCGATAAAGGCCACCATGGCGTAGTACATGGCGACACAGCGCCGGAAGTCCGCTTCGGTGGCATCCCGGAACCGCATCAGATCGTAAAACACGCGCACCCGTTCCGGCTTGTGCGCCAACTCGTCGGGCTCCCACGGCGGGAGCGTGATGCCGTCGGGATCGAAGCGCGAGGCGTACGGCTCAGGCGCCTGGTAGGGCGAATGGGGGTCGGGGATCGACAGCCAGAGCGCCCATGGACGCGCTATGCCTCGCTGCGCGGCGATGAAGCGTGCGGCGCGTTCGGCCACAAGGCCGGTGGTGCACGCCTCCGGCGGATGTGGATTGACGAGGGCGGCCGTTCGCGGGCGGTGCAGCTCAGAGGTGGCGAAGAACGCCTTGGCCGCCGCGATCGCCGGATCACCTTCGGTGTCCATCGGGCCCTGGTGGCCGGCCAGGTACACGGCGTCGAAGCGCTCGAGGTCGTCGCGCTGGAAGCAGTGATTCTTGCCGATCAGGCCCAGGGTGTAACCGGCCTCGTTCAGCCGAGGAAGATAACCATCCATGCCCGGCGGCAGGAGCAGTTGGTTGGTACGCGACCCGTGCTGATGGGGCCAGCGACCTGTCCAGAACGACGCCCGCGCGGGCACGCACAGTGGGTGCGGCGTGTACGCCTGCGTGAAGCAGATACCGCCGGCGGCCAGCCGTTCGATGTGGGGCGTGCGTACGTCCGGATTACCGTACAACCCCAGCGAAGTCGCCTTCTGCTGGTCGGTCATGACGATGAGCATGTTCGGCCGGTCGGTCATACTGCTGTGCTCATCCTTTCAACGCATCACAACAGCCGTTCATGCCAGCAGATCTCGTGAGCCAGCCTCCTGGACTATCGGCGTTCATTTGCGGTGTCTGTGCTTCGTTTGTATGCGCGCGGCATCCTCGGCATACCTCGCGCGCCCTGGCCGGTATCAGCCGGTACCGATTTCCAACAACGACACGGCGTGCAGCGGCAACTGGAGCCTGATACGCAGCCCGCCTTCGCCATCGGGCTCGGCGCGTACCGGCTCTCCTTCTTCTAACCCCTGGCGCGCCTTAAGGATGGCCAGTTGTTCGGGGGTGGGGTCCTGCGGGCGGCCCATTTCCTGCCAGATGGTGTAGGCGTTGCTGTGGGTCGCGTCGATCCGCCAGTGGCGAACCCGTGCGCGCGCCGGATCGAAAGGAACGTTGCGTACGGTGACGGTCACCTCTGCCGGCGGCGCGGTCGCGTACTGGTCGTCGACGTGGTGCCAGAGGGCGACGGCGACCGTGCCGTCACGCTCTTCGTCGAGCGCGGCCAGTCCATCCACTTCGGCGTCGGGAGGCGTGCCGGGCTGTCCGTCGGCGTCGAGCTCGTCTACCCAGCGCACGTCCCAGGTGGCGTCGGAGGTGAGGGCCAGGCGGGTGCGGCCGAGGCGGCTCAACACCCGGTAGCCGTTGAGCAGGGGGAGCTCGACGTTTTCGGCGGTGAAGCACTCGCGGAAGCCCTCGAAGAAGCGCTCGCCTTCGAAGTACCAGGCCCACGAGGTGGCGAGCGCGACGTCGGGCGCGTCGGGCAGGCTCTCGTCGAGGTCCATCAGGCGCTTGAAGACCGAGGCCATGATGGTGGGGTAGTAGCTGGTATTGCGAAAGCCGAAGTTGGGGTTGTCGTAGCGGCTGAAGTGCGCCGGGACGCACGGATCGCACTCGTCGACCAGCACCGGGAGGTGGCGGAACTGCGGGTACCTTGCCGCCGCGCGGAGGTGGGCGCGGATTTCGGTCAGCATCTTGCGCCGGGAGGGCGACTGACGAGGCACCTCGACCTTTGGCTCACCCCATTCGAAGCGCATGCCGTCGTCGGAGAGGGGGCCGTAGCGCCGGCCGAAGCCGGAGCCTTTAGTATGGAAGGAGATAAAGTCGAGCCGGGCGCCGGGACGGCCGGTGGAGGCGTTGGCGGCGTGCGGGCCTTCGCCGGCGCAGTGGGCGAGGAAGCCTTCCATGAAGCGCACGGCGTTGGCGCCGCCGGTGACCGCCGGGCCGCCCACCTTTATGGTGGGCAGCGCGCGAGTGAGGCCGGCGACGGTGTGGTCGTAGAGGGTGTGGTACTGCTCGGGCGTGCCCCGCCAGTAGGAGATGTTGGGCTCGTTCCACAGCTCCCAGTACCAGGCGGCGACCTCATCGGCGCCGTAGCGCGCGACGCAGTGCCGCGCGAGCCGGTACATCAGCTCCTGCCAGCGCGCGTTGTCGCGCGGGGGGAAGCTCCACAGGCCGGCTTCGTACGGCCCGTACTGCGACGGACTGCGGGTAAAGGGGAGCGTGGCGTCGGGCGGGACGAGGGCATGGGGCGTGAAGCCAAGCTCGACGATCGGCTTGAAGCCGGCCTCGTGGTAGGCGTCGAAGACGAGGTCGACGATCGTCCAATCGTAGACCGGATTGCCGGCGGCGTCTTCGTGGTAGACGTTACCCGAGCCCCAGTGCGGCCACGAGAACCCGCGGCCGGAGGTGAGCAGATTGTGGGCGCGGACGTAGTATGGCCGCTCGGCGAACGAGGCGAAGGTGGCGAGCGCGCGCTTGCCGCGCGGGGTGTACGTCCAGTTCAGCTCGTCGTAGCCGACCGTCGTCCAGGGGCGGGGCAGCTCGCCCAGTCGGCGGCCGGCGTCGACCTCGACGCGCGCCGAGCCGATCGACCTGCCGCCGGCGCCGGCTGATCCCGCTGATCCCGCTGATCCCGCTTGGCTTGAAGACGCTGCCGCACTCACTCGACGCTCCCACACTCCGGCAGAATATCGGTGTATCGTAAATCGATTTAAGCCATTGTATTCGCTATGCTTGTGGCAGTCAAGTGGGAATCCTGGGGCAGGACACGCGCGGCCGGCTCGACGGCGCCGCGACGCAAACCGAATTACAGCATGGCCGGCCGTCGACCGGTCCGGTGACCATTCGCGACGTCGCCGCCCGAGCAGGGGTATCGTCGGCGCTGGTGTCGTTTGTGCTCACCGGCAGCCGGCCGGTCGGCAAAGCCCGGCGGCGGCGCGTGCTGGAAGCGATCGACGCGCTCGGCTACACGCCGAATGCGGCCGCGCGCGGTCTGCGCCTGCAGCGCTCGGGGCTCGTCGCGCTGATGATCCCGTACCTGAACAACCCGATCTACTCGCTGCACGCGACCGGCGCCGAACAGGAGCTGGCGCGGGCCGGCCTGCTCACGGTAGTCTGCTCGACACGGGGAGAGCCCGCCGGTCCCTACAGTGGCGAGGCGGTGTTTCGGGCGCTGGGCGGCAGCCGCGTCGACGGGGTACTACTCTTTCCGTACCAGGAGGACGTGCCGGAGATCGTGAAGCTGACCGAGGACGGCGTGCCCGTCGTGTTGATCGATCGCGAGCCCGAGCTGCCGGCCGGCGCGCCGCCGGTGGACGCGGTCGTGGTCGACAACGAGCACGGCGTCTACCGCGCCACCGAGCACCTTCTGGCGCTGGGGCATCGCCGAATCGGGCTCGTCTCGCTCAGCGCCCAATCGCTCTCGGGTCCGCCGCGGCTGGAAGGGTACCGCCGGGCATACCGTGAACGGCGGCTCGACGTGCCGGAGAACTGCATCGCTCTCGGGCACGGGAGCGTCGAGGACGGCTACGCGCTGACCGAGCGGCTGCTGCGCCTGCGCTCGCGTCCCACGGCGCTGGTGGTCACGGCGACGATGTGCACGCCGGGAGCGCTTCGGGCGATTCACGACGCGACCTTGCGCGTGCCGGAGGACCTGTCGGTCGTTGGCTACAGCCACGAGGGGTTTCTGATGTGGCCGACGGTCGATCTCACGGCCATTCGGTATCCCGCGGTCGAGCTCGGCCGCGAGGCCGCCCGACTATTGCTACGACGGCTCGGCGCGCCGCGCGGCGCGCCGCGCGGCGCGCCGAGCCGTCGTAGCAATAGTCGGGCGGCCTCGCGGCCGAGCTCGACCGCGGGATAC
>JACQGX010000256.1 GCA_016199265.1 Chloroflexota bacterium | reverse complement strand
TCCTGTAGGGGCGTATGGAGATACGCCCGGCCGCCGCCCCTGGGCGTATGCTATACGCCCCTACAGCCAGTGGCGGTCCCCGGAACAATTGCGTGCACCCTGGTAGACATTCCCCGGTGCGCACTGGGCATACTCTGGATATGACTCAGGAGTCTGTGATTTCGTCTGACCTAACAGGAACGTCTACAACGCCCACAACGTCCGCATCGCCCAGAACGATTGCGACGCATCCCGTGCCCGGCGCGTCCACCGAGGCGGTTCCGCGGTCCGAACATCCGCGACCGGATTTCCAGCGGGAGCACTGGATCAACCTCAACGGCCGCTGGCGCTTCAGCTTCGATCCGGACGACGTCGGCGAGCAGATGCGTTGGTACCGGGTTCCTCACCCGGCGCAGCTCGCGCTGGCGACGAGCGCCGATCCGAGCGCGACGTTCAATACCGGCCCCGGCAGCGCCGCGCTCGCCGAGGATCCGTTCGGTGACGCGATTGTCGTGCCGTTCCCGTGGGAAAGCCGGCTGTCGACGATCTGCGATCCGCAGTGCAAGGGCGCGGCGTGGTACCAGCGCGGCGTCGCCGTCCCCCGCGAGTGGGCGGTGGAGGACGTGCCGAGCGGTCCGCGCGACGCCCGCGGCCTGCCTTCGATGGAAGACAGCGCGACGGCGACAACCGCCGTGGGGGCCGCGGTCACGTGGCGCCTGCGCCCGTTCCTGTGCTTCGGCGCGGTCGACTGGAACGCCAAGGTGTGGGTGAACGGCCGCTTCGTCGCCGAGCACGACGGCGGCTACACGCCGTTCGACCTCGACCTCTCGTACTACGTGCGGCCGGGCCGGCCGGCCACCATCACGGTGCGCGCCTGGGATACGGCGGCGGCGGATACGCCCATCGGCAAGCAAACGGTGCGCTGGTATACGCCTTCGAGCGGCATCTGGCAGACCGTCTGGCTCGAGGGACGGCCGGACGCGTCCCTCTCGCGGGCGCACATCACGCCGCACCTCGAGACCGGCAGCGCGACGTTTTCGCTGGCGATCGAGGCGATAGACGGCGCCGGCCCCCGCGGGCGGATCATCGTCGAGTCGAAGGATGGCTCGTTCCCGGCGGTCGAGCAGGAAGTGACAATCGAGACCGGGCGCACGGAGGTGGAGCTCGAGGTGCGTGTAGCGCAGCCGCGCGCCTGGTCGCCCGAGGATCCGCACCTCTACGAGTGCACCGTGCGGCTGACGGCGACCGCCGAAGATGGCGCCGAGTGTGAGGACGAGATCGGCACCTACTTTGGTCTGCGCGCGGTCTCGAAGGGATATTGGGATGGCCGGCCGTACGAATACGTGTACCTCAACGGGAAGCCGATCTACCTGCGCGGCGCGCTCGATCAGGCGTTTCATCCGGCCGGACTGCACACGTACCCCTCCGACGAGGCGATCCGGGCCGACATCCAGGCCGCCAAGGACCTGGGCTTGAACATGCTCCGCTGCCACATCAAGGTCAACGAGCCGCGGTACTACTACTGGGCCGACAAGCTCGGGGTGCTGATCATGTACGATCTGCCATCGGCGAGCGTGTACACGCCCAAGGCACGCGCCAACTGGGAACAGACGTTCCGCGACGCGCTGGAGCGCGACTACTCGCATCCCAGCATCTTCGCCTGGATTCTGTTCAACGAGACGTGGGGCCTGGAGGAGCACCAGACGCCGGCGAGCTGGGGGTGGGTCAAGTCGATGTACGACCTCGCCAAGGAGCTCGACCCAACACGGCTGGTGGAAGACAACTCGGCGACGCTCTACGACCACGTCGACACCGACATGAATACCTGGCACTTCTACATCGACGACTACGATCGGGCGCGGCGCCACGTCGAGCGCATCGTGCAGCAGACGTACGAAGGGTCGCCCTTCAACTACGTCGGCAGTCTCTACCACCACTTCGAGGAGGCGCAGAGCTACCGGCAGGGCACGCAGCCGCTGCTCAACAGCGAGTACGCCGGGCTCTCGGCGCGCCAGGGCGACCGCGACATCTCGTACACCTTCAAGTTCCTCACGAGCGAGCTGCGCCGGCACGACAAGATCTGCGGCTACGTCTACACCGAGCTCACCGATATCGAGTGGGAGCACAACGGCTTGCTCAACTACGACCGCACGTGGAAGGAGTTCGGCTACGACGGCTTCGTGCCGGAGATGCAAGTAGCCGATCTCAACTGCGCCGATTTCGTCGGGCTCGACTGCCCACCCTGCCAGACGCTGCGCCCGGGCAGCACGTTTGGCGCGCCGGTGTTCGTCTCGCACTGGGACGACCGCCCCCTCGGCAACGCCGTGATCCGCTGGCGCGTGATGGCGATCGATCGCTTCGGCGAGACCCGTACGTGCGACGAGGGCAGGCGCGCGGTGCAGCCGCGCCACTACGGGGTGAGTGACGGCGGCCGCCTGGAAACCCGGTTGCCCGACGAGCACTGCCTGGTGACGGTAGCGTTCTGGCTCGAAGACGGCGACGGCAACGTACGGGCGCAGAATTACGTGAACGTCGACGTGGCTGGAGCGGACCCAGATGCAACGACGGACGTGGAGCGGATCGAGAGCGGGTATGCGCTTCGTTTCCGGCCGGGGGACTTCGTCGATTCGAGCTGGCCAAATCCGCGGCTCGGCGCACGCGCGAGCAAGTTTGGCGCCAGCGGCACCGGCTGGGTGGAGTACGCCGTCGCGCTGCCGGCTAATCTTGACTCGGCGACAGTGCGCCGGCTGCGCCTGCGCTTCGAGGCCGGCGCGCGCACCGCCCGCAACCGCATCGGGTGGAAGGACCCGCTGTACGTGCTGGGCAGCGACTATCCGCAGACCGAGCGGATCAAGCTCCCGACCGACGTCACCGTGTCGGTCAATGGCGTGGTGCTTGGCACCGTCCGGTTACCCGACGATCCAGCCGATGCGCACGGCGTGCTGAGCGCACATCTGAGCGAGCACTGGGAGACGTGCTCGTACGGCTATCCGACGACGTTGGCAGCCGACGCGTCCACGGTGCGCAGTGTTCTGGAGTCGGCGCAGGATGGCCAGCTCGTGGTGCGCTTCGAGGTGCCTCGCGGCGGCGTGGTTGGCGGGCTCAACCTGTACGGCGCGCGCATGGGCGCGTACCCGGTCGATCCGACGGTTTTCCTGGATTGTTGACGTTCACCATAGCGGTCAGCGATCAGCGGTCAGCGGTCAGCGGTCAGCGATCAGCGGTCAGCGGTCAGCGGTCAGCTAGTATGTGCCACAGGCACCGACTGGTGGCAACGGTCACCAGCATTCCAACTGGTTCCAACTGGTATGGAGCCCAAAGCTGAAAGCTGATCGCTGACCGCTGAAAGCCCAAGGGGGTGAGGACAGCATGGCGCAGGGACCGTCGTCTAAGCCGCTGCTGAGCGAGCACGACGTCTATCTGCTCGCCGAGGGGACGTACAAGCGCGCCTACGAGCGGCTCGGCGCCCATCTCACCGAGGTCGATGGGGTGCGAGGCGTGCGCTTCGCGGTGTGGGCGCCGAACGCGGCGCAGGTCAGTGCCGCCGGCTCGTTCAACGCGTGGGACCCGGCGGCCCACCCGATGCTGCGCCACGGCGCGACGGGTATCTGGGAGTGCTTTGTACCGCGGCTGGGTCCCGGCGCGCTGTATAAGTACCATATCGTCTCACGCCTCGGCGAGCACGCGGCGTTCAAAGCCGACCCATACGCCTTCTGGGCCGAGCTGCCGCCCGGCACTGCCTCAGCCGTCTACGACCTCTCGGGCTACACCTGGGGCGACGGCGCGTGGATTGCCGGGCGCGCCGAGCGTCAGCGGCACGACCGGCCGCTGGCGATCTACGAAGTCCACGCCGGTTCGTGGCGGCGTGTGCCGGAAGAGGGCAACCGCCCACTGACGTACCGCGAGCTCGCGCACCAGCTTGCGCCGTACGCCAAAGAGATGGGCTATACGCACGTCGAGCTGATGCCGATCACCGAGTATCCGGTCGACCAGTCGTGGGGCTATCAGGTGACCGGCTACTTTGCGCCGACGGCGCGGTACGGCACGCCGCACGACTTCATGTACTTCGTCGACTACTGCCACCGGCACGAGCTCGGGGTGCTCCTCGACTGGGTGCCGGCGCACTTCGCCAAGGAAGAGCACGGGCTGGGCCTGTTCGACGGCGCGCACCTCTACGAGCACGCCGATCTACGGCTGGGCGAGCACCCGGTGTGGGGCACCTACATCTTCAACTTCGGCCGCGCCGAGGTACGCAACTTCCTCCTCTCGAGCGCGCTGTTCTGGCTCGACCAGTACCACGTCGACGGATTCCGCGTCGACGCCGTCGCGTCGATGGTCTGGCTCGACCACGCTCGGCCGGAGAGCCACTGGGGCACGAACAAGTATGGCGGTCGCGAGAACCTGGATGCGGTCGACTTTCTCCAGCGGTTCAATGCGCTCGTGCACGAGGAGCACCCAGGCGTCATTACGACCGCCGAGGAAGCGACGACGTACACGTGGGTGACGGGGAGACTCCCCTCACCCCCCGGCCCCCTCTCCCACCAGGGGAGAGGGGGAGCACCGACGGCCGGCGGGAGAGGCGGAATTGGCACCGACGGCGCCCCACCCTCGTTTCCCTCTCCCCTGGTGGGAGAGGGGCTAGGGGTGAGGGGGAACGAGGGTGGAAGAGAGACCAGCGGTGGCGGGACGCAGTATCGAGGCGGCGGTGCGCCTCAAGCACCTATTGAGAACGCCGAAGATGTCCGTCCCCACACCCTCGGGTTCGACTACAAGTGGAACATGGGGTGGATGCACGATACGCTCGATTACTTCGAGGCCGATCCGGTGCTTCGCAGTGAACTGCACCAGCACCTGACGTTCCCCATCTGGTACGCGTTCAACGAGCGCTACGTCCTGCCGCTCTCACACGACGAGGTGGTGCACCTCAAGAAGGCGCTGCTGACGAAAATGCCGGGCGACGATTGGCAGCGGTTCGCCAACCTGCGCGCGTTGTTCGCCTACATGACGGCGCACCCCGGCAAGAAGCTGCTCTTCATGGGCGGCGAGTTCGGCCAGTGGGCGGAGTGGAGTGAGTCTCGAAGTCTCGACTGGCATTTGCTGGGGACGGCAACCCGGTCGATTCAGCCGATCGCCGGCTCGGCGATCGGGCCAAACGGCGGCGGCGAAGCCGGCACGCCGTGCCGGACCGGTGGCGACGCCCAGACCGATGAGCCGTACGCCCTGGCCCCGCTCCACCGGGGGCTGCAGCGCTGCGTCGGCGATCTGAACCGGCTGTATGCGGAGACGCCGGCGCTGCACGAGCTCGACTCGCGGCCGCGCGGCTTCGACTGGATCGACTACGGCAACGCCAAGGAGAGCGTGATCAGTTTCCTCCGCCGCGGCCACGCGCCGGGTCAGGTGGTCGTGGTGGTGTGCAACTTCACGCCGGTCGTGCGCCACGCCTATCCGGTGGGCGTGCCCATCCCCGGCGAGTGGCGTGAAGTGCTCAACACCGACGCCCCCGAGTACGGCGGCAGCGGCGTGGTCAACGGCACGGTGTACGCCGAGCCCGGCACAGGCATGTTGGGCCACGGCACGGTGCGCTGCGGCCAATCGGTGCGGCTGACGCTGCCGCCGCTGGGGGTGGTGTTTCTACGGCCGTGTAGGTGAACTCCCTGAGCGATCGTTCCGCCGCTCTCACCGCAGAGTTTTCATGCCTCGGCGGGCACGACCGGAAAACGAAAACGGAAGATCTATCGGCCCGCCGGGGCACGAGAAGCGCATTTTCAGAGCAGACACAGAGTGACACAGAGATTGAAGCCACAGAGCACACAGAGAGGACCCGGACTGCCGGGAATGCTTGCTCTGACAACTGTCAAAACTGTGAGTTTGTTTGGCAGAAACGGCATGCGAGCGCCCGTTGGTGTGTAGCCGAGAGAGTTCGTTTCGCAGAATCGGGTAGGTAACACCTGTTTCCATGTAGGCGACTGCTCGTCAGGTCCGCTCAGACCCCTTCCGGCATAAACAATTCGGCCACCCGCACGCCGAAACCCGGCAACAGCGGCGACTCGAGCGTCTCATCCGCGCTTACTACCGCTACCAGGCGCAGCGTGTCGCCCTCCCCACGGCTCCCGCCGCTACGCCGGTACACCTCCACCCGCCGCCCCACCTCATCCACGATCCAGTACTCGTCCACGCCGCGCCGGGAATACAGCCGCAGCTTGACGTCCCGATCGCGCCACTCATTCTCCGCGCCCGGCGAGAGCACCTCGACCACCAGCTCGGGCGGGCCATGCAGCTTGTCCTCTTCCCCCAACACCCTCCGGTAGCGTTCGCGACTCACCCACACCACGTCCGGCGCCGCGTTGTCATCCTCGGCGAAGATCAGACCAGGCGCGCCCAAGACGATTCCCAGACCCGTATCGGCGTTCCAGTTCCCGAGGCGTCTCGATACCTCGAAGCAGGTGTACTGGTGCCGGTTGCTGGGCTGGCTGGACACGTACAGCTCCCCGTCGATGATCTCGTAGCGCGTGTCGTCCCACGGCTGCGCCACGCACTCCAGATCAGCCAGTGTGTACCGCTTGCGTTTACCGGCCGTCCTGGGCGTGACAGGTGCGCCGGCCGCTGCGCGAGTGCTCGTCGTGGTCGTCATCGTCGTCCTGGTCGCTCCGCGACCGCGCCGTCCGCGGCCAGATCCGCAGTGCCTACTGCCCATACTCTAGCATGCGTGCGTGGGGTCCCCCTCTATCCCCCGGCCCCTTTCCCCCACACAGGGGGGAAAGGGGAGTGCACCGCGGAGGCACCAGCGGACTCGGCCTCACTGTGAGTTCGTTTTGCAGAAAGGGCGTGCGAGCATCTGTTTGCGTGTAGCGAGACAGTTCGTTTCGCAAAATCGGGTACGTAACACCTGTTTCCATGTAGGAGACTGCGAAACCAAGTGCAAAGTGCAAAGTGCAAAGTGCAAAGTGAGGACGCCTGTGCGCCCCACTTTGTCTGTGGGTTTAGTTGTGTCCTCGCGCCGCCGTGGTGTTGAGTGGCGTAGTCGGTATTCGGTTGTGAAGGTGCAATGGGCGGTCGCCGCGGACACCTGCCTCGCCAAAGAGAGGCCAAACGCAGAGGCCTCCCTTAGTGATACTGCGCGCGAGAAGGCAAGAATCAACGCGGGGCACTGGTATCGCCGTTCATGAGCCAGCGGACGAGCTCACCCATTAGAAAGACGGTGGCCGAGTCATCGACCTTCTATAGACAGTCAGATAATGTTCTGGAATCCAGCGCCCCGCTACCAGGAGTGGAGACGGCCCGATTCTCCAGAAGGTTTTCTGAACATCGATAGTATGGTGGGCGCTAGGCCAGCCGTCACCGTTGGCGTCGGAGTGGCCACGACAGTGGGCGTGGCCGTAACCGTGGCGGTCGGCGAAGGCGTAGGTGTGGTGGTGGCGGCAGACGTGGGAGTGGCGCTGGCTGTTGCTGTGGGGGTGGGGGTGTTGGACTCTGCCCCTATCGGCAGCTTTGCCACAATGGCATCGTAGCCGCCGTTGAAGCTCGAGTCGAAGGCGCCCGCGGTGGTGGGGAAGTCGGCGGACGAGGTATAGCCCGTGACGTAAGGCACTGCCCAGCAATAACATGCTCAATTACCGCT
>JACQGX010000263.1 GCA_016199265.1 Chloroflexota bacterium | reverse complement strand
GGTCTATCCTAAGCAAGTCCAAAGTCCAAAGTCCAAAGTAGCCTACACGATGCGACGGGCTTTGGACCTTGGACTTTGGACCTTGGACTTGCTTTAGGATGTCGCGCCGCCGGCCGTGCCTGTCGCCTCGGGTATGACGGGGTGCTCCCAAGCGTCGCGGATGGTGTCGGCTACCGTCCCCCACTCCGTTTCCGGATGGAGCACTTCCCAAGTACGCCTGAGGTTCGGTTCAACGCTTTCCCAGGATCGCCCCTGAAAGTCCGGCCGTCCCTGCATCTCCCACGTAAACCGGTACCGCGGCTCGTATCTCTCCCACTGCGCGCCGGGCGCGCTGTAGCGCTGCACCCACCGCGCACGGTAGTGAGACTTCACCGCGTCCCAGTCGGCCGCTGCCGCCGCTCCTGTCGGTGGGGCGCCGATCGTTCCGGCCGGCCCGATCGCCTCGGCGCGCCCGGGTGCACTCTCCGGGTGCACCGGTGCGCGTTCCGCGGTACTCGGATGCACGGTATGCGCCGCTTGCTCCGGAGCGGCTGCGATATCCATCTGATCGGGCTGCACGAGGTACACCGGCTTGGTACGCCAGCCCAGTTGGTCGAAGTCGGCGCGCGATCTGGTGAGGAAGATACCGCCCTCCGTCACGTCGTGCACCGCTCTGAACGGGATGTACCAGTGCTTGCCGAGTCCGAAAAGGCCCGTCTTGACCTCGAATACGCTTTCACCACCGGCGGCGGCCTCCGTGCGGCCGGCGCGGCTGCCGGCCACTGCGGCGGTCACCGCCACCGGCTCGCGCTCGTAGACGTGCGCGACCGTTCCGATCTTGTGGTTGTCGACGTCGTACACCTCCATTCCGGGTGAGATGTGTGCGTACTTTGCCTCTTCCATGAAGCCAACCTCCCTGGCAGTCTGGTCCGGCTGCCCATGGAGACCGCCCGCGTATTCGCTCCTGTACCGCCGGACCACGCTCGACGGCGCCGGCGCGACGCCGCGGCGGCCGAACTGGGGTGGTTCGCCGCAGCCATTCCTTCCTGCAATGCGCGTGCCATTGGACTGGCGCTTACAGTGCGTAACAAAAGAAGCCTATCAGCGCTGCCGCCGCGCAGCTTCTTCCTGGACTATCTGTGTGCATCTGTGGTTTCTGTTTTTCGTTCTTATCATATCGGGTACAGGTTCAGACTTGCTGCGATCGGCAGATCGAGCAACGGAGGTGGTGCTCATGGCAAACGAGGACGTACGTGTGAGCCGCGGCGTGGCGGCCGAGATCGCCGAACGCTGGCCGCTTGCCGGCCAGCGGTCTAGGGTGGGGCTGATTGGGTGCGGACGCATCGCGCGTCAACATGCGAGCGTACTGACGACACACCCGGCGACGTCGCTCGTCGCCATCTGCGATGCTAACCCGGCGGCGCTTGCCGGCTTCGGGTCGACCTACGGCGTGCCCGAGGACGCTCGGTTTTCCGACCATCGGCAGATGCTCGATCGGGTACCGCTCGACATCGTCCATATCTGCACCTGGCCGGATACGCACGCGGCGATCACGACCGCCGCCGCCGCGCGCGGTCTGCACGTCTATTGCGAGAAACCGATGGCGCTCACCCTGCAGGAGGCCGACGCGATGCTGGCCGCCTGCCGCCGCGCGGGCGTTGTGCTGGGCATCAACCACCACCGGCGGGGCGACTCGCGCTTCCTACGCGCACGGCAGCTCATTGCCGGCGGAGCGCTCGGCACCTTCCGCATGCTCAAAGGCGACCACGGCGGCGGCGGGCGGCGCCTGATGGCCATGTCGACCCACCTCTACGACCTGTTCCGCTATCTGGCGGGCGACGTGGCGTGGGTGAGCGGCCACGTGCTGGCCGAGGGGCGCGAAGCAACAGCGGCGGACGTCTATGAGATCGAGCACGAGGGACTGGCGGCCGGCGACGAGGTCGCGGCGCAGTTCGCCTTCCGGAACGGCACGTACGCCTTCCACAACGGCCTGGGACACGTCGACGTGGAGCTCACCGGTACGCACGGCCGCATCCTGCTCTATGAGGGTGCCGCCCGCAAGCCGTGGCCGTTCGGCGACGCACGCGCCGCCTGGTCGTGTTATCCGAACGGCGAAGGCGGCCGCAGCGGCCAACAGGGATCAGGAGAGTGGGAACCACTCGACGGAATCTCCTACGAGGAGCTCTGCCATCCGCAGCACGCGCACCGGCGCATGATCGACCGCTTCCGGCGCGCGGTCGACGGCGAGGGGACACCACTCTGCACCGGCGAAGACGGCCGGGCATCGCTCGAGATGGCGCTGGCGCTGTACGCTTCGCACTTCTCCGGAAAGCGTGCGTACGTGCCGCTTTCGCCGCCGGAGCATCCGCTGGCCCCGCTGTGGCCAGGGCGGAAGATGGCGAACGAGCGATTGGCGTGACACGTAACTAGCGCCGGTATCGACGAGGCAGCAGCCCGATCGGGCCGATCTCGGGCCGGGGAAGATTCGACCAGAATCACAACGGCCCAACTGGTGTCGCCAGTTGGGCCAAGTGCTGATTTGTCTTGCTGTCCGGTGGGTGGACCGCCGGGGACTCGAACCCCGTACCTCGACAGTGCGAATGTCGCGCTCTCCCAGATGAGCTAGCGGCCCGCGTGCCCCAAAGTATACCAGGGTTCAGCGGACCTCACCCCCGGTCCCCTTCTCCATCGGAGTGGAAATGGAGACCGGTGCAGCGCCGCTCCTCCGTTCCCCTTCCCTGTTTAGGGAGGCGGGTGAATACGCAGCAGAGGGCCGGACCCTGGGAGGGGGTAGGTCACTCTCTTACGCCGTTGCCACGGTGACCATGCGCTTTTCGCGCGAGTACGGCATCCATTTCACCGTACCCGGCGTCAACGCAAAGAGCGTGTGATCACGCCCCATACCCACGTTCGAACCAGGGCGGTACTTCGTGCCGCGCTGCCTCACGAGGATTTCGCCGGCCTTAACCACGTGGCCAT
Organism: Chloroflexota bacterium; assembly: GCA_016199265.1. GTDB lineage: Bacteria > Chloroflexota > UBA11872 > UBA12225 > UBA12225 > JACQGX01. The sequence goes on along the minus strand of JACQGX010000263.1, from coordinate 17,356 downwards.
CGTAGCGCTTTACGCCCAAATATTTGGGGTTGCTGTCGCGCCCGTTACGCGAGCTGCCCACGCCTTTCTTATGTGCCATGATGTTTCCTCCAGAAACCAATGCAAAGTGCAAAATGAAAAATGGCAGTTACGATGAGCAGACGACTAGAGGTAAGTAAGAATGCTCATTTTGCACTTTGCATTTTGCATTACGCAGTAACGATGTCCTTCACCAGCAGCCGGCTGTACCGTTGCCGGTGGCCGGTCTTGCGGCGGTAGCGCACCTTCGACTTGTACTTGAAGACGACGATCTTCTTGCCCTTGACCTCGCCGAGCACGTCCGCGACGACGCGCGCTCCGGCTACCGTCGGCTGCCCGATGGTGACCGTTTCGCCGTTGCCGATCAGCAAGACGTCAGAGAACTCGATCTGGCTGCCGGGCTCGGCATCCAGCTTCTCTACCTCCAGGTGCTGGCCTGGCTCGACACGATACTGCTTGCCGCCGGTGGCGACGATTGCGTACACGCTGCTTACTCCGCGATATCTTGTGCGGGCCGAGTGGCCGCCGTCACCAGACGCACTACGAGCGACCGCGAATGGTGTGCCGCCGATCAACAAATCAAAGAAAAAGCCGCTCCGCGCAAGTCGGGCGGCCTCCACCGTCTGGCGTGTAAATGATACCGCGCTTTCTCTGGAGACGTCAAACGTAACCGGTGCAGGCAACACTTCCGGAGGCGTAGCTTCCATGAAGGGGCGTGGTGCCTGCAACTACAATATCGAGGAACGAGGAGCAGCGCAATCGGAGTCGTGGCCAACAACCCAAGATCGTAAGGAATGCCGCCATTGACGAAATCGACGGCCTATATCAAGTGGTTTGAAGAGGAGAATCCCGGCGCCGGGCCGGCGCGGGTCAGGGCGGCGTGGCTGGTGCGTGACGTGCGGGATGCGTTCGGCGAGCGGGTGCAGGTGCTCGCGTATCTGGGGCAGCGGCCGGCCGTCACCGAATACTTAAAGGAGGAGGTCGCCGCGCTCTATCCCGATCTCGAAATCGATTGGGAACGCATCCGCCAGACGCTTGCCGGGCATCCTGACTTCACCCACGTCCAGTCGCTCACCGACGACGAGCTCCTGCTCCGGCTCCGGGCGCTCGCGCACGAGCGCGGGCTCTCGCTGATGGATCTTTCGCTGCGCCTGGGCTACCGGCACCGGCAGATCCTGCCGGAGCTCACTGCGCTGGTAGAGGATGCGGGAAACGTCGCCCGCTTCGAACGTACCTCCGGAAGCGTTTTTGACTACATGGCGCAGCAGCACCCCGAGTATGCGTATCTGGTCTACAAAGCCCGCTTGTTCTTCGAGGCAGATGAGTCGAAGCTTCAGGATGAGATCGCCGCCGAGCCGGGCGGCTTCGACGATCTCGCCTGGCGAACGAAGCGCCGATTTTGGCGCCGCCGTCTCGACGACTACCGCCGCCGGCGGCGCCCTCCCTCTGTGGACGAGGCGTAAAACGTCTCACCGCTCTGCGTCTCTTCCTTCATTGCGCGCGATTCATGCGGGCGGGGAGGGGGCCAGAAAAGGGTTTGCCGGGGTTGAGGCGCAGCGCCGGGTCGAAGACGCGCTTGAGCGTCCGCTGCGCCGCCTGGTCGGCCGGCGACAACACCCAATCGAGGTACGCCTGCTTCTCCAGGCCGACGCCGTGCTCGCCGGAGAGCGTGCCGCCGGCTTCGACGCAGCAGCGTAGGATCTCCGCCCCGGCTTCGATCACACGCTCGGTGAGGCGCGGCCGGCGGGCGTCGTAGAGGATCGTCGGGTGCAGGTTGCCGTCGCCGGCGTGGAAGACGTTGGCAATGAGCAGTTGCTCGCGGCGAGCAATCTCCTGTACCTGGGTCAATACTTCCACCAGCCGCGAACGGGGCACGACGCCGTCCTGGATGTAATAGTTGGGCGCCAGCCGGCCGAAGGCGCCGAGCGCGCTCTTGCGCCCCGCCCACAGTCGCGCCCGCTCGGTCGCGGTGGCGGCGAGGCGCACTTCCTGCGCGCCGTGCTCGAGCAGGATCGACCGAACCTGAGTCGCCTCGCCGGCGGCGTGCTCTTCGAGCCCTTCGACCTCGACCAACAACACCGCCTCGACGCCCGCGGGGTAGTCGGTGAAGCCGCTCTGGCGCAGCGCGCCAATCGCCGTCCCGTCGATGAGCTCGAGCGCGGCCGGCACGACGCCGGCGGCGATCACCGCCGTCGTGGCGACTCCCGCCGCCTGTACTGACGAAAAGAGCGCCAGCAGCGTTCGCACCGCCTCCGCACGGGTGAGCAAGCGCACCGTCACCGCGGTGACGAAGGCGAGGTTCCCTTCCGAGCCCGTCACCAGACCAGGCAGGTCGTAGCCGGGCGCGTCGGCACCGCCGGGAAACGCGCCGAGCATCGTGACCGTGCCGTCCGCGAGCACGACCTCCATCGCCAGGATGTGATTCGTCGTCACGCCGTAGGCGAGGCAGTGCGGCCCGCCGGCATTCTCGGCGACGTTCCCGCCGATTGTCGATGCCGATTGGCTCGACGGATCGGGCACAAAGTAGAGTCCATGCGGCTCGGTGGCTTTGCTCACCTCGAGATTGACGACGCCGGGTTGGACGACGGCGCGGTGGTTTTCTGGATCGATCTCGAGAATACGGTTCATCCGGCTCGTCGCGACGACCAGGCCACCGCCGACCGGCGTGGCGCCGCCGGAGAGCCCCGTGCCGGCGCCGCGCGGCGTGACCGGCAGCTCGTGCGCGGCGGCCAGCCGCAGCACATTCGCGACCTGTGCGGTACTCGTGGGAAGACAGACCGCCAGCGGGCGTGCCTTGGCTAAGAAGCCGTCGTTTTCATACGTTGCCAGCGCCCCGGGGCGCGAGATCACCCCGTACGGGCCGAGCAGGTCGGAGAGCTCGCGCAATAGCGCTGCGCCATCGGTAGACACGGTCATTCCATTGTTCGCTGCGTGCGAGCCGGTGCGCAACCGCGGCGCACGCCGCGCCCGCGACGACGTCGAGCACGTAATGCTCGCCAAGGTAGACCAGCGAGAACCCCATCGCCAGCGTGTAGGTCCAACCGAACGCGCCGAGCGCCGGATGTACTCGTGCCAGATAGAGTGCCAGCGCCACGGTGATCGCGGTGTGCACCGAAGGCATCGCCGCCGACGGATTGGGATCGCCCAACGCGTCGGGATCGCCTTGCCACGCGCGTCCGGTCGCGACCATGCCGGCGGTGAGCTGCGTTCGCTGCGTGGTTTCGACGGTGATCCGCGCCGCCGGTGGCCCGAGTCCCTCGCGCGCGGCGAGCCACGGCGGCTCGGTCGGAACAAGCACATACCCGGCAAGGCCGAGCGCAAACGTCAGCGCCAGCCCACGCGTGTAGAGCCGGATCTTCGAACGAGCGAGCAGCCACACGCCCAACCCGACGACGACGAAGCCGAAGAAATACGAGGCGTGAACCGCGGTGGCGGCGTAATCGAGGAGCGACGAATCGCCCGGCACGTACAACCGCTGCTGGAGCCACGTGGTAGGCAGCTCGCCGCCAAAGAGTGCCATCTCGAGCCGGACGACATCGGCGCCGGCGCGCGGAAACGGCGATGCGACGGCGAGCTGACGAAGGAAAACGAACGCGGCCGCGGTCGCAACCAACGGTATCCAGTCGCGGACGAACTGGCGGCCACGCCCGGTCGCCAGCGCCAGCAGGAAGACGGCGACGACGGCGCGATGCTCGAGCACGCTGCTGTTGGGAATGAGCAACAGCAGCGCGATGGCCGCCGCGGCGCGGCGCCGCCACGGCAGCGCCGCGCCGTTTCTCAACACGAGCATGGGTGCACCTTATCGCCGTCTCTCTTCTCTGTGTTCTCTGTGGCAAGAACTCAGCCGTCCCGAAGACGGTAAATCGGGAAGCCGCCGATCGTCGTTTCGCGCTGGTAGAGTTGCTCGACGCGTGCCCAGAAGCGCGCCGCGCGCCCCGACACCTCGAGATCGTCGTCGACCCCAATCACGTACTTCGGCCGGCGCGCCGGATCGTCGAGCGCGGCGACGACGGCCTCGAACGCGCCCGGCACGCGGTTGATCTCCGTCCAGTACAAGTGGTTGCCGGCGCTCCGTCGGTGGCTGAGCAGGTAGAGATCGGCCTGCGCAAACGCCGCATAAATCCGATCCGATTCGGAAGTGCGCGCCCGCACGTACTCGGCGATCCGCTTGCTGGCCAGATACGCCGGACGGCGGTACAGGTTCCAGCTCGTCTGCTCCGGCGTAGCGCCGACGAGACGGATGTTGAAGACGAGAGCGATAATTGCGGTCGAAGCGAGTACGAGGGCGGTAGCGGGAGCGACATAGGGGCGAAACATTCGCCGAACGGCTGATGCCCAATCCACCGTCATCGCAGCGAGTGCTTCGCCCCTACGGCCGCCCACCAACCACCCGTGTCCCACTATCCCGGGAGATCTTCCCCTGAGAGCCCCCCTCTCCCTCTGCGGGACAAAGGGCTGCGGGATAGAGGGGTATAGCCGTACTAGCCCGCTGCCGGCCAGCAGCGCCGCGCCGGGAAGCAAACCGGCGTAATAGTGCCAGTACCAATAGCCGCCGGCCGCGGCGCCGGCAAGAGACCCGGCCAGCAGCGCCAGGCCGATGGCACCGCCCCGCGTCCGCCAGCCGCCGCCCAACAGGCCGGCAGCAGCGAGCAGCCACACCGGGAGAAGCGCCGCGAACACCGAAGGCGACGTCAGTAGGAGCTCGCGCACGCCCGCGTTACCGGCGGAGAAAACGGAGTGTGCCTGCGCCCGAAAGCCGGCCACCGAAAACCAGTACGTCTGTGGATCGATCGCCAATCCATGCGCAATGAACGGCGCGAGGCCGATCGCCAGGCCGGCGCCGCACTTCAAGCCCGGCACCAACACGTCCCGACCGAGCCACCATGGTCCCTGCATTCGCACGAATCTGCCGAAGACGAACAACCTTTGTAGGGGCGTATTGACATACGCCCAGCGGCGGCGGCTAGGCGTATGTCTATACGCCCCTACGAGCCAGGTCCTGTCTCCGGCGGTCGCTGTGAGGACACCGGATCGGTTGAGCGCGGGCAGCAGCGCGACCAGAACCGCCGGCGCCGCGGCAGGGAGCGCCGTTGGCTTGATCGCGCCTGCCACGGCCAGCAGCACGCCGGCGGCGACCGGCCGGCTGTGTGTCGCCAAGAGCAGCGACAGAACGACCGGTAGATTCATGAACAGCTCGCCGTTGGCGGTGAAGCCTTCGATCACCGGGCTCGCCGAGGCGACGGCGAACGTGCCGGCGGCGGCGAGCCCCGCGCGGCGCCCCAGCAGACGAGATGCGAGGGCGTATAAACAGAGCGTCGTCGCCGCGTTGTACAGTGCGGCGCCGAAGCGGATCGCTTCGGTCGAGTCGCCGAGCAGCCCGATGAGGGCCGTGTATACGAGGAAGATACCCTGCGGCCGGTCGAACCACAGGTCGCGATACAGCACTAGACCTTGGCCGAGCCAGTGCACGACGTAGGCGTACCCCGCCTCGTCGGTGGTAAGCGGCACCGAAAGGAAGGGAAGACGCAGCCCGATCGAAAGCGCGCCGATCAGCGGCAGCGCCAGCGCAAGACGGTGCCGGGTCATCATAGGCGAGAATAGCAGAGAACTCTGACACGCATGGGGAAGATGATGGAACTAGGTCTGACGGGAAAGGTGGCCGTGATCACCGGCGCGAGCCGCGGCATCGGCCGGGCGATTGCGCTGGGTCTGGCGGCCGAAGGGTGCCGCCTGGGAATCGCCGCACGCGGCGAAGGGGCGCTGAACGCGGTCGCGGAGGAGATCCGTACCGCCGGCGGCGAGGCGCTCGCGGTGCCGGGGGACCTGACACTGCCGGGCAGCGCCGAGCGACTCGTCGCCCGCACCGTGGAAGCGTTCGGCGGGCTCGACATCGTGGTGAACAACCTGGGCGGCAGTGCGCCGGCCAACAAATCATTCATGGAGACCGAGCCGAAGGACTGGCGCGGCGTCGTCGCGCTCAACCTGTATCCGGCGGTGGAAACGAGCCGCCTGGCGGTGCCGCACCTGCGCCGGCGCGGCGGGGGCAGCATCGTCATCATCGCTTCGATCTACGGCCGCGAGGGCGGCGGATACGCCGGCTATAACGCCGTCAAGTCGGCGCTCAACAGTCTTTCCAAGTCGCTATCGCGCGAGCTAGCACCGGATAACGTCCGTGTCAATGCCGTCGCGCCGGGCTCGATTCTGTTCCCCGGCGGGAGCTGGGACCGGCGCCGTCAGGCCGACCCGGCGGGAATCGCCGATTTCGTGCAGCGGGAAATCCCATTGGGGCGCTTCGGCACGCCAGAGGAGGTCGCCAACGTCGTCGTCTTTTTCTGCTCGGAGCGGGCAAGTTGGGTCAGCGGCGCGTGCCTCCCCGTCGACGGCTCACAAGGTCGGTCGAACATTTAGAACGAAAAGCAGAAACCAAAATGAACGCGTTCGACGGCGCGCAGGGCAGGCTCCGATGCACGCACATTTGCCAGGAGGTAACCCTTGACGACCTGGGAGCGGCGGGGGTATCGTATCCGTGGACGATATAGCCCACGGCGAACTGTCGCCGCGATGAGAAGGCTGGCGAAGCGAGGAGGCGACACATATGGCGCGCACAGCAGACTCGACGGCACCATCAACAGACGGCACGGCCAGCGAACTCCCTTCCGGCACAACCCCCGCGCTCATTCTGTCCGTGCTGGCGGATGGCCCGCTGCACGGGTACGGGCTGGCCAAGGAGATCGAACGTCGCAGCAACGGCTTCTTCACGGGGAGTTGGGGCAGCCTGTATCCTGCCCTACAACGCTTGGAACAGGAGGGGCTGATTGAGGGGTCATGGGAGCCGCATCCACCTCAGGGGAAGCGCCGGCGGCGGGTCTATCGGCTGACGCCGAAAGGCGAGAGCGCAGCGCGGCACACCGCGGGCCGCTGGCGGCAGTTCGCCCAGCGCATTCTCCAAGTGCTGGGACAAGTGGAAGAGCCACAGGTAGCGACGGCGGGGATTACACAGGCCAAACGATGACCGAAGCGCCCACCAGTTCAGGCGGGCCAGCCGGATCCCACGGGTCGGACTGGCCGGACTGGCCGGCGCCTAGTATGTACCACCGTCGCCGGCCGGCGGATGCGTCGACGGATTCGCTCGACGCCTACCTTGCCGCGCTCGAGCAGTGCCTCGCCGGGCAAATCGACCCGGCGCTGGAAGCGAACGGCATCATCACGCCGCTGGGCGCCGTGGCGCGGGCCGCGATCGTCGAGGCCATCGGCGCCGATCTCGAGGCCGCCGTGCGCGACCTGATGCTTTCCGGCGTGCCGCGCGCCGCCGCCGAAGCGCAGGTGCTCGCAGAACTGGGCCCGGCGCCCTCTCTCGGCCGCGATCTCCTCGCCGCCCGCCGGCGTAAGGCTGTCGAAGCGTGGGAGCATGGGCGCGAATCGGTCTGGTGGTGGACCGAGCCGCTCCTGCCCGTCGCCGGCAGCGTCTTGGCCGTCTTTATGGCCGCGGTTACGCCCACGTTGGCCATCATCGCCGGCATGACCGCCGAGCCACACCTCGGCACAATGGCGGTGGCGATCGTGCCGCTTGTCGTCGGTCTGTGTCTGTGGGTAGCCGGCGCGCTCGCGCCGCACTTCGGCGAGCCCGATCCCCGGCGGTAGAGCAGAGTGAAGTGCCGGCGCCGGCGCCGCTCGCGATGGTCATACGAGTTTGAGCCGCTCCGTTAGAATTAGTTTGGTCCGTCATACACAAATCCGTGCCTGATCCGTCGGGCACGACGTAAAGAAGGAAGTGGGATGGCAGAAACTACTCAACCACAGATTGTGGCGTATCTGAAGCCGGTGTGCGGCTGGAGCAACGGCGTACGCGCCGTATTCCGAAAGTACGGCCTCGAGTACGAAGACAAGGACATCATCAACGACCGCTCGAACTACAGCGAGATGGTGCGCAAGAGCGGCCAGCCGCTGTCGCCGTGCGTCGAGATCAATGGCGAGATGCTCGGCGACGTGTCCGGCCCGGAGGTCGAAGAGTACCTCATCGAGAAGGGTCTGGTGAAGGCGCCGGTTGAGGCGTAGGCGCGGAAGTAGGCAGTAGGCAGTAGGCAGTTGTTCGCTGAAAGCTGAGCACATTGCGTGGCTTGAGGCGGAGAACAAGCGACCGCCTACCGCCTACCGCCTACCGCCTACCGCCTACCGCCTACCGCCTACCGCCTACCGCCCTCAGCTCCAGCCCGCCGCGACGCCCTCCTTGCGGTCCTCGGCGATCTTGGCCAGGTAGCCGCTGGCGAGGAACGCGCCGAGCGGGTCGACTGGATCGGGGCAGCCTAACTCTTCCCGAACGCGCGCCAGCAGCGGCCGCACGTCGGTCTCGTAGGCCTCCACCAATTTGCTGTTGGCGCCGACGACGTCTCCGGTGAGCTGTCGCTCGCGCAGCGCTCCGCGCTCGACCAGCAGCGCCTTGGCGAGTGCGGTGTGGACGTTGAGCACGCTGCGGATCATCGCCGGGATCTTCGCCTCGATGTTGTGGCTCTGGTCGAGCATGTAGGCGACGGCGTTGGCGGTGGCGCGCACGCGGGCATCCTCGGACTGCTCGGCGGCGACGAGCTCGCAAAAGATGAGGAAGAGCTCGTAGGGGTTGATCGAGCCGACGATCAGGTCGTCATCGGCGTACTTGCGGTTGTTGAAATGGAACCCACCAAGTCTCCCCTCGTCGAGCAGTATGGCAACGATCTGCTCGACGTTTGTGCCCTGCAGGTGATGGCCCAAGTCGACGAGCACCTGCGCCTGCGGCCCGAGCTTTTGGCAGGTAATCAACGAAATGCCCCAGTCGTAGAGGTCGGTGCCATAGAACGCCGGCTCGAACGGCTTGTACTCGAGCATCATGCGCATGTCGCTGGGCAGTGCGCGATGGACCTCTAAGAGCGCCTCTTCCATGCGGTGCTTCCGGTCGCGGAAGTCGTCCTGCCCCGGGTAATTGGTGCCGTCGGCGAACCAGAGCGAGAGGATCTTCGAGCCGGTCGCCTTGGCGACGTCGATGCACTCTAGGATGCGGTCGGTCGCCTTGCGGCGCACGCGCGGATCGGAGCTGCAGATCGAGCCGAGCTTGTAGTCCTCCTCCTGGAAAACGTTGGGATTGACGGCGCCGACACGCAGCCGCAGCCGCTCCGCGTGCTGCTGGAGCGCGCCGAAGTCATCGACCTTGTCCCACGGAATATGGATGGCGACGCTGGGGCAGATGCCGGTGAACCTGTGCACCTGCGCTGCGTCTTCGAACTTCTCGAACGGATCGCGCGGCACTCCGGGTTGTCCGAACACGCGGAAACGCGTGCCACTATTGCCGTAGCCCCACGATGGGGTTTCGACCTCCTGCCGTTTGAGACGCGCGACCACGCCCTCGACGTCGACGCCGCGCGACGCGAGCGAGTCGGCCAAGACGCGGAGATGTTCTCGAGTGGTGTCTCTGCCATTGCGACTTGGCATGGGATCTCCCTTCACCCTGACTGCCGGAAACCGATGCACTGAGGCTAATCCGCAAGCACGGCTGTGTCAACCTGCATCCCTTACACTCGTCTAAACCGAAGCCGAGGCGAAACCCGCAGCCCTCCTCATTTTGCATTTTGCATTTCTCACTTTGCATTTGGTTTAGAAGCGTATGCTGGCGCGCACGCACGTGATCATCGCGGGTGCCACGTGGGCTGCAGCTTGGCACCTACTGGCGGACGCCGCCACGCCGCGAGGTATCCCGCTCTTCTTACCGCTGTCGCGCGTGCGTCTACGGCTACCCGGTCCGCTGGCCGTGCGCACCGGAGGGCCGGGCGAAGTCCTTTACCTTATCGTCATCACCGCGCTGGCAGCCATCCATGCCACCGGTGAACTGTGGTGACTTGGCAACAGGTAAGCTATTCCAGGAGTGGCGTGCAGCTATAGCGATAACCGAGAACGCGGATCAGCAGAGCACGGTGACTGGTGACGAGGCGCTAATCAACCAATACATTGAGGAGAGCCCCTACTATCCCGGCAAGGCCGACGCCCGACTACGCGAACATGGCGTACCTGTGTGGGCGCTGATCGGCCACGCCCAAGCCATCAACGGCGATGCATCACAGGTGGCCCACGACTACGATCTCCCGCCTGAAGCAGTGGAAGCGGCGTTCGCGTTCTACCGTCGCTACAAGGCAATCATCGACGATCGGCTGGCGGCCAACGCTGCCTAACCGCGCTCGTGACCACGTTCTACTTGGATGCCGACGTGAGCGTTCACGTGGCGCCGCTCCTTCAGCTTAGTGGCTACGGAGCTATCACGGCGACCAGTATGGGCCTGCAAACAGCCAGCGATGATGCGCAGATCGAAACTGCGGTACTGCATGGCTGGATTCTCATCACGCACAATCGAAAGCACTTTCGACTACTGCACGATGCCTGGCACCGCTTCGCCAGGATGTGGCAGGTGATGGCGACGCACCCAGGCATCTTGATCGCCCGACAGGGCCCCGCGGAGCAAACTTCCAGTGATGTGCTCTCCTTTCTCCAACTCGGCCTTCTACTACGGAACGAGCTGTACGAATGGACGCCGAGTCGCGGTTGGTCAAGACGGCCGTAACTGTGGCCATGCTCCTGCCACCGCGATCGGTTTCTTGGCCGGCCGGCCGCACGCACCCGCTTCATCAGTCTGACCTGAGCGCCATTACCCGCAACGAAACGGCTTCGGGTAACCCACAGGCCGGTTGCGGTGACTCTTCTATGAGCTTTGAGCGAGCTCTCTCACGCATACCTATCGTCCAAAGGAGGGCTCGCAGCATCGTCGAAGGAGATCACCGTGACCGATAAGACATCTGCCAATACACCGAACAACGCTGTAGCCGATCCCTCGACAGCGTTCACCGATGAGGAACTGGCGTACCACGAGGCCGGACACGCGGTTGTCCACCGGCTGACGGGCGGTACGATCAGCCGCGTGAGCATCGACCGAGGCGATCCCGCCCGCGGCGTCCACATCCGCGAAGTGTCGCCGTCGCCAAGCGGTGGCGTGGATGAGTCGAGCGCGCGCCTGCGCATCGCCGTCCTCATGGCAGGAGAAGTTGCGCTGTTTCTACACAGCGGCGAGCGCCGCACCGTGCCCGACTCACGCGACCGCGATGACGCGCTGCGCGCCGCCCGTTCGGCCGGCGCCGACGATGCAACGGCCCGTGCAATGATTAACGAAGAGTGGGATCGCGTACGCGAGCGGCTGCGCGAGGCGGCGACTTGGAAGAAGGTGGAGCGGCTCGCCGCGGCGCTCGTGCAGCACCGTGCTTTGGACGGCGCCAACGTGCACGAACTAATCGATAAGGCCGGGAGCTAGGGTCGTGTGGTGAACCCACCGGCGATCATATCCGACGCATCGAATCCAGCGGAACCTGACGCGGCACTGGCGCTGCGGGCCGCCGCTGGCGACCGAGCCGCGTTCGGCGTGCTCCTGGCGCGACACGGACCGGGGCTTGTGCGCCTGTGCCAGCGGCTGGTGGGCGATGCCGCGCTGGCTGAAGATTGCGCACAGGATGCGTCCCTGCTGGCGCTGCTGCGTCTGCAGCGGCTCCGTTCGCCGGAACACTTCGGTGCGTGGCTGCGTGGCATCGGCATCCGCGTCTGCCGCCGCGCGCTCCAGCGTGGCGCACAGCACCTGTGGGTGGCTCAACCGAATCAACTCACGACGAACGACCAAGATGCGCTCCACGCGACCGAGGCCGCCGTGGATCAGACCGTTGCCGGATCGGAGCTCGCCTACAGTCTGCGGTGCGCGGTGCAGGAGCTGCCAAGAGGGCAGCGGGAGGCGGTACGACTCTTCTATCTGGACGGTCTCACCTATGAAGAGGCGGCGACCGTACTGGGTATCGCGACGAGCGCGCTGAAGATCCGGCTGCATAAGGCACGCGTGGCGCTCCGGCACCGCTTTCGTCTGAACGACGATCTCCCGGCGCAGAATCGGCAGAATCGAATGAACGCCCAGCGCAAGGTCGGCCGGCGCACGCTGGCCATACACGAGGCGGCCCACGCGGTGTTGCACTGGGAGCATGGCGGCAGCATCTCAAGAATCACGATTGCGCCGGTATCCGGCGTCCACGTCCAGGAGCGCGCCTCGGATTCCGGCCCGCCGGCGGGACCACAGCGTGGCCCGTCCATGCCGCCCCGCGACGTACTGCAAATGCTGATGGCCGGCGAGGCGGCCACGTTCCTGCTGAGCGGCCGCCGCTCCGGTGGGCTAGATACCAGTGATCGGGACGCAGCCGCCGCGCTTGCCCGCAGCCTCACCGGCGGGGATGACGTGGAAACCGCGCTGGTCGTCGACCAGGCTTGGGTCACTGCGCGCGACCGCCTTACGATCTACCGTACGTGGTCGCTAGTGGAACGCGTCGCCGTGGCGCTCCAGGAGCGCCAATCCCTGGACGGCGACGAGTTTCGATCGGTCGTATCGCGGTAGGAGGCGCCGAAGCGTATCACGCGCGAACCCCGATGCACTTGTCTATCAGGCGCTGCGGTGATTGACGCTCCACCATGCAACCTGGCAGTGTATTAGGCGGAGCGAGAAACGAATGATCATCATCATGAAACAGGAGGCGACCGAGGCCGAGGTCGCCGAGGTCGTACGGGAAGTCGAGCAGACCGGGTTCCGGCCGTTCATCAACCCCGGTGTCGAGCGTAAGGTGATCGCCTTGCTCGGCGAGGTCGACATCGACAAGGTTCAGCTCGTCGACCACTTTTCGGTGCTCGACGGCGTCGAACGGGTGCAATTGATCTCTGAGCCGTACAAGCTCGCGTCGCGCCACACGCATCCGGAGCCGCTCAAGATCACCCTCGGACTGCAGCCCGACGCCGAGCGCGTGACCATCGGCGGAACGGAGTTGGTGGTCATGGCCGGCCCGTGCTCGGTTGAGAGCGAGGCGCAGATTGTCGGCACCGCTCGCGCGGTCAAGGCCGCCGGCGCCACGCTGCTGCGCGGTGGCGCGTTCAAGCCCCGTTCGTCACCCCACAGCTTCCAGGGCCTTGGCCTCGAAGGGCTCAAGCTGCTCGCGGCGGCGCGCGCCGCGACCGGCCTGCCGGTGGTCACCGAGATCATGGATCCGCACGACCTCGACGTGGTGTGCCGGTACGCCGACGTGCTCCAGATCGGCGCGCGCAACATGCAGAACTTCTCGCTGCTGCGCTACGTCGGCGAGACACGCCATCCGGTGCTGCTCAAGCGCGGTCCGGGCGCAAAGATCGCGGATTTCCTCTTGGCCGCCGAGTACGTCCTCAATGGCGGCAACCTACAAGTGATGCTGTGCGAGCGCGGGATCATCACCTTTGAGAACGCGACGCGCTACACGACCGACATCAACGCCGTCCCGGTGCTCAAGAAACAGACGCACCTGCCGGTGGTAATCGATCCCAGCCACGCGACGGGCGATGCCGAGTACGTCCCCTCGGTCGCCATGGCCGGAATCGCCGCCGGCGCCGACGGGTTGATCATCGAAGTACATCCCGACCCGGCGGCGGCGCTCTCCGACGGGAAACAGTCGCTCCGCCCCGTTCGGTTCGCCACGCTGATGGACCAGTTGCGCCGGCTCGCCCCGGTCGTCAACCGCACGCTCGCCGACGGGTGCACGCAATAGTTCCGGGGACAGCCACTGGCTGTAGGGGCGTATCGCCATACGCCCAGGGGCGGCGGCCGGGCGTATCTCGATACGCCCCTACAAGACATCTACGCCTCCGGACCTTTTGCCTGCACCCCTCGCCGACGCGCTCGGCGAACCCCAGCTCCAGGCTGCCTGTTTGACGCACCCGTCGGTGGGGAGGACGATAGGAGAAACTGCCGATGAACGCCGATATGCCTATCTGAGGCGTGCCGCTGTCTCGTACAAGGCAACGTAATGCATTCAGTCACATCGAACGAGAAGTCGGCGACCGAGTACAGCGCTATCGGCATTCATCGGCGTTCATCGGCGGTTTCGTTCAACGCTCTTCGCCTCTGGGCCGATGCTGGGGCCAGTCCATGTCGAAGACGAGCTCCATATCGGCCCACCACTGATCCGGCGGCGCTTCAGGTGCGCGCTCCTGCATCGTCCGCATCAGGCCCTCCCATTCCTGCACGCGTGGTTGCCGCTCGTACCCGGCCATGCTGCGCTGTGGATCGAAGTCGTCTGTGGTCGTCATGTACATAAACATGCGCCGCCCGAGCAGATAGATCTTCATGCCGATGATGCCGGCGCCGCGGAGCGCCGCGAGCACTTCCGGCCAGACTGCTTGGTGGTAGCGCTGGTAAGCCTCAATCTTCTCCGGATCGTCTTGGAGAAGAAGAGTCTTGGCATAGGACTTCATGTACCTCGTCCTCTTGCGGAATAGCATGTGGAGGCCAGACGAAGGACGAAAGGGCCGCCCATTCAGACAGTCTATTCGTTCTTCGTTCTTCGTCTGGCCGCTACCGCCTTCTCGGCCCAATCTGAATCGGCGAGATGCGCGGCGCATCGTCGGCCGAGTGGTCGGGCTCGCCGATGTAGAGCATCGTGCCGTCGACAACGACCGTTGCCGTCGGGCTGATGGAACGCGCCCGCGTCTTGGCCTCCGCAAGCGCGATTCGCTCGCGGTTCCAGGTCACTTCAGCGACACCGGCGGCCTCGAGCCGCTGGAGGTATCCGGGCAACTGCCACGATTCCAGCCGCTCGACCTCGCCTGCCGTATCTCCTGCCATACCGTAACCCCCTTCTTTATAGCACGACAACCCATGACCCTCTGGTATTGTTGAGCCGATGACCTGGGAGGCCATCAAAGCGACGCCGCCGGGTACGATCGTCGCGGCGTCGCTGTTTTTCACGTTGGCCGTTGCCGGCTTGGCGTTTTCCCTGGCCAAGCTCGAGTTTGGGAAGGCGGCGCGCCGCCGCCGCCGTCTGCGCCAGGCGCTGGCACGCGCCGCCCGCGCGCGCGCGGCGCAGCAAGCCTCGCTCTCGCCTGAGCGCATCGGCGTTCTCCCTGAGAATGAGCTGGCTCGGCTTGCCACCTTCCGCGAGTATTTCGACGTCGATGAGCCGAAAGGAAACACCGTCACTTCTGTGCCATCAGGGTGGCTCGGCCGGGTGCGGTTCTTGTGGCGCCGGGGCTACCGGGGCTGGCTGCTGGCCTCGCTCATCGGCGCATTCTCGATGGCAACGCACTTCGGTGCCTTTTGGCTGATCGCCGACGGCGGCTGGCTCGGCGCCGCCGTGGTCACGCTTGGGTCGACCGTCCTCATGGTCGCCGTCTGCTTTTGGATCCTCGAGGGCCTTGTGGGGACGAAGTAGGCGTCGGTTTCGGCGCGGTCAGCAGCACCGGCTGATCGCCAACCGTCCCCTCCTTCCGCTCTGCCATCAACTGCCGCTCGCGCCGAATCTCGTCGATGACGACCGCGAGCGCCGCCGCGACCGGAAGGGACAGAATGGCGCCGGTCACACCCAGCAGCTCGGCGCCCGCGAGCAGCGCGAGCATCACTGCCAGAGGGTGCAGCGCGACGGCGCGCTCCATCACCTTGGGCACGATCAAGTTGTTTTCGAGCTGCTGGATCACGATGTAGAGACCGAGCGTGAGTAGGCCCTGGAGCGGCGAATGAAAGAAGGCGATGATCACCGCAGGGATGGCGCTGATGATCGGGCCGATCATGGGAATGGCCTCGCCAATCGCCGCGACCAGCGCGAGTAGCACGGGATAGCGGATGCCGATCGCCGTGAGGCCGACAAACGTGAGCGCACCAATGATGGCGCTGAGCAGCACCTGCCCGCGCAGCCAGCCACCGAGCCGGTCGCCGATTCGCGACGCAATCGACCTCGCCTGCACCTGCCGGTCGGCCGGCAAGAACCCGATCAGGTAGCGCTGGATCCGCTCGCGGTCGACGGTGATGTACAGCGCCAGGATCAGGATGAAGATGCCGTTGAGCGCGGCGGCGAGCACGTCGACCGCGACCTGTACGACCACCAGCGCTTGCCCGGCGAAGGTCACCAACTGCCCGGCGCTGGCGGCGAGCTGCTCCGCCAGCGTGCGGTCGGCTTGAATCGCTTGCAGGAATGGGAAGCGCGTCACCAGCGACTCCAGCCACGCCTCAAACGCATCGCCGTACCGAGGCAGCCGTCTGACGAGGTCCTCGAAGTCCTCCACTACCGGTGGGACGACGATCGCGATGACGAGGCTCACGACGAGCAGCAACAGCAGATACAACACGAGGACGACGAGCGCGCGCGGCGGCGTCCACATCCGCTCGCCGATGCCGAGCGGCTTCGGGTGTGCCAGCCGATCGACAATCGGCGTCATACCGGCAGCAAGAATGACCGCGAGAAGTGCCTGGATGATGACCTGCTCCAGCCTGACGGCCAGCCAGATGGCGAAGACGAGGCCGAACGTAAAGAGAATGGAACGGGTGGCCACGCGCCAGGCAGCGCTCTCCGTCAGCGATGCCAGCGGCGGCGCGCCGGCCGGGCCAGGTGTCGCCGAACCTGCCGGCACCTGCGGCGGCGCACCGGTGGGGCCAGGCGTCGCTGAAGCTGCCGATTCCGGCGGCGGCGCGGGCGCAACAGGTGTATGAGAAGAACCGGCCACGGCGGCATCATAGCAACCCAACCACCCGCGTTGACTCGGCGATCCCCCACCGGCTACCTTCTTGCGTCAAGCCACTCCCAACATCCGCTGTTCGTGCCTCCTGCCTCCTGCCTCCCGGCTACTGCCTCCCGGCTACTGCCTGCTGCCTACCGGCTCCTCCCAATGATCCGCGAATTCACCGTCGCCGTCTTCGTCGTGCATGACGGGAAGGTGCTGCTCCACTGGCATCGCAAGCTCCAGCGCTGGCTGCCGCCGGGCGGCCACATCGAGCCGGGGGAGTTGCCGGACGACACCGCCCTTCGAGAGACGCTCGAGGAGGCGGGGCTCGAGATCGAGCTGCTCGATGCGGCGCTGCCGCCGGCGAAGGTGATCGAGTCTCAAGCCGGCTCGGACGAGCCGTGCCCGCGGCGCTTGACGCAGCCGCTGGGTATCCAGCTCGAGGACATCGCACCAGGCCACCAGCACATCGACCTCATCTACGTCGCGCGGCCGTGTACCGGCGCACCGCCTGCGGTCAGGGCCGCGGCCGGCGATCCAGAGTCGCGCCCCGGCTGGTTCGCGCCCGGCGAACTGCGCGCGATAGGCGTCACCACCGAAGTCTCCGCCTGGGCCGAGGCCGCGGTACACGCTGCACGGGCGTGATGGTTCCCCGCCGGCGTATGCTCAGCCCTAGTGCAGGAACAGCGGCCCGATTCGGGAAGTCTCGTAGGGGCGTATGGAGATACGCCCAGGGGCGGCGGTCGGGCGTATGGCCATACTCCTACGGACCAGCATCGGTCCCCGG
>JACQGX010000255.1 GCA_016199265.1 Chloroflexota bacterium | reverse complement strand
GCCTCCCTCACCAATAGTCTACGCGCTACGCTGCACGCTCCGCGCTCAATTCCCACCCCCCCCACCACGTCCGCAAACGCCGTCTCCATCCGCCGCAAGTACCCCAGCCCACCCAAGACTCCAAATCCTCTCTGCGTGCTCGGCGTCTCTGTGGTGAACCCCTCGTCACCCCGTCCCCGTGCGCCCGCTCACCCGCGGCGTCAGCCGGGACGTCCGCGCCAGCAGATCGCGGTACGCCGCCTCGTTCGGCTCGAGCGGCACCGCCCGCTGGAGGGCCTGCCGTATCCCCTCCCAGTCCTGCGCCGCCTGTAAGCTCATCGCCTGGCGCACCAACCGGCTGGCCGCGACCGAGTCCCACTGCCAGGCGGCACGCAGGAGGCCGACGGCGAGCGCAAAGAGGGTGCCGTTGCTCAGTCACTGCCCCAGACGCTGAGGAACTCCACCTGGTTGCGCATCTCTTCTGCCCGCCGGCTAGACGAGAGCCGCAGTGGCCGGCGTCGCTGTTCGCCCACGGAGTACTGCTGCTGCCTGGCCAGGATGCTCCCCGCATGGGTGTAGCCGTACTAAACCAAAGCCACGGTGGAACCCGCTGGGGTCCTCACTTTGCACTTTGCACTTTGCACTTTGCACTTGGCCGCTACGACCAGCCACTGCCATAGACCCTCGACGGCGAGGCGATGGACCGCTTCCTGGTCTGCCCGGCGGCGACCCGCGACCGCGACCGCGCGCTGGTGTGGCTGCTCAAGGACGGCGGGATGCGCCTCAGCGCGTTGCTGGCGCTGCGCCTCGGCGACATCGACTGGTGCAAGGCGGTGCTCACCATTCGGGCCACGAAGACGCGGACGGCGCGGCTCGTCCCGGTGAGCGCCCTGCCTACTGCCTACTGCCTACTGCTGGGTAAGCTCCCCCAACATGGATGTTGTGGTGGTATGATTCCTCCATTCGAGCCGTCGACCGGGCTGCTGCCGGCCGGCATGCACGAGGCGACCTGGGAGGAGTTTGTGGCCCGCTTCGGCTGGACGCCGCACCGGCTCACGCTGCTGGCCGGGCTCAAAGCGGCGCTTGACGCGCTGCGCGCCGCCGGCTGCCGTCGGGCCTACGTCGACGGCAGCTTCGTGACCGCCAAGCCGGACCCGGGTGACTTCGACGGCTGCTGGGAGACGCACGGGGTGGACCCTGCCTGGCTCGACCCCGTCCTCGTGACGTTCGACCCGTACCGCCGCACCCAGAAGGCGAAGTACGGCGGGGAGCTGTTCTTCGCCGACGCACCCGCCGACCCCGCCGGGACGGCCTTCATCGACTGCTTCCAGCGCGACCGCTCGGGGCACCCCAAGGGCATCGTCGCGCTCGACCTGGGAGCACTGCCATGATCGCCAACGAAATCCAGCGTCGTGTGACGCACACCGCCATCCGCGAGTTCGAGGAGGCGCTGGCGCGCCTGGACGAGGACGCGAAGGACCGTCCGGAATGGATCCGCAAGGGGCTCCGCGAGGGGATGGAGAGCCAGCTGTTCGACCTGCGCCAGGAGCTGGGCGAGTACGAGGCGCTCCGTGCCGGCCAGGTGCGCGTGCTGGAGCTCGACTCGCTCACCGAGCTCCCGGAGGCGCTGATCCGCATGCGGATCGCGGCCGGCCTCAGCCAGAAGGAGCTGGCGGGCCGCCTCGGGCTGAAGGAGCAGCAGATCCAGCGGTACGAGGCGCGGCGCTATGCCGGCGCCAGCCTCGAGCGCGTGCAGGCGGTGGCCGATGCGCTGGGCGTCCAGATCCACGAGCGCGTCCTCTTGCCCACGGCCGACGGGGCGGCCCCGTCGGCCGCCAGGACAGCCGAGGGAAAGGAGGCGGCTGAGACGGCGGAGACGGCTGCGGCGACGCCGGCTGGTGCGCCCCCGAAGTGAAGGTCTGATGGCCATGCGCGAGAAGGCACCCTCGCCGGAGCGGCGGCGGGATGGGCAGCCGCCGTTGCAGCGCTGCCCAGGGGATCCACAGGTATGGCCCCGATGCCGCTCATGCACACATGGTAGCGTATCTGGCCTCCCTAGTGCGGAAACCGCGGCCCGATTGGGGAGGCCGTGTAGGGGCGTATGGCCATGCGCCCGGCGATCGTGGGCGTGACTGGGAAACAGGTGCTGACTATCAGCCGCGCCAGACAAGACCTCTAGAAGGGTTCGGCGCCCTGGCGCGGCTGGATGAACGACAGCAGCAGAGCGACGCTCATGACGCCCGGCTGATCGGGGTTCGCAGCGTAATACCCACCGTACCAGCGCTCGATAAACTCGTCACCGCTGATATCGAGAGAGCGGCGGGCGGCCCGGTCGATCATCTCGCGCCCCTCTTCAATAGACGCCTCTTCGACCGATGGGCACGAAGGCGCAGCGGAACGGCTCTTTGTCGGCAGTGCGACCATAATCGCGCCCTCCTCTAACAATAGACTATACCCGCTGGAAAGTGCAGTACAACGGCCACGCTGGGTGCACGCAGAAGGTCCGGGGACCGCCACTGGCGGTAGGGGCGTATCGCCATACGCCCAGGGGCGGCGGTCGGGCGTATCTCGAAACGCCCCTACAAGACATCTACGCCTCCGGAACTGTTGCCTGCACCCTGGTGCTCGCGTGCCGGCAGATCATCCGGATGGGATTCTTTCGATCCTCATGACTCTCGGCCCCGTACTAAACCAAAGCCACGGTGGAACCCGCAGTCCCCCTCACCTTGCACTTTTCACTTTTCACTTTGCACTTGCTTTAGCCCCGTATCGACTGGAGAAAGTGCCGGCCACAGCGCTCCGCTCAAGCAGACCACGGCGACAAGCCCGGCCACACCCGCGCCGGCCAGCGCGGCCGTCGTGGCCGGGCTCAGCCATGGGCCCGGCATGGCGCCGGCCGCCAGGACGAGCCACGTGAAGAGCACGGGCCCCACCCGCAGCACGGCCGCCGCGTGCGCTGCCACGACCGCCGCCCTCGCCAGGCGGAGGTCGACGCGCCGCCGGCTGCCGCCGGCAAACCCCGGCAGCAGCCGCAGCGCCATGCCCACGATCAGCAACAGCACGAACCCGGCACCCAGCGCGTGCCGCGCGGCGTCGGCCGGCGGCGCCGGCCGGCCGAACGCCGGCGCCAGCGCTTCTACCAGTACGACGCCGCCGGCGATCACCAACCAGACGTATGCCCCGATGAGCGGTGAATGGCTCAGGTTGGCGAGGGCCGCTTCAGCCGGGTCGGACAGGCGGCCCGGCGGCTGTACTTTCGGACCAAGCGCACCGACGCTGGCCGTCAGCCAGATGACGGCACCGCCTTCCAGCACCCGAGCAGCCGCCTCGGGCCAGGTCGGCAGCGGGCTCAGTCGCGCGACGACGTTGACCGCGACGCCGCCGACCAGCAGGGCAAGTCCCCAGCCCAGCCCGCGGGCCGATGCCGGTCGCGTCCACACGAACAGGGGAAAGTTGCGCGCTGAGAAGGCAACGGCGACCGGCACCAGCCAGACGAGCAGCGCCAGCACGACGGTCGCGCCGTCGATCGCCGGAGGCACCAGCCACGCCGCCGACTGTTCGCTCCCGTTGGACGTGCCGTCCGGCCGGAGCGCCGCCGCGATCAGGGCGGACCCCGCTACCAGCGTGCCGTACGCATTGAGCGCCAGCGCCAGCCAGTGGCCGAGCCAGCCGGCGACCAGCAGCGGCACCACCTGCATCATCCCTCTACGCGTCGCCAGCGGCGGCCCTCGCCATCCGGTACGCACCAGCAGCGCGATACCGAGCGTTGCGCCGGCAAGGGTGAGTGGCCCAGAAATACCGAACAAGGCGGCAGCGCCTATGTGCAGGGTAGTCGCGCCCGCCTCGCCGGCCGGCAAAGCCTCGGTCGATGGCAGCAGCGCGCCTGCCACCTGGAAGAGAGCGCGCAGCAGCACGCCGCCGCCGTAGAGGGCCAGCACCACCGGCACGAGGCGAGTTCCGGCGAGCGGTGCGCCACGCAGCCGCGGCAGAAAGTGAAACGCCACGCCGTAGACCATCAGGCCGGCGAAGCCGAAGAGCTGCGCGTGCCCGTGGGCCTGCACCGCCGCCGGCCACCACCCCGTCAACGGCCGGCGCGCGAGCATGGCGCCGAACAGCACCGCACCCAGGCCAAAGCCGGGGATGATCGCCGCGGCAAAGGCGGCCAGAATGAACGGCCGTACGAGGCTCATGCCGGCTGCGCTAAACCAAAGCCAAGGTGGAATCCGCAGGCCGCCTTACTTTTCCTTTTGCACTTTGCACTTTGCATTTGGTTTAGACTGTGCCCCAGCTTACGCCCCAGATGGCGCATCCGGCCGTGCCGGTTCGTTGCGGCCATGCTCGCTATGCTCTCGCCCGCGCCGGGCAAGGCAAATCGTCGAGCTCGCGCAGGGGCTCGCCTCGCTGGGCATCTCGCCCGCGCCGGGCAAGGCAAATCAGGGTTTTCCCCTGATGCGCGCGTCTCCTTCGGCCCCTATGCTCCATTCACCTGGACCAAATTGCTCAAGGTTGTCACCGTCAGGCAGCCCCAGCGATCGGTGGACCAGTACCAGTCTCCAATAACCCAATAGTGAGGTGCAATGGCGGAATGACGCGTAACAGTGTGACACAACGGTTCAAGCAGGCGGTGCTGCTCACCGGAACCGGACTCGCCTTGATGGTTGGGACGGTGGCCTGTGGGGGCACCGCTTCCGGCAGTGCGGCGAGCGGCGGCGCAGCCGCCGGCGGTTCGGGGCTCACGGTGAAGGCGACCGACTTCAAGTTCGAGCCCGGTCAGATCAAGGTTGCCGCACCGGGAACGATCACCATCACGCTCGATAACCGAGGTCAGTTGGAGCACGACGTCGTCATCGAGGGCGTCGAAGGCAAGCTCCTCGTCAAGCCAAGCGCCAAGGGCACGGCCTCTTTCAAGATCGCTAAAGCCGGCACCTACAACTTTGCGTGCTCTGTCGCCGGCCACAAGGAGGCCGGCATGGTCGGCAAACTCGTCGTCGGATAGCCGACGACCGACGACCGACGACCGACGACCGATCCTTCGACCAGCTCATGGTGAGCCCAAAGACCACCGCTCATGGTGAGCCTGTCGAACCACGACCGACGACTCCGCGCATCCTGAGCCCGTCGAAGGACGACCGGCAACCGTCAGCGGTGAGGCGGTGTGGCGGTGTGGCAGACGAAGCAGCTTCTCCTTCTTCTGTTGCCTGTCACCACCGTCTCCGCACCTGTCCCACGCTCCAGGGAGGCTGTCCCATTTCCCCCAGAGAGAATCGCCGCCTGTCCCACACCTCTCTGGAGAATGCGCCGCCCGTTTGACCTGCCGGCCGTCGGTCGCCGGTCGCCGGTCACCGGTCGTCCCTCACCCGCTCATCCTGGGCTTGTCGAAGGATCGGTCGCCGGTCGCCGACGTAACACTGTCTCGAAAGGAGGTGAATCGCCGTGGACGTGCAGAACGCGCAGAATGCGAAGAACGCGCAAGACACACCAAACGGGCAGGAGGGGCAACTGCAGCCGGTGCGAGTCCCGCTGGGGCAAGTGGTGTTTGACGAGATCTTCCTGTGGTTTTTCCTCTCCCTGACCATCAGTATGGTCATCTACAACATATGGGGCCTGATGGACCTCTTGCGGACGCCGGTCGTCGCGCCCTGAAGCCGCATCTCCGTGGTACCGCCGAGTCGTGCGGCTCGTGAGGCAAGGCAAACAGAGCGGAATCGCGCGACAGCGGAACGAAGGGGCACGAGGAACTAAACCAAAGCCAGGGTAGGACTCACAGGAGTCCTCACTTTGCATGTTGCACTTTGCATTTGGTTTAGAAACCAGGAACTCGGAACTGACAAAGGAGAAGGCAGCATGATTGCACCACCGGCAGTCTGGTGGCGACCACTCGGTCGATACGAGCGAAGCTGGCTGACGATCGCTCTTGTCTGGTGTCTCTTTCTGACGGCAATGATGCCCCTATGGTTCTTCCTCGGTCGCCAGAACGTACCGGCCACCAGCTACCGCGTGGCGCCGGCGCACTACCAAAAGCTGGTGACCGATTTCGCGCAGAAGTACCAGGTGGGCACCGAGAACGACCTGCCAATCGTCGCCCCGCCACCGGGCGACGTCTACCTTCTGGCGAAGGCCTGGCAGTGGTATCCCGTCCTGAAGCTCAAGAAGGGCGAGACGTACCGGCTCCACCTCTCGAGCGTCGACTTCCAGCACGGCTTCTCCCTCCAGCCGATCAATCTCAACTTGATGGCGTTGCCCGGCTACGACTACGTCATTCGCCTCACTCCCACGTCCTCCGGGGAGTTCTCGCTGATCTGCAACGAGTACTGCTTCATCGGCCATCACCTGATGACCGGCAAGCTCGTCGTGACGGACTAAACCAAGTGCAAAGTGAAAAGTGCAAAGCATGCCCTGAGCGCAGCCCTGAGCTTGTCGAAGGGGTGCAACGTGAGGCGGCCTGCGGATTCCACCTTGGCTTTGGGTTAGGAACTCGGAACTCGCAAAGGAGAGAGCAATGGCTACGGCGGTGACGGCCGTCCCCTGGTTGAGAACAGAAGAACAAGACAAGACAGTCTTCCGCACGTGCCCGGCAACCGGGCTGAAGGTGGACGTGGCCGCCGAGCGGCTGATCATCGCCAACGCGGTGGCTGCCGTCGTCTTCCTGCTGATCGGCGGCGTGTATGCGCTGCTGATGTCGCTCACCCGCTGGCAGGCTGTCCACCTCCTGCCGGCGAACTGGTTCTACCGCTCGCTGACGGCGCACGGGTTCGACATGCTCGTCGCCTGGATCGTCTTCTTTGAGGTCGCCGGCCTCTACTTCGGCGGCGCCATCATGCTCAACGCTCGCCTCGTCCAGCCCCGGTTGGCATGGCTGGCCTTCGCGCTGATGCTGACCGGCGCGCTGATGGTGAACGTCATCGTGCTGATGGGCGAGGCCGACGTCGCCTTTACGGCCTACGTGCCGCTGAAGGCGCACCCGACGTTCTACTTGGGTTACATCCTCTTCGCCGTCGGCGCGCTCTTGGCCGTCGGCCTCTTTTTCGCCACCTGGGTGGTAGCCCGCGCCGAGCGACGC
Source organism: Chloroflexota bacterium (assembly GCA_016199265.1). Lineage (GTDB taxonomy): Bacteria > Chloroflexota > UBA11872 > UBA12225 > UBA12225 > JACQGX01. The sequence goes on along the minus strand of JACQGX010000255.1, from coordinate 5,379 downwards.
TATACCGGCTCGGTGCCGCTCGTCGTCTACGGTCTGCTTACCGCGGGAGTCCTGGCAGTCTACACCGTCATCTCCGGCGCCATCGCCTTCATCCCCGCCTTCTTCTGGTCGCTCGGATGGATGGAAACCTACGACGCCGGCTTCTACCGTAACCTGTTCTGGGGATTCGGTCATCCGGCGCAGCAGGTCAACCTGGCGGCGATGGTGTCGGTCTGGTACCTCCTCGCCGCGATCACCACCGGCGCCAAGCCGCTCAACGAGAAGTTCTCGCGCCTGGCGTTCGTGCTGTACCTCCTCTTTATCAATCTCGGCTCGGTGCACCATCTCCTGGTCGACCCCGGCCTGAGTTTCGCCTACAAGGTGACCAACACGTCGTACGGGATGTACCTTGCCGTGCTCGGCAGCTTGATCCACGCCTTCTCGATCCCGGCGGCGTTCGAGGTTGCGCTCCGGCGGCAGGGATACTCCCGCGGCCTGTTCGAATGGCTTCGCAAGGCGCCGTGGCGTGAGCCGGGGTTCGCCGCGCTCGCGCTCTCGCTGATCCTGTTCGGCTGGATGGGCGGCGTGACCGGCGTGACGATTGGCACCGAGCAGCTCAACTTGGCCGTCCACAATACGCTGCGCGTGCCCGGTCACTTCCATGCCACCGTCGTTAGCGGCACGACGCTCGCGTTCATGGGCCTCACCTACTATGTGATTCCCTTGATCTTCCGGCGCGAGCTCAAGCTCAAGTCATGGGCCACCCTGCAGCCGTACGTCTTTGGCGGCGGTATGGCGCTGGTCTCGATCGGCATGATCGCCAGCGGCATCTTGGGCGCGCCGCGGCGCCACTGGGACGTTACCTTCGCGCAGGCGCCGTTCCAGGTGGCGCTGCCGGGCACGATCCACCTCACGCTGGCCATCTTTGGCATCGGGGCGCTCATTGCCATCGTCGGGGGTGCGATGTACCTCACCGTCGTGCTCGCGTCGGTCTTCCTCGGGAAACGCCAGGAAGCGAGCCAGCTCCAACTCGTCGTCGTTCCGGCGCCGATGGTAGCCGGCAACGGCCACGCCGGCGAGGCGGACGCCGAGAATCACGACTCTGGACCGTACGCGCCGCGCGGCACGTTCATCATCGTCCTCGTGTTCCTCGCCTTTTTCGCCACCTACTATCTGGCCAACTGGTGGCTGCTCGGCCGCCTCTGGGGAGTTGGCTGAGGCCCCATTACAGGCCGCGTCGCGCGGGCGACAAGCCCCCGCGCGGCGCGGCCACCGCTCCTGAAACGCCTGGCGGGTGACGATGGCCAGGCACCAACTACACTGAAGCCAAGGTGGAACCCACAGGTATCGCCACTTTGCACTTTGCACTTTGCACTTGGTTTAGTGGAGGGAAGGCCCATGATCGACTGGTACGCACTCTCGCCTGGTCTGCGCTGGCGCCAATCGCTCTCGTTGTCGCGCGACTTGTTCGTACTGACCAAGCCGGCAGTGGCCCTACTGATGGTGCTCACCGCCGTGGCGACGGCCTGGGCGGCCGGCGGCCCGGCGACGCCACCGGAGCAGGTGCTCGCCCTGGCGTTCGCCGGCGGTCTCACGGCAGCCGGCGCCGCCGCGCTCAATCACTACCTCGATCGCGATTCGGACGCGCAGATGCCGCGCACCGCCGGGCGGCCGCTGCCGTCGGGGCGCCTGGCGGTACCCGAGATTGCCGTCGCGTGGGGCCTGCTGCTCTGCACCGGCGGCTTGGCGCTGGGTGTGCTGATGCTCCCCTTTGAGGCCACGCTGTTCATTCTGCTCGGACTGCTCATCTACGTGCCGCTGTACACCGGCGTCCTCAAGCGGCGGACGCCGTGGAACGTGGTCATCGGCGGTGCGGCCGGGAGTTGTCCGGTGCTCGCCGGTTGGGCCACCGTCCGGGCGGACTGGCCGATCGCGCCCCTGGCGCTGGCGGCGCTGGTCTTCTTCTGGACCCCGGCCCACTTCTGGGCGTATGCCATGCTGCGCGAGGAGGACTACCGGCGCGCCGGTCTGCCGATGCTGCCGGTGCTCGTCGGCCGCGCTGCCACGCCGCCGTACATCGTCGCGCACGCGCTGGCGACGGTAGTCGCTGCCGGTGTCGTCGTATTCGACCTGTTTGGCGCTCCGAGCTTCGCCGCCGGGACAGGCAGCATCGCCGGTCTTGCGGCCGGCGCGGTCGTTGCGCTGGCTAGCCTCGCCTTTCTCGGTGGCTGTCTCGCGCTGTGGCGTAAGCCGACCGATGCGCTCGCGGCACAGGTCTACCGCGGCTCCAACTACTACCTCGCCTTGATCTTCCTCGTCGTGTCCATCGGCGCGCGCATGAGCTACTGAGAGAGCCACGGGAAACCACCGATGCACACCGATGCTCATTCGAGCCCATCGGCGGTTTCTGTCAGCCACTCCAAGCAGGAGGAAACGCATGACACTTCTACGCGGCCTAACGCTTTCCGCCACACTCGGCACGATCTTCGCTGCTTTCATGGGTAGCTACGTGCGCGGCAAGGGAGCCGGCCTCGCCTGCCCCGACTGGCCGCTGTGCTACGGGCAGCTTGTGCCGGCGTTCGACGAGTACATCTTCCTCGAATGGTTCCACCGCACGGTCGTCTTCGCGCTTTCCCTTTTCGTCGCCGGGGCCGCTGTCGTCACGTGGCGCCGGCGCAACCCGTTGCGCTACCTGGCGCTCGTGACACTAGGGTTGCTGTTCGTCCAAGCAGTCATGGGCGGGCTCACGGTGCTGCTCAAGACGCATGTGCTGATCGTCGCCATCCATCAGGCATTTGCCTTCGTCTTCTTCGCCTGCCAGACGGCGCTCACCATCTTGGCCTTCCAGCAAGCGCCGGCGCCGCGGCGTGTCACCGTCGCAGGGCAACCACCCCCGACTTCCGCCTCCATCAGCGGCACATCGGCCTAGATAATCGACGAAGGACGAAGCACGAAATCGGAGGTCCGACGTGCCCTCGTTTCGTCCTTCGTCCTTCGTCTTCTACGGTCGTCGGTCGTCAAGGGACAAAGGACCCTGATGATACTCCTCGCTTTCCTACTCGGCCTCACCGGCAGTCTTGCCCACTGCGTCGGGATGTGTAGCGGCGTGGCACTCCTCGTCAGCCGCGGGCGGCACACCGCTGGCTGGCACGCTGCCCTGCCACACCTCGGGCGGACGACGACGTATGCGCTGTTGGGCGCCGTTGCCGGCGCTGCTGGAGTCGGCGTGAGCCACGGCACCGGCCACGCTGCGCACGCGCTTCCCAGCCTACGCGGAATCCAGGTGCTACTCGCACTCTTGGCCGCCGGCGCCGCGGTCTACCTCGCGGCCGCGCTCGTCGGCTGGGCCCCGTCGCCCGATCGTCTGCTTGGCCGCGCCGTCCGTCTGTGGGGCAAAGCAATGCGCCGCGCTGCCCTACGATCCCCTGAGCCTGTCGAAGGACGGTCGTCGGTCGTCGGTCGTCGGTCGTGGTTCGACCAACTCACCATGAGCGGCCGTCCCTCACCCGCTCATCCTGAGCTTGTCGAAGGACGGTCGTCGGTCGTCGGTAAGCCTGTCCTGAGCCTGTCGAAGGATCGGTCGTCGCCGCTTCGTCATTCGTCCCTTCGACAGGCTCAGGACAGGCTCTTCGCCCTTCGTCTCTACGCCACCGGTCTGCTTTGGGGTCTACTCCCCTGCGGACTCGTGCTCACCGCCCTCCTCGCCGCCGCCACCACCGGTTCGCCGCTCAGCGGTGCCCTAACCATGTTCGCCTTCGGCGCCGGCACGTGGCCCGCGCTCCTCGCCATCCACCTCATCCACCTACTCGGACGCAGTGGCAGACCATCTCTCAGGTACTGGAAACCGCAAAGCGCCACGCCGTTGATCCCCACCTCGACCGGAGAACAGTACAGAGGTGCACCGTCGTCCCCCTTCCCTTTAGGGAGGGGGCTAGGGGGTAGGTCTCCCGCCGCCCTGTCCCGCTGGGCCGCCGCCTCGATCACGCTGCTCTTCGGCGTCCAGATGGCATTCCGCGGCCTCGCCGCCGGCGGCTGGCTGGCGCACCTCCACATCGGACGGGTGATGCTATGGTAGCCATCGAGCCACGGCCCCGCGACCCGCAAAGCTCGACGGGGATCGTGCACTGCACGCTCTGCCAGTTGCCCACCTCCCACCCGTTGACCGACGATCGAGGAAGGCCGTTCTGTTGTACCGCGTGCCGAGAAGTCGACGCTTTGCTCCAGCAAGAGGTGCCGGTCACCGCCCCATCCTCTGAGTTCGCCACTGCGGGCCATACCGACAGTACCGTGCTGACGCTTGGCGGCTTGTGGTGCGCATCATGCGCTTGGCTGGTGGACGAGACGCTGCGCCGGACGCCTGGTGTCGTCGACGTCGACGTGAGCTTCGGACAGCAGCAAGCGCGGCTGGTCTACGACCCCGAACGCACCAGCCCCAGTCGCTGTGCCCGGCAGGTGCGCCGGCTCGGCTACCGCGCCGCGCTTCCGGGCGAGCGCCTAGACGACGAGGAAGAGGCCCTCTTCAATCGCCTGCTCATCGGCGGCATCTTCGCGATGCACGACATGGTGCTCGGCGCCATGATCTACGGGCGCGAATTGCTTGGCTGGGCGACCGCCGATACCGCCTGGCTGGTGCGTATCTTCCAATATATGATGCTCCTCGGCGCGGTGCCGCTGCTGGTGGTGCTCGGCGTGCCGATCATCCGTGCCGGCCTCGCCGGCCTGCTGCGCGGCCGGCCGAACATGCACACACTCGTCGCGCTGGGGGCGCTCGCCGCGTTTGCGCTGTCGGTACGCAACCTCGTCGTGGGGAGCGACCGCGTCTACTTCGATACGGCATCGATGCTCCTGTTCCTCGTTACGGTCGGCCGCTGGCTGGAGATGCAGGCACAGAAGTCGGGCCGGGATGCCGTTACCCGCATGGAGCGCCGCATCCCGGCGCAGGCGACGTGGATCACGCCCGATGGCAACCGGCGAGTCGACGCCGCCGGTATCCCCAAGGGTGCGCGAGTGCGTATCGGCCGCGGCGAGTCGTTTCCCGTCGACGGCGTTGTCGTGGCGGGCGAAGGCGACGTCGACGAGAGCCTGCTGACCGGCGAAGCGACGCCGGTGACGCGCCGCGCGGGAGAGCGCGTGCTGGCCGGTGCGACGAGCCTGGACGGCGAGTTCGAGGTCGTCACGACGGCGGCCGGCAGCGCCACCGTCGCCGGGCAGATCACTCGCACGCTGCACGACGCGCTGTGGCAGCGCGCGCCGGTGGAGCGGCTGGCCGACCGGCTCTCGGCGCTGATGGTGCCCGTCGCCGCCGGCATCGCCGGCCTGACCTTCGGCTTTTGGGCGGCCCGAAGCGGGCCCGACGCGGCGCTGCTCCACGCGCTGTCGGTGTTGCTGATCGCCTGTCCG
>JACQGX010000262.1 GCA_016199265.1 Chloroflexota bacterium | reverse complement strand
TGGTCCGCCGCCGGCGCCGAAGCCATGGTGCGGGCTCGCGCGCTCCTTTGTAGCGATCCCACGCGGGCCTGCCCACATCCCGCTGACCGTCTCGCCTGTTAACGTCCGGGATAACTGGTTACGCCCGATGAGTAGCAGAGGAGCTAGGGCGGCGGCGGCCCTCACCCTAGCCCTCTCCCTTTGGGAGAGGGGACGAGCTGGCTCCATCCTGCCGCTTCGCCCTGGCGCCCACTCGCCCTGGCGCCCACTCGCCTTCGCGCCTTCGCGCCTTCGCCTTTTGCCACATGTCGCCGCTATCGTTATGAGATAGCATGGCGAGCCGGCCCGAGGTGCGATGGTTGTGGAATGGCGATCTCCAGCCGGAGACCCTGATCCGTCAGCTCGCGGGCATGCGCGACCGCGGCTATCGGTCGGTGGTGGTCTGGCCGTGGGCCGGGCTGGAGGTGCCCTTCCTCTCGCGCGTCTACCTGGACCGTCTGTACGCCACGTGTGAGGCCGCGCTGCGCCAGGGGGTCGCCCTCTGGCTGGCCGACGACGTGAACTGGCCCAGCGGCACCGCGGCGGGGCGTCTGCTCGAGCGCCATCCTGAGTTCGCCCAGCGCGTGCTGGTCTGTACCAGCCGCTGGGTGCCGCCGGAGGCGCCGCGCGGGCTTGTCTGGCGCGGTGAGGGCGAAAAGCTCGTCGCCGCGCTCGCCGTCGCGGCCGGCGGCGACCGACGCGACGTGTCGGCGCAGCTCGAATCGAACGGCTACGTCGTGCGCGAGCCGCGCGTTTCGCGGTTCGGCGGCCACGAGGCGCGCTGGCAAGCCGAGCTGTGGGAGGCGCCGCTCGAGCTGCCGCGTGGTGGCTGGCTGGTGACGATCGCGACGGTCGTGCGCAGCCGGCCGCTGCTCCCCACCGTGCTCGGCTCCCAGTCCGGCACCGGCGAGCCCGGCACGCTCGACGTGTTGAACCCGGCGGCCGTCCGCGCGTTTATTGCACTCACGCTGGGGCGTTTCGCGGCCACCGTCGGCCACTGGTTCGGCCGCACGGTGCAGGGAATCGTCACGGTTCCACCCGAGGCGGTGCTGCCACACGCGATCGCGCCGCCCGCGGGCTGGCGCGCCGACGTGTTGCCGTGGACACCCGACTTGCCCGACCTCTTTCGGCGGCGCGAAGGGGAGACGCTCGCGATTCGCCTGCCCTACCTCACCGCGCATCTCCATCTGCCGCCGGGTAAAGCGCCCGCGCCGGGCAAGCCGCCGGGCGAGTCCGCGGGACCGAGTTCACCGTTTGCGCCGCTGCAGCAGCTCGCGGCCGAGCGCGTCGCCGAGGCGTATCGCCGGCCGTACACCGCCTGGTGCGAGCAGCACCGCCTACGCGTGCTCTCGATCGATCCCAGTCGTCTCCCGACGGTGCCGTACACGCTCAGGGCCGACCGCAAGCGCTCGGTGCCGCCGCGGCTGCTCGCCGGCGTGTCGGCTCACCCGCCGTTTCGCGGGCGGGCGCCGGCGGGATCGCCCGATGCGGTAGCGGCGAAGCGCCCTGCCGCGTCCATCGCGGCGAACGCGGCCCCGGCGGCCGCCGGACCACACGCTCGCCGGGACGCAAGCTGGCGGCCGCTCGACGTGCTGCTGCCGCTGTGGAGCTGGCAGCCGCACAGCCTGAACGTGCATCCACTCGACGGGAGCGACGGCCACCCGCAGCCGATCGACGCCGAGCGATTCACGCTGCACGCCTGCTTCGAAGCCGACTACCTGCCGCCCGACCTGGCGCTGTTCTACGAGGCGGGTACGGTGGAGGCACTGACACTCAACGGAATACCGCTTGTGCTCGACGAGTCACGCGTCCCCACCGGCAGCGAGCTGGAATTCGCCGACCCGTGCGCCCGGTGGCTGCCGGTGGGCCCTTCGGGCGCAGCCCGGTTGGGCCTCAATGCGCTCGAGGCGACGATCTTCGTCCCGCGCGCGGAACAGATTCGGTTTTTCGAGCAGCCGGTCGCCGGCCCGGTGGTCGCCGCCGGCAGCTTCGCGCTGCGGCCAGCTAACCGAGGGCACAGCATCGTCCGGCCTCGCCGGCAAACACCTCTGGGCACCTGGAGCGAGATCGGCTACCCTCGCTTCAGTGGCAGCGCGACGTACCGCCAGAGCTTCGTCGTTCCCGAGCTGCCGGCAGGCGCCCGCGCCCGTGTCGTGGTCGAGGCGCACGGCGGGACGATCTGGGTCGAGCTGGACAACCGGCACCTCGCCGGCCCGGCGGCCAGTCCGTGCACCGTCGAACTGACCGGCCATCTCCGCCCCGGCGCCGGCGCGCTCGCGATCACGGTGGAGAGCTCGCTCGCCGCACGCATCGCCGGCGGCGAGCCCGCCGGCCTAGCGTCGGTCCGGTTGGAATATCGAGTGTAGAACAGGTACGCTTCGGACCCGCAAAGGAGGGGTGCAGGCGAAATCTTCGGGAAACGTACCGCTCACCCTGAGCCTGTCGAAGGGCGCCCTTCGACAGGCTCAGGGCGAGCGGCGGGGAATCCGGAACACTTGCCTGCACCCGCAAAGGAGGCAACGACGTGCAGGAAACAAACGTGGCGCCGCTGCGCATCGGGATTGTGGGACTCGTTTCCAGCTATTCACTCCTGGTAGCCGATGCGCTGAGCGGCGTCGAGGGCGTGCGCCTGGTAGGCGCCGCCGCACTGGGACGCGACGACCGCTACATGGCCGGCTCGGTGGCGCTCCCGTGGCTGGCGCGCTTCCCCAAGACGGCGGCCGGGTACGCCAAGCGATTCGGGGTGCCGGTCTACGGCACCGTCGAAGCGCTCTACGACGCCGGAGTCGACGCGGTGGTGCTCGGCACCGAAGAGTATCTGCGAACGCGGTACGCCATCGGCGGCCTGGAACGTGGCATCCACGTCTACCTACCGAAGCCGTTCGCCTACACCGCCGAGGACGTGCAGCGGCTGCGTGAGGCGGCGGCGAAGAGCACGGCGACGTTGTTTCCCGGGCTGCCTCACCGCTGGAGCGCGCCGCACCGGCGCGCGGCCGAGCTGCTCGTGCCGGAACGGCTGGGGCATCCGTTGATGATGCGCTCGGCGATCACGCACCATCTCTCGCCGGGGCCGTGGAAGAGCGATCCGACGATGGCCGCCGGTCCCGAATTCGAGATGGGTTTCTACGCCGTCGACGCGCTGCTGATGTTGGCCGGCTCACCGGCACGACGCGTCTCGGCGCAGGCCGCCAACCTTATCCACAAAGGGATCGAGGGCTTCGACTTCGCCAAGTGCCACGTCGAGTTCGCCTCCGGGGCGATCGGCACCGCCGACTTCTACTGCGGCGTCCATTACCCATTCCGCGGCCAGGAACTCGAGGCCGTGGCGCGAGACGGCGGCATCTGGCTCGGCCGCGATGCCGGTGGCAAGACGCTGCTGCGCGTCTACCGCCGAACCGGCGACGAGGTGGAAGACGTGCCGCCGCTTGGGCGCCACGCCGAGCTCGCCTACTGGGCGGATCTGTGCCGGCGCGGCGACCGAGACGCCGCCGCGCAGTGGCTCGAGACCGGTTGCGCCACGCTGGCAACGCTCCTCGCATTCCGCCAGGCGTGGCAGACCGGCCAAACGGTGGAGGTGCAGGAGTTGTGAGAGTCAAGAGCGCCATGAGAGCACCCTTCGACAGGCTTAGGATAAGCGGAGATAGGGTGGAGGTGCAACCGCTATGAACGCCATGAGCAATGACCGCACCCTTCGGCAGGCTCCGGGTGAGCGGAGTCCGGGTGAGCGGAGAGACGGCCGGTGGAATGGCCGGCCGTTCGCGTTCGTCCTGCGCGTCGACGTCGAGCACCGCGAGGCCGAACGCTATACCGGCGACCCACGCACCGAGCGGGTGGCAACGGTCGCGCTGCTCGATCTGCTCGCCGAGATCGACCTGCGCGCCAGTTGCGCCGTGCTCGGGATCACCGCGGAGCACTACCCGGACATCGTCCGGCGCATTACTGAGGCGGGACACGACGTGCTCGGCCACAGCATGTTCCACGAACCGGCGTACAGCGCGTTGTCGCTCGCCGACCAGCGGTGGGACCACCGCCGCTCGCGCGAGGCCATCGAAGACGCGTGCGGCGTCACGATCAAGGGCATCGCCGCGCACTACCACGGGCTCACCAACGACGAGACGTACGCCGCGGCCGCACTGGAAGGCCTCGACTACTTGCTTGGACGGCGGCCCGAAGGACTGCCCGAAGACGCCCTCGGCTTCGCGCCGTACCGGACCGCGGGGTGCGATCGCCCTATCCTGGCGCCGGCGGGCGGGCGTCTCGGCGCCTCCGACTGGTCGGCGCGCCGGCGCGAGTGGCCGTGGATCGAGGAACCGTGGTCGGCCGATGGCGCCCGCATCGAGTGGCGCCGCCGGATCGACCGCGCGGCCGAGACCGGCGCGCTGTTCAGCCTCGTCGTCCACCCATGGATGCTGCACATCAACGAAGGCGAATGGAGCGTCGTCCGCGACGTCGTCGCCCACGCCCGCACCCGCGGCGCCTGGTTGACCACCTTCGGCGAACTCGCGGCCATGGCCAAGAACGGGTAAACCGCAGAGACGCCGAGACGCAGAGAGAGAAACGAGAGAAACCGCCGATGAACGCCGATAGGCCCAGCAGTCATCGGCGCCACCCGGCGGCTTACTACGAGGACGAGACTGTCACCTGTTGTCGGATGTCAGTCCCACTCGATCTCTCTCTCTCTCTGCTTCTCGGCGTCTCTGCGGTGAACCCGTTCCTCTATTCGAACGAGCCCCACAGCTCGTCCTGGATGCGGTGGAAGAGGGCGCCCCAAGCGATGGGGCGTACGGCGGGCCAAAGGCACGAGAACGCGAACGCGAGCACGAGCACCGGGGCCGAATGGAACGCGCGCATGAGGTGAACGCTCAGCACCGGCCGGCGGGCCCGGAAACGCCAGCGGCGCGGGCGCCGGTAGAGCCGGTGATGGTACCGGTACGCGCGAACGAGCGAAACATCGCCGGTCTTCCAGGCGTAACCGAGATAGTGGTCGGCGTCGATCAGCACCGCGCCGGCGACGAACCCCGCCAGCGCCGCGGACGACCATCCCTTGCGCGCAAGCGGCACCGCGGCCGCGGCGGCGGCGAGCATATGATACTTGGGCAGCATCGTGGCGCCGGACTACCCGTCCCCACCGGCGGCGCCCGCACCCGTGCCCGCCCTGCTCCCGACGAAGGACGAAGGACGAACGACCAATGCCCTTTCGTCGTTCGTCGCTCGTCGTTCGTCTTCGATCATCGCTTCCGCCAGCCGGTTGCCGAGCGCGACCGAATAGTTCTGGCCGCGATCCTGTGGATAGACCTGGAACATGCTGCCGATCCACAGGCCGGGGAGCGGCGCTTTCAGCGGCGGAATGTGCCGAGCATAGTCGCAGGTCACGATTGGTTGGGCATACGGTGCGCCGAAGAGCCAGCTCTCGCGCACCCAGTCTTCCCGGAACGCCGGGTTTATCTGCCGCAGTGAAGGCAGGAACTGTGCCAGCGTCGCTTCCTTCGGCTGGGCGAAGAGCGGGTGGTCCATCGGCAGGTAGTTGCCCAGGTACACGAGGCGGCGGCCGCCGTAGTCCTCCGGCGGCATGTAGTTGGTGTGCTCGACGGCGACGAGGAAGGGATAGCTCGGATCGTTGACGTTGAGCCAATACGCACCGCCCGGCAGCAGCGGCCGGTCGAGCGACAGGACGACGCAGTGCGCACCGTATGCTTCACCCCAGTCGTACTGCCGGCGATAGTTCTCGGGCAATTGCGGCACCAGGCGAAGCGTCAGGCGAATAGGGAGCGTCGAGACGACGCGCTCGAAGCGCCGGCTGGTCTCGCCCGAGGTCGCCACCCCACTTGCCGCCGGCGCTGCGCCGGCGGGGCGCCACGCTACCGTCCACCGCTCGTCGGTCGTCGCGGCCGCGCTCGGCGCGTCTGGCCGGCCGTCTTGGTCACCTCGCTCATCTTGGTCACCCGTCGCAAAGCGCGCGCCGGTAACCTCCCGGCCGAGCAGCACTTCGCCGCCGAGGCGCCGGATCTCGGCGACGAGCGCGTCGTAGAGCTGCTGAAAGCCGCCCCGCAGATACCCCAGCGCCATGCTGCGGCAATAGATGCGTGCCCAGAACCACGACATCGCGATCTGGTCGAACCGGTCGCCGAACTTCGCCCGCAGCAGCGGCTCCCACAACACACCATACGCGCGTTCCCCCAGCCAGCGGCGCAGCCAGCGGTCGGCGGTGACGCCCTCGTACGGCCGGTAGTCGCGCTGGAGCTTGAGATACGCCAGCACCACGCCCATACGGACGCGGTCGACGAGCGGCAGTGGTGAAAAGCGCAGCAAGCCCCGGGGCGTATACGGCCGCCAGAAGCGACCGCCCCAGAGCACGGCGTTAGTCGGTCGCGGCCACACCAGACGATCGCCGAGTCCCAGCTCTTCGATCAGCGCGGCAATCGTCGTATCCGACCGAAACAGGTGGTGATAGAACTTCTCGAGATACGGCCCCCCGCCCGGCAGCTCGGGCGCGGGTTGGAAGCCGGCAGCCAGTCCACCCGGCACCGGCTCGCGCTCGATGACCGTTACCCGCTCGCCGCGCTGCGCCAAACGCAGCGCCACGGTCAGCCCCAACGCCCCCCCACCGAGGACGGCCGTTCCACCCGTTTGGCCAAGGCCACGCACCTGATGCGTCTCACCCACTTGAGATAGCGTACATCACGGGGTGCATGGCGGAGAGCTGTGTTGCGGACACGGAGCCCCCTCACCCCCTGGCCCCCTCTCCCACAAGGGGCGAG
>JACQGX010000261.1 GCA_016199265.1 Chloroflexota bacterium | reverse complement strand
GGGATCGCTCGCGCTGCCGGAGGCGTCCGCGCCGTTTGCCGCTGCTGGTGCAGCCGACGCCGCGCTCTGTGCGGGCTGACCCGACTGGCCCGGCTGGTCTGCCTGGGCCGGCTGGCCCGCCTGGCCGGGCTGTCCAGACGGCGCCATCAGCTTCACGTTGGCCCGTGCGGGGTAGGCGAACGCGTTGACGACCTCCTCCGGAGCCACGATGCCGACCGCGCCGACGGAGCGGATGCGCGTCAGCTCGCCGCACGTGGTCTGCCGCTCGGGCTGCGGCCGCAGCGCCAGCAGCCAAATCGCCGCGACGATGACCAACACGGCCGTCGCGCCCAAGCTTGGCAGCAGCAAGCTTCCTGCCGTCTGGAGCCGCTCCACGCGGCCGCGCAGCGTCCGCGCGTGCGCCTCGGCCGCGGCCGCCTCGGCGAGCAGCTTGGCGCACGGCGCGCAGTACCATCCCCGCGTGCCGTCGGCCGCTCGCGGGCCCGGCGTTAGACAGTCGGCGCAGAACGGCTGGTGGCAGCGGCTGCAGCGCTCTTTAGTGTCTCGGTGCGGATGCTCGCGGCAGCGTGCGGCGGCGCGGGTGTAGATCTGGGCCATGAACGAGCGTTCTCAAGTTAGCGGCGGTATGCCGTACTCCGTGGCAGTACGCGCAAGACGACGACTACACGCGACAGAGTATCCAACTGGTAGCGAACCCGGTAGTCGCCAACTCGCAGGCGCCACTCGTCGGCCTGGCCCTGAAGCTTGCGTCGATCGGCATGGCCTGGGTCGGCGACGAACCGATCGAGGGCATCGAAGATGCGCTGGCGCACGGTCCTGTCAAGCCGCTCCATGTCGCGAACGGCCCGCGGAGTCAGGACGTAACGCCACGTGCTGCCTGCGGCGCTCACGAGAGCAGCAGGCGCTTGGCATGCTCCGCAGAAACGAAGTCACCGCCCCGGTATTGCTCCCGAGCCTCCGATGCGCCCGCATCTTCATCGGGCGTTGTAGGCTCGTCATCGAGCGGCGCCGTAAGGGACGCGACGAGCATTGGATCGACTTCGCCATCTCGTAGCCCTTCGAGCAGTTGTTCGGCTGCCGGCGCTTTCTCATCCGGTAATTCGTCCACTAGCCGGTGGAGAGTCTCTTTAGCTGTCATGTTCGTTCCCTATCGAGCATAGCGTACAGCGTACAGCGTACAGCGTACGACGTAACCAGGCATACGCGCGTGCCTGATTAGGCGCTACACCTGTGTGATCTTTTGTTGCAAGACACCCGCGGCATGGTTCGGTCGGATCAATGACTACCGCATGCCGGCTCGAGCACGGTGAGTGTACCGGCCTCGGCTTCGAGCTCGGACGCGGCGCCCAAGGGGAGCGTCCACTGATACGGCTGCGTATGGCCGAAGGGCCAGCCGTACACGACGGGCACGGCGAGAGGAACCAGCAGGTCTTGGAGGACTTCCCGCAAGGTGAGCGACGGCTTACCGGCATCGCCGTGCTCGCACGTCGGCGAATTGCCGAAGGCGACGCCGGCCACCCCGTCGAGGCAGCCGGCCTGGAGCAACTGCACGAGCATGCGATCGATGCGATACGGCGCCTCGTGCACGTCCTCGAGCAGCAGGATGGCACCGCGTGCCCGCAGCGCCCACGGCGTGCCGCAGAGCGCGGCGAGCAGCGACAGGTTGCCGCCCACGAGCGGCCCGCGCGCCGTGCCGCCGCGCAGGACGTCGGTCGTGCCTGGCCAGTCGTCGCATGCCGCCGGCTGAGGTAGCTGCCCGAGCGCCTCGGCGGTGCGCCACGCCCGCCACAGGGTGTCGCGCGTAAGCGCCGGTACCGGTCCTGCACTTTTGGCTGCGCTCGGGTCGTCGCTCGCGCCGTCGACGCAATCGCCCGCATTCGGGCCGAGCAGGCTCACCCAGCCTAGCTCGCGCCGGATGGCCTGGTGCAGCGCCGTGATGTCGCTGTAGCCGCACACCAGCTTCGGCGTGGCCTGCCGGCGTACGCGATCCCAGTCGACCAGGTGCAGCAGGCGGGAAGCGCCGTAGCCGCCGCGGATGCACCACACGCCGGCGACGTCAGGGTCCAGGAGCGCCTGTTCGAGCGCGGCCGCCCGCGCGGTGTCGCTTTCGCCGGCCAGGTAGCCGCGGCTTTCACGTACAACCGGCGATACGTGTGCCCGCATGCCCCACTGTTCGAGCCGCTGCGCGGCGCGCGCGACGGCCTCTTCAGGCGGACAACCGCTCGGCGCGACGACGGCGACGACATCGCCCGGTCGCAGCGCCTTTGGCCGGATGAGCGGACGGTCGAGGTATTCGGTCGACATGTAGCTCTCAAACGTGGCGTGGCCGAGGGACGAGGGATGAGGGCCGAAGGCTCGCCAGGCACAGGCCAAGGTTATACTCACGGCGCTGTTCCTCCGTGCAGGCGCGGGGAGTCGCTTCCAACTATACACCCTCACCGCTCCTGGTACACGCCACGTGAAAACATGCCTGCGACACGACTGCATTGACGCCCCGGGCGTGGCCGAGGCCGCTCGGCCACGCCCGCACCTCCCGAGCTATAATCGGCCTCTATGCCTCCCATCACTACCGCGCTTGGCGTCGATACGAAGGCCGCCGTCGAGGCGCGGAGCCGGGCCGTCATCGACGCACTGGAGCACATCGCGCCGACGCACGTGCTGTGGCTGCCGAGCAGCACGCTCAAGGCGGTCATCGACCACGTCGAGCGGCGCGCGCAGGAAGGCGCCTACGTCTCGTTTCCGCTCACGCGCGAAGAAGAGGGCATCGGCATCGCCGGCGGGCTCGTGTTGGGCGGTGCGAAGCCGGTGCTCGTCGTCCAGAACAACGGCCTCGGTAACGCGCTCACTGCGCTGACGACGTTTGCGCAGCCGTACCATCTGCCGTTGCTGATGATCGTCTCCCAGCGCGGGGGCCTCAACGAGTACAACAGCATGATCCACACGCTGTGCGAGCGCGTCGACGATATTCTCGCGGCCGCCAACCTGCGCTTCTTCAAGCTCGACGAGCGCGTTCCGGTCGAACGCTGGTCGACCAGCATCGCGGCCGCCTGGGAGCACGCCCTCATGACGCACCGTCCCGTGATCGTGCTGTGCAATCTACTTTTCTGACGTGTTCTGACGTGACGACCGACGACCGACGACCGTCCTTCGACAGGCTCAGGACGAGCGGGAAGGCAACCGCTCATCGTGAGCCTGTCGAACCACAACCCACGCAACAAGAGGTCCCAGGTCGTAGGCTTGCCGGCGTTCATCGGCCGTTCCATCTACTTGAGCAGTTGACCACTTGATCACCATGTCTCAGCTCACTCGCTTCGACGCCCTCAAGGCCATCGCCGCCGAGTATCCAACGGAGCCAATTGTCGTCGCGCTCGGCACGATGGTGCGCGAGATGTTGCTTGTCGGCCGGCGCGACAGTCACCTGTACGTTCTCGACTCGATGGGCCTCGTGCCCGCGATTGGGCTGGGAGTGGCGCTCTCGCCCGCCGCGCAGGCGTTCGATCGAGTCGTCGCCGTCGAGGGCGACGGTGGTCTGTTGATGGGCCTTTCTACCCTGGCGACGATTGGTCTGCTCAAGCCGGAGAAGCTCCTGCTCGTGGTGCTCGACAACGGCGTCTACGCCGCGACCGGCATGCAGCGCACCGCCGCCCCGTCGGTCGATTTGTGCGCCGTCGCTCAAGCGTGCGGTATCAAGGCGCACGACATTGCAGCCGCCGACGAGCTTGCCACCGCGCTGCGTGAGGCGAGGCAACGCGCCGGCCCGATGCTCCTTCGTGTCGCTATCGGTCCCGAGAACCGGCCCGCGCCGTACTTCCTGCCGGACCCGGTGGAATTGACGCTCACGTTTCAGCGCTATCTGGCGCTGGATGCCGAGCAGGCGCCGTCCACGTAAGCCGAGACAAAGCACACGCCGGCGATCTTCGCGGTAGTCTTCTCCAGCGTTCGTCTCATGGCGGCGGCTGCCATCACCCCGGCCTTCTCCCTCTGGAAGGGGGGACAAGACTGTCCCGAAGTGCGTAACGACCGGTGACGGAGCGGCCCCGCCGGGGGCTAAAGCCGCCCGGCTGAGTCTGCCAAGCACGCTGAAGCGCGCTGAACCGGGAGGGCGCTTGAGCGCCCTTCGCAGACTCAGCCGGGCGGCTAATGAAGGTTCAGCAATAAGGCGGCGTAACGATGGCCGTCGTTCCCGCTTCCCGCATCGGGAGGGGGGCCAGGGGGATAGGTCGGCGCCGTGGCGATGCGGCGCGGCTGCCTGCGGCTAGCGCGCGGCGCCGTGCCAAAGTAGCGTCTGCGCGCCCGCTTCGCGCGCCGGGCCACTTATCCACAACCTATCCACAATCGAGACACCGACAGCGGCCGCCCGTTTCCAGGCGCAGAGGAGCTGCGATGTTAGCCACCGAGCACGCGACCCGCCTGCTGGTCAAGATCGCCGCAATTGCGCAGGCGACCGACGAAGCGATTGTCGCCGTCGACGCGATTGCGGCGGCCAACGCCAACCACGACGCGCAGCATTGGCTACCGCCGATTAGACAGGCGCTCGAGCGCGTCCGGCTTGAGTGTGCCGAGATGCGCTTCACCGCCCGCGAGCTGCGCGAATCGCTGCCGTCGCCGGATGTGCTCCAGCCACGCCTTCTCTGAGGCGTACCACCAACCCAGCCTACATCCCAGCCACCGACCAAGGAGAGACGCCATGACCACACTGGCTGCCGAAAGCGCTCAGCCACACGGCACCATCGACCCACGGACGCCGACCGCCGAGCACGCGGGTGATGCCGCAAGCGAGGCGGGACACGCGGCACACGATCGGCCGGCAGATGCTGCCGGTTCGACGTCGCTCGACCGGATGGCTCGACTGCGACACTTGGTGCGCAACGAAGGCATGGAAGCCGAAGCGGCGGCGCGCGAAGTGGGAGTCGATCCCATTATCGCGCAGTTGTGGCTCCGCCTCCCCGACGACCTGTGGCCAACGGTGCGGGGCAGCGCCGCAGGCGGAGCGACGCGCCCAGGCGGCGGTGCCGGGAGTCCAGCCGGTCCGGCCACGGTGCCGGCGGCGCCGATGAGCGGTCTGCGCCGCGTCCTCACCTGCCGTATTCCAGTGCCGGCGTTCGACCGCCTGCGCGGCGGCGAAACGCCGATCCTCGAAGCAGCGGTTGTCGCGCTGCAGGCTGGGCTCGCGCAGCCTCGTCCGGAGGCCGCCTCCGGCGGCGCGCGCTATCCGCGACGGCCGCTCGCCGTGCCCGTGCCGGCGACCGAGTACACCGCCGTCTTGCAGCTCGCGCAGGAGTGCTTCGACGGCGATCCGCGTGAGGCTGCCGGATGGCTCATCGCGCGCGGCCTGGGCATGGTTCTGCCACTTCCCACACGCGACGAGCTCGTCGAAACGGCGCATTCCAAGGGCGTTACGCCGGCCGAGAAGCCGGCCCCCGCGACGGCGCGCTTCGTCGTGCCGCCGCGCCGCCGGCCGGAGCCGCGCGCGCCGCTCCCTCCCGACGACAGCGCGCCTTCCGGCGACGAGCTGCGCAGCCGGCGTGATGCGCTCGGCCTCTCGCAGCGCGATCTGGCCGCTGCCTCCGGGCTCTCGCGCGGCCTCGTCGCCGAAATCGAGCGCGGTCGCCGGCGGCACGTCCTCACCCGCCTCCGCCTGGCCGAGACACTAGCGTCGCTGGAGCGCAGCAAGCCGGCCGAAGTCCGTTAGGGGATCGTCCAACGTCCAACGTCCAAGGTCGGATCTCCCGTGGCTTTGGACCTTGGACCTTGGACTAAGGCGCCGCCCAGGAACAACATCTTCGGTCACGCTCGGCAGTGTACCTAGAGTAGCTGGCCAAAGCGAAGCGTTTATTGTTGGGCAGTGCCTAAGTCAATACGCTCTGCCGATGATCACGCGCCGCGTGGCCGGCTCGCCGCACCAGGCGCAAGGGCCCGGATCGTCGGGCAGCGGAAGGTAGCGATCGTCGCGCCATTCGAACGGGTAACACCGAATCGTGGCGCGCGTCACCGCCTGAATTTCTTCGGCGCACGACTTCCGCTCGCACCAGCGGGCGAGTGCGTACCCCTCGGTTACGGCCGCTTCGAGCTCTGCTCGGTCCTCTACCGCTTTCGTGCGTGCTTCCCGGAACGCCCGCGCGCGCGTAGAGAGCTCTGTCCGCACGGTACCGAGCAGGTCAGCTACCGCAGGCACAAGGCCCGAAAGGGGGACCCGGCGCTTCTGCCCGTCGTGGCGCGTGACCGCGACTGCCTGGTTGGCGTCGACGTCGCGCGGCCCGATTTCCAGCCGCAGTGGGGCGCCGCGACGCTCCCAGTGGAAGAACTTGGCGCCCGGACGTAGACCCGGCCGGTTATCGACCGCCACGCGGTGGCCGGCCGCGGTCAGTTGGGCCTGCGCCTCGGCAGCGGCCGCTTCGACGGCACGCGTGCTCGCCTCGTCGCGGCCAGGCACGGGCACGATGGCCACCTGCGTTGGCGCGACGCTCGGGGGGAAGATCGCACCACGGTCGTCGCCGTGGGCCATGAGCACGCCGCCGATAGTGCGCGTGGAGACACCCCATGAGGTGGCGTACACCGGGTGCGATGCGCCGTCTTCCCCCTGGTAGGTGACGTCGAACGCGCGGGCAAAGTTGGCGCCGAGATCGTGCGACGTACCGGCTTGCAGGGCGCGGCCGTCTTGCATCATCGGTTCGAGCGTGAACGTCGCCACCGCGCCCGGGAAACGCTCGTGCGCCGGCTTCTCGCCGACGATCGGCGCCAGGCACAGGACCTGGTCGGCGAAGTCTTCGTACGTCCGCAGCATCGTCAAGGCGAAGCGGCGGGCATCCTCCGGCGTGGCGTGAGCGGTGTGGCCCTCCTGCCACAGGAACTCGGTCGTGCGAAGAAAGGCTCTGGGGCGCTTTTCCCAGCGAACGACGTTCGCCCACTGATTGAGCAGCAGCGGCAGATCGCGATGGCTGCGGATCCAGCGCCGCAGCGTCGCCCAGATCACGGTTTCCGAGGTCGGGCGCACGACGAGCGGCTCTTCGAGCTCGTCGCCGCCGGCGTGCGTCACCACCGCCAGCTCGGGGGAGAACCCCTCGACGTGTTCGGCCTCACGCGTGATGAAGCTCTGCGGGATCAGCAGGGGGAA
This sequence comes from Chloroflexota bacterium, assembly GCA_016199265.1. Taxonomy (GTDB): domain Bacteria; phylum Chloroflexota; class UBA11872; order UBA12225; family UBA12225; genus JACQGX01. Next base: position 6,679 of record JACQGX010000261.1, on the reverse strand, counting down.
ATAGGCGTTCTGCACGCCGAGCCGCCTGAAACGGCGGTCAAGATCGCGCTGGATTGCTTCCCAGATGCCGTAGCCGTTCGGTCGCAGGATCCAGCACCCACGCACGGGCGCCTGGTCGACGAGTTCGGCGGCCGCGATAATGTCCTGGTACCACTGCGCGTAATCGCTCGCGCGTGGCGTAATTGGTCCCTCCGTTGCCTGCTGCTCTGCCATTATCAGGAGTATACCGGCGTGTTCGGCGATAGCCTGGTGCATAATCGCCGGCATCACGCGCCCGACTCTCTATAATCGCGCCATCATGAAGATCGCGTCTGTCGACGTCCAATACGTGCGCGATGTACCGACGCCGCGCACGCTGCACACCGCCTGGTCGCCGGGCACGAGCACCCGTGCGTCGTCGTTCACCGTCATCCGCATCCGCTCCGACGATGGTCTTGAAGGACTTGGCTCGGGCGGGGCGCCCGACGCCGTTCGCGCCGCCGGCCAGCAACTGGTTGGGCAAGACCCGTTTGCCACCGAGGAGCACAGCCGCCTGCTGCGCCGCGGTGGCAACGCATGGGGTCTCGAGGTCGCCCTGTGGGACCTCATCGGCAAGGCCTGCCGCCAGCCGCTCTACAAGCTCTGGGGAGGGTACACCGACCGGATCAAGGGGTACGCCTCGACGATCGAGATCGGCAGCCCCGAGCGCCGCGCCGAAGACGCGCTTGGCTTCTACGAAGAGGGGGTCCGCGCCATCAAGCTGAGGTTGCACAACGAGACGCTCGAGGAGGACGTCGCGCTGGCGCGGGCGGTCAAGGATGCCGTCGGCGACAAGATGGAGCTGATGGCCGACGGCAACCAGGCGCAGACGCCCGTGACGCCCTCGGCGCAGCCCGGCGTCATCTGGGACTGGCGGCGCGCGCTCTACACCGCCCGTGCGCTCGAAGAGATGGGCTACGTCTGGCTCGAGGAGCCGCTGTCGCGCTACGACTTCGACGGCCTCGCCCGCCTGAACGGCAGCGTGAGGATCGCCATCGCCGGCGGCGAGAATAACCGCTTCTTGCACGAGTTCCACTGGATGCTCGAGCGCGGCTGCTACGACGTCCTGCAGCCCGATGGCCTGGTTTCCGAGGGAATCGGCCAGTTGCGCAAGATCGCCGCGCTGGCCGAGGTGCGGAACAAACTCTGCGTCCCGCACCACGGTGGCGGCGGCATCGGCACCTATGCCCACCTCCATTTCTCGGCCGCGGTGCCCAACTCGCCGTGGGTCGAGCTGATGCGGGACAAGCCCGGCGAGTTCCCCTGGCCGGCCCAGCTCGCGCCCGCGACGCCGATCATGGTCGGCAATGACGGCTACGTCCGCCTGCCCGGTGGCCCCGGCCTCGGCATCGAGCTCGACGAAGCGTTCATCAAGAAGTACGCCGTCTGAACGACGACCACGGGCCGTCTGCCTGCTATCCTGAGCCGAGATGGCAAGGAGCGCCGCCGGCCTCGTGCGAGGAGACGAGACGCCGCCCCCGCAGCCGGCCGTAGCCAGAACACGCGGTGGCACACGCGGTGGCCGCGGTGGCTCCGGGTGGTTCTTGCTCGGGCTCACGGCCTGTCACGCGGTCAACGATCTCTACGGTCTGGTCCTACCGCCTCTGCTGCCGGCGATTCAGGCCGCGTTTGCGCTCAGCTACCTCCAGCTCGGCATGCTCTCGTTCGCCACGACGGCGATTTCGGCCTTCGCCCAGCCATTGGTCGGCTACTGGGCCGATCTGCGCCGGCGCCGCCGTCTGGTACTGGTGGCGGGTTTCTGCCTGTTCCCGGTGGCGATGGTGCTGATCGGGAATGCGCCGTCGTACGGGGCTCTGCTGGCGGCTGCCGCCGTGTTGGGGCTGGCCTCGAGCGCGTACCACCCGCAGAGCACCACGCTGTTGCTGGCGCGCTTTCCGGTCAACCGCGGCTGGGCGTCGGGCATTCACGGCATCGGCAACAGCATTGGCTTTGCGTTGGCGCCGGTGCTCGTCGGGCCGCTGGCGGCGCGTTTTGGGTGGCGTCCGGCGGCGCTGGCGCTGGCGCTGCCGGCCCTCGCCGCGGCCGCGCTGAGCTGGTGGTTGGTGAAAGAGCCGTCGGTTCGGGTGGCGCGTGGCTTACGCGCCGGAGTGTCGCGGCCGTTGCTGGTCTTGACGTGCGTGAACGGCATCCAGGGCGCGGTAGTGGCGGGCTTCGTCACGTTTCTGCCGGCGTATTACGCCAACCGGGGGGCCGGGCTGGCGCTCGCCGGGCTGCTCACCGCGCCGACGCTGGCGGCGGGCCTGTTCGCTCAGCCGCTCGGCGGGACGCTCTCCGATCGCTTGGGCCGCCGTGGCGTACTCATCGTGGCCACGGTCGCCCTGGGTGTCAGCCTGCTGTTCTTCCCGCGTGTCGACGGCGTGCTCTTGATCGCACTGGCCGTATTGATCGGCTTCTGGGCCAGCCTGGCGCCCCCGGTCGTGCTGGTCTACGCGGCCGAGCTCGCGCCCGGCGGGCGCACCGGCCAAGCCGTGGGCCTGGCCTGGGGAGCCGGCATCGCGATTTCGTCGATCGCTGCCCCGGCGACCGGCGCGGCGATCGACGCGTTCGGTTTTGCACCGGCGCACACCGCGCTCGGTTTCCTCGCCCTGGCCGCCGCCGTACTGGCTCTCTCGCTGCCCAGGCGTGAGACGTGAAACGTGAGACGTGAGCTACGAAGCGGCGATTAGCTTTGAAGGGCGCCCGTAGCGCAGGATGGGACGCAGGCAGCGGCACCCATTTCGGCATGATGCTGCCCTGTCGGTCACGTTTCACGCAGGTACGAGCGTCAGTTCCTCGACCAGCTCCACGTCCTCGTCGATCTCCGCCTCGCTCTGCATCCCGATGACGATGGCGTCGACGCTGGGTAGGTCGAGCACGTAGCGGACCGCGCGCCGCGTGTCGCGTGTCAACCTGCCGGCGCCGACGACCTTCATGCCGTAGATGCCCTTGCCGGCGGCGTGCATCTGGTCAAGCACCGGAACGACCCGGTCGGGCGGCGCATCCATCGAGACGCCGGCGTAGTTGATCCGCGCCAGCACGACGTCGACCCACGGCTGCCGGGCTGCGTTCAGGAATGCGCCGAAGTTGTGGCAGCTCACTCCTACGGCACGAATAACCCCTGATTCCTTCATTTTGGTGAGGGTATCCATGCACGTGGCGTAGCGATTGGGCCAGTCGGGCTCGGTCAAGCAGTGCAACAACACGATGTCGAGGTAGCCGGCGTTCATTTCGCGCAAGAAGCGACGAACGTCGGCCTCGACGCCTGCCGGCGTCCGTGACACCGTCTTCGTCGTCACTACCACATTCTGCCGGCCGACCGCCTCGAGCGCCTCACGCACGTGGGGATGTGACCCATACTGATCGGCGCTGTCCCAGAAGGTGATCCCCCGGTCGTAGGCGTAGCGCAGCAGATGGACGCAGCGCTCGAAGCCGAGTCGCGTCTGGTTCGAGCTGCCGCTCCACCCGTTGGTCCCGGTGCCAATGCACAGCCGCGAGACCTCGATCCCCGTGGTCCCTAACACTACGTGTTGCATGACAGTGACTCCGAGTTTGCTTCGAGTTTGATCGATTAGCGACTACCGAACATTACGACTGAACATCGCGGTCCAATAGTGATTTGCCTAACTATTGTACTGCGCGCTGAATGTAGTCGGTGACGTCCATATTGTCACGGTGAGCGGCCTCGACAAGAGGCCGAAGCACGTCTGGATCAATCGTGATGCGGACAGTTATGCCGACCTGGGTATCTGACCCGTCGGCGATCACTTCCCAATCGCGGGGATCATCGATGTCCGGGAAAGGATAGGTCACGGACGGTGCTCACGACAATCTCGACCAATTCATCCAGCTCATCCTCTTGGATCACCAGCGGTGGGGCGAACATGACGATATCGGCGCGGAAGCGCGTGAAGAGGCCCCGACGCTTCAGCTCGGCAGCAATCGCCGCGCCGCCGCCGTTGATCGCGTTTGGCTTGACCTCTACGGCAGCCATCATGCCAAGACCCCGCACGTCGGCGACATACGGCTCGCCACGGAGCACGCCAAGGCCCTCCTGGAGCCGCCCGCCCAGTTGACGCGCTCGCTCCACTAACCTCTCCCGCTCGAAGATGTCGAGGTTGGCGTGCGCGACGGCGCAGCACGTCGGATGTGCCGAGTAGGTGTACGCGTGCATCCACTTGACGTCGGGCGGTTGGTTGTAGATCACGTCGCGAATCGCGTCGGAGAAGATCACGCCGCCGAGTGGTTGATAGCCAGACGTGATGCCCTTGGCGAAGCTGAGGATGTCCGGCACGACGTTCCACTGGTCAAGCCCCCAGAAGGTGCCGGTGCGGCCGAAGCCGGTGATCACCTCGTCGGCGATAAAGAGCACGTCGTACTTGTCGCAGATCTCGCGCACGCGGGGGAAGTACTCCGCGGGTGGCGGATAGACGCCGCCGGCGCCTTGCACCGGCTCGGCGATGAAGGCGGCGACCGTCTCGGGTCCCTCCTGCCTGATGCGTGCCTCCAGCGCGCCGGCGTCCATCGCCGGCACGTGCAGGAAATCGGGCGCCAGCGGGCCAAAGCGGGCGTGAAACGCCGGCAGGCCGGTGGCACTCGTCGCGCCCAACGTGACGCCATGGTACCCGTTGGCGCGCGAGATGATCTTCGTCTTGTGTGGCTGCCCGCGCAGGTGCCAATAGTAACGGGCCGTCTTGAACGCGGTGTCGTTGGACTCCGCGCCGCCCGTGGTAAAGAAGACGGTATTCAACGTCGCCGGCGTCAGCGTCGCCAGCCGTGCCGCGAGCGTAATCGCCGGCTCGTTCGATGACCCGCAGTACGAGTTGGCGAACGCCAGTTGCTCCATCTGCTTGGCGGCCGCCGCCGCCAGCTCGCGCCGGCCGTGGCCAACGTTCACGTTCCACAGGCAGGAGAGGCCGTCGATGTAGCGGCGGCCGCGCAGGTCCCACAGGATTGCTCCTTCGCCCCGCGCGAAGATCACCGGCTCGGCGTGATCCGCCGGGTGATGCTGCGGGTGGAGCAGGTACCGCTGATCCAGCTCGACGAGGTGTTGGTACGTTAGATTGTCGTTCTGCACGTTATTTCCTCTGCATGTTTGCCTTCCGGCGCCCCGGCGGGCCGGTAGGCGGTCCAATTTTCACTCGCGATCGTGCCGGCCGATGCAGGATGAGTCTGCATATGGCACCATACCGCGTCGCATCGCGCGCCCGTCGCGAAATCACCGAGAATCGCGCGCCGTCGCGTGAAGCGTAGAAGAGAAGGAGTGGCTATGACAACTATTCCGTCGTCGCCGGTATCGTCCGGCCCGGCAGCTCGTGTTGACGACCTGCCCGTCCGCTGGCGGCAGCGCGCGCAGTGGCACATTCCCGGCATTGTCACCTTCGGCGGCCGGGCGGCCGGGCAGATCAATCCGGCCGACCCGACGCACGCGGCGTTGCTCGCCGGCGGGATCGATCTCCGGATCGCGCCGTTCCTCGGCGACGATGGCGAGGTCACGCCCGACGTGGCCGAGGCCGATGTGGTGATTTCGGGTGGCGTCGCGCTCGGCACCGCGCACTTCAGGCAGCTCCCCAAGACGCGCCTGCTGCTCCGCCCGTACGTCGGCTACGACGACATCGACGTCGACGCGGCGACGGCCGAGGGCATCTTGGTGGCGAACGTCCCCGATGCGTTCAGCGAGGAAGTCGCCAACCACGCGATGTGCCTCATCCTGGCGGCGAACCGGCAGTTGCTGGTCAGCGACCGATACGTGCGCTCCGGCGCGTGGGAGCAGCGCCGCGGCCGGCCCGACTGGAACCCGCCGATTCACCGCCTGTCGGTACAGACGCTGGGCTTCGTCGGGTTCGGCACGATCGCGCGGATGGTCGCGCAGCGCGCTGCCCCCTTTGGCTCCCGGATGGTGGCCTACGATCCGTTCGTCGCGCAGACCGCTGCCGACCAATTCGGCGTCACAATGGTCTCGCTCGACCAACTGCTCGCCGAATCCGACGTGGTGACGATCCATACGTTCCTGCACGCCACAACGCGCCACCTGCTGAACGCCGAGCGGATCGCGCAGATGAAGCGGGGCGCGTACCTCGTCAACACCGCGCGCGGGCCGATCGTCGACGAGGAGGCGCTGGCCGAGGCGCTCAAGTCGGGGCATCTCGCCGGCGCGGCGCTCGACGTGATGGAGGTCGAGCCCCTCGCGGCGGCGAGCCCGCTCATCGAGATGGGAAACGTGATCCTGACGCCGCACATGGCCAGCGCCTCGGTGGAAGGCCAGCAAACGCTGCGCCGCCGGATCGCCGAGATCGCCCGCTCGGTAGCCCTGCGGCAGCTTCCCGAGCGCCACGTCGTCGTGAACAAGGCGCTGTACGACCAAATCGCGGCGGCGCTGTGGCCGGATGGAGTATAGTCGCCCTATGGAACGCACTCTCCTGCTCGAATTCGTACGCGTCACCGAGGCCGGGGCGCTGGCGTCGGCGCGCTGCATGGGCCGGGGTGACGCCACGGGGGCCGATCAGGCGGCGGTCGAGGCGATGCGCCGCGCGATGGACGAGGTGCACATCGACGGCACGATCGTCATCGGCGAGGGCGAGCGCGACGAGGCGCCCATGCTCTTCATCGGCGAGAAAGTCGGCGGCGCCGCCAACACTAACGCCAATAACGGCGCGTCGAACGC
>JACQGX010000260.1 GCA_016199265.1 Chloroflexota bacterium | reverse complement strand
TACTCGGGTGTTTATGTGTTGGGGGTTTGCTAATTGCGCCCGGGGGGGCGATTGAGGCTACGCCCCTACTCTTCACGACGCGTGTATCGGACCTCGGCCACCGGTACTTATCGGTGCCGCCGGCGCCCGTGGCATCCGGCACGCGTTGACTCTAGTGGCTGTCCCGCCACCGGCTTGCCGGAACACCGGCGAGGCGGCGGACGGAGCACGTTCGTCGCCCGGTGGTTTCCGCCGCGGCATGCGGCCCTCGCGGATCAGCTCGCAGAACAGCAACGCTCAGAAAGATCGAAGGACTATGGGTGGTGTTCCCAATCAGGCCGCGGCCCTCGGCCGCGGCGGCGTGGTTCGTCTTGTAGCTTGTCTTCTTGGCCGGCGTGCGGCCGGCACGCGCGGCCGGCGCCTTGCCTCCGGCTCGATCTGGCTGCGTCTGCTGATCGGCGCGGTCCTGGTCGTCTCGGCCACCGGCCCGCTCGGCGTCGCTCCAGCCGGGGCCGATTCGCTTTCGCAGACCGCGCCGCTCGCGGACGAGGAACCGGTCGTCGTCGGTGGTACCGTCGCCGGCTTGCACTTCCGGCAGACCGGCGGTGGTACCGGCTTGGGCTACGACGTGCGCGACGCGTTTCTCACGGCGCTCAACGAATTGGGCGGCCCCGCCGCCGCCGGGTACCCGGTCTCGGCGCCGTTCCAGGGGGTCGATGGCTGCGGGTACCAGGCGCTGCAAGTTGCGCTGCTCCAACTGTGCCCCGGCCTACCGCTGCAACTGGCCAACACCTTCCAAATTCTCGAAGAGGCCGGTGCCGATGGGCGGCTCGAAGAGCTGGGCATCGGACGCGGCCAGACCGACGAGAGCACGTCGTTCGAGGAGGCCGTACGGATCCGCCTCGGCTGGCTCGAGGATGCGGGGATCAAGGAGCGCTACCTGAGCCAGTGCGGCAACGGCGACGCGAACGCGGCGATCCAGTTCTGCGGTTTACCGATGAACCAACCCCGGCAGTTCGGCCCCTTTATCTCACAGCGATTCCAGCGCATCACTTTCCAGCGCTGGGTCGAGGCGGTGCCGGGTATGCCGGCGCCGGGCACCATTACCCCGGTGCTCGGCGGTGATCTGCTCAAGCAGACCGGCGTGCTGGCCGGCGCCGTCACCCGGCCGCACCCGCTTGGGCAGCCACCTGTTGCCACAATTGTCGAGTTTAGCCGGCCGGGCAGCGGAACCGGCGCCCCCGACGCTCCAGGCGCGCCAGGTGGCTCGACCGGCTCGACCACCGCACCGCCGGTGCTGCCCGGTCTCAACGTCATCCAGCCGGCGCCGGCAGCTCCCACCGCCCCAACGGTGCCGGCACGCGCCGGGGCGCGGACGATCCCGCTCTCGTACGGTTTCCAGGGCGAGTTTTTCATCACCTCCCGCCGGCCGGAGGCAATCAATCTGATCAAGAATTCCGGCTTCGGCTGGGCCAAGCAGCAGGTCATCTGGAAGCAGTATGAGATCGGTGCGTCAGAGTGCGGCGCCGAGGGTGCGAACTGCCTACAGACGAGCGTCAACGGCCGTTCCAAGTACTTCCGCAAGAATCAATTGGGCTTCTTGGATGCGGTCGTCGACGAGCTGAGCGCAAGCGGTCTCCGCGTGCTGGTCGGCGTGGTCGGCGCGCCGCACCACTACGCCGTGCCCGATGGTCACACGCCGGCCGATCCCAACATGTTGCGTGATTTCCTCCAGTTCATCGCCACGCGCTACCGCGGCAAGGTGCAGGCGATCGAGCCGTGGAACGAGCAGAACCTCGCCGGCGAATGGGGCAGTTCGCGCTTGTGGCCGAATGCGCCCGCGACGCCGCCCCAGGGCGTGGTCGACTTTCTCGCACTACAGAAGGCGGCCTACGGGGGCATCAAGGCGGCCGATCCAAGTATCATCGTCGTCTTGGCTGCCCTGACGCCCACCGGCGCGCCACCGCCGCTCGCGATCGACGACCGCGACTACCTCGACTACCTCCTCCAGGTCAACGGCGGCGAGGTCAAGAACTACTACGACGTGGTTGGCGTCCACCCCAGCGGCTTCAACAACCCGCCCGACGACTTCACCGACGTCAAAACCGTACCCACCAACAACTACAAGGTGCATCCCAGCTTCTACATTAAGCGCTACCAGCAGTTGCGCGACGTCCAGCTCAAGCACGGCGACACCAAGCCGATGTGGTTCACCGAGGTCGGCTGGTCGGTAACGCGCATCCCGGTGTCCGGCTACGAGTACGGCATGGACAATACCGAGGCCGCGCGCGGCCGGTACTTCGCCCGCCTGCTCGAACAGGTCCACAACGAAGCGCCGTACGTCACCAACGTCATCATCTGGAACCTCAACTTCCGCTCGGTAGTCGGCGAAACCGACGAGAAGTTCGGCTTCGGCATCGTCAACGCCGACGGGAATCCCACATCCGCCTACGCCTGCGTCGCCGACTTCGTGCGTGGCGGTAACCGAATCACGCGGCCCGAGTGCCGCTAACGAAGAATGAAAAACGAAGAACGAAGGTAACTACTCAGGCTGACTTGGCCTGGTAGAGTAGCGCGGCCGCCGCGGTTGCGGCGGCGGCCGCGAGGATGGTACACGGTGCAGCGGCGATGTCTGTGACGCCCCAGCCGACCCGCGAAGAACTCTTGGCGCTCTACC
>JACQGX010000254.1 GCA_016199265.1 Chloroflexota bacterium | reverse complement strand
TCGCCCTGCGCTGCTCCGGCAGACCCGTGCGCCGCTTCCCCTATCCTCTCACGTTCCGGGATACGATGCCAATTCTGCCGCCACCACCTCTGCCCCGACTGTTTTTCCCCGCAGCCGCTGCCGCAGGGGGTTCACCATGGAGACACGGAGAGGGATGGGTTCACCACAAAGGCACGAAGGCACAAATCGAAAGGAGTTCACCACGGAGACACGGAGAGACAGAGAGAGCACGGAGCACAACGGGTTGACCACTAGGGACCACTATGCCGGCGCCATCCGTAGGTGAACGAACGGTCCGAGGCGTCCAGGAGTGCCTCGGCTTGACGCAGTATCACCGCCCGGCGAGGACCGCTGCCCAATCGCGCCGCCGAGGACGGACACCCCACGCTGTGATCGCCAGGCGCAGCACGTCGCACAACGTGCTGTGGCCCGTTGGTAGATGCACCTTGCCGGAGAGGAGGCGCTCGCCGGCTCCGGCCGGTGGGTTGACGTGCACGTGAGGGGCAGGCGCGGCACGCGGCCCCCCGGGGTGCCAGTGATAGGCCAGCACCTCACGGCCATGTCGGTCTTGGAGGGCAAACCAGGAGGCCGCGGTCGTGACCCGCCACCGTTCTGGTGATCCCGCGTCTCGTGCGAGGCGGTCGTACCGCCGCAGAACGAGACGGAGACGTGTCTCGCCGGCCAGGTGGACCGGCAGCCCCTCGCCCAGCGGGAGCAGGTGCGGCTTGCCGGTGGGATGCTACCCGCCGTGGACAGTGATGGGGACACCGACCACGCCGGACACCGCCTGCGGAAAGGCGCGACGGAAGTCATGGACCGCTGCGACGGGCGTTCGTCCGGCCACTGGGAGCAGGCGGCCTGACCGCTCGAACCAGACGAGTGAGGCGACGGCCATCACGTCTGGCCGGTCGGGCTCGTCGTCGAACTCACCCGCCCGCCACTGGCGGAGAAACGCCTCGCCACTCAGGTTCAGGAAGTGGCAGGCCGCCCGGTCGACCATCGCTGCCCACTGCGCGTCGGTCACCTCGCGGACAGGTGGCACCTCCGGCTCAGTGGCGGCTTGCTGTTGGGTTGCGGTCGTGGCCATCGCGACTCTCCAAGCGATCCCCGTGTGCTCGATCCACTCCTACTCTAGCGAACTATAGCGAACGCTCCGAGTATCTGTTCACGACCGGCGCGGCGCTGCTGCTGGCGTTGGCGAGGGGGAGGGAGGAATTCACCACGGAGACACGGAGACACGGAGAGCGCACGGAGAGGGATGGGTGCACCACAACGGCACGTAGGCACGAAGGGGAGAGCTTGCAGCGGTCAGCTTGCAGCGGTCAGCAGAGAGGGATGGGTGCACCACAACGGCACGTAGGCACGAAGACGCTCTCGCTCCTGGTCATCAAGGAGTGCGGTCGTCTCCGTTGACCAGCGATTTCGTCGTGATGAATGGCTCATCGCCCAGGAACTCCTGTTCGATCGCCTCAATCAATCCAGGAAGGTTGGGTCGCTCAAGGCTGATGCCCGGCGCGGGCACACGGTTGTGTCTAATGTTCGGCTGGACGTGCTGGTGATGAGGAGGTGTGCTCGCCAACTCCGGAATGTGCGGCTGCTCGAGAGGGTCGTACCAAGCCAGCTTCTCGCCGGCGCGGTAGATCTCGTAGCTGTAACTGCGGATCCGCCCGGCCTGGAAGTCGACGAGCTCCCAGACGTCGAGCGTCAGCCCACCCCTCAACGAGACCTGTCCTTCGACCTTGGCGAGCGTCCGCCCGATCGGCGCGACGACCAACGTAGACCGCTCCACGCGGGCGAAGCGATCCGGCAGCGAATACACAAGCGCCTCGTAGTCGGCAGCGCTGGGAAATGGCACTACGGCGTCCTGCCGGCAGCAGCCCTTGGCGCAAGTGAGAGCGCGCCGAGACCGGCCTGCTGACGTAACTCGCGCAGGTGCTCGTACATCGTCTCGCGGTACTGCGCCTCGCGATCCAGCTTGGCCGCGTAGTAGCCGACCCACTCGATGAAGTCACGCGTCTGTTCGAGCTCGCCCGCTTTGTACCGGTGGTAGAAATCCGCCGAAAGCAGTCCATACCGCCGCTCCAGCGTGGCCAACTCGGCGTCCAAGCCGTGGATAGCCTCGATGAGCTCGCCTAGCGTCATGACCTCCCTCTCACTCACCCCAGATTCTAGCCGCTCCCCCTAGCCTTGCATTTCGCCCATAGCCGGGTCGATGGGGCCAGAGACGAGGTGCGCGTAGGCCGCTTCCGGGACTCCGAGGAGGCATAGGAGCGTATGGTGCAGCGTCGTCAGGTCTGAGACCAGGCGGTGGCGTGCGCCCCCGAGCGCGGCGGTGATAAGGGCGATGTCCTGGAGCGCATTGAGCCGGTGGTCGCCCGTGGGACGGGCCGCCACATGCCCCGCGATCAGGTGAGCCACGGTCTCTCCGGTCGCCAACGCCTGGCGCGTCTCGCGTTCAATCAGGCTGAACACAAGCAGGGCGATGCCGAGGACAGTGACCAGGCCGGCGACGCCGCGCTACTCGTGCCTCCTGGGGATGTGCCGGCGCTGGCGGCGGCGATCGACCGCCCCTGTACCGACGACGACCTGGCTCATTGCCTCTCGGAGCGGGGGCGCGGGCGCGCGGCGCGGTTCTCGGTCGAGCGGATGCGCGCCGCCGCGCTCGGGCTCTACCAGGAACTGATCGAGGGGCACGAAGGTTAACGGGTTCACCGCAGAGACGCAGAGACGCAGAGACGCAGAGACGCAGAGACGCAGAGACGCAGAGACGCAGAGAGGGGACCCCTGGACGCAAGTGTCTCGTCGTAGAGTAGTGGCGGGAATTGAGGTATGATAGTGAATGGAGGTATTACTATGCCCACTTCACGCGCGTTAGAGACGACGATGACCCAGAAGGGCCAGGTGACCGTTCCGGCGGAGATTCGCGCCCGGCTCGGGCTGAAACCGCGCGACCGCGTGCGGTTCGAGGTGCACGGCGCCGAGGTCACGCTCAAACCGGCCCCATCGCGGATCGCGCGCCACTTTGGCGCGGCGCGCGTCTCTGGCCTTGCCAGAGACTGGCGGCAGGAGCGCGACGCGTTTGAGGCAGGGGTCGCCGCAGACGTCGCGGCCGAGGACCGCTGATGGCTCGTCCGCGCTTTGTCGACAGCAACGTCCTGCTGCGCTACCTTACCGGCAGCGACGCAGACAAAGCGGAGCGCGCCAAACAGCTCCTCCACCGGATCGAGCGGGGTGCTGAAAAGGCCGCCACGTCCCTGATGGTGGTGTTTGAGACGGTCTTCACGCTGCAGCGAACCTATCAGGTGCCCAAGGCGCAGATCCGGGAGATGGTCGCCGACCTCTTGTCTTTGCCCGGCCTGCTCCTCCCAGGCAAAAGCCTGTGCTTGCAGGCCCTCGATTTGTACGTGGAGATGAACATCTCCTTCGTCGACGCCTTTAACGCCGTCTACATGAAGTCGCGCGGGCTGTCGGAAATCTACAGTTGGGACAGCGACTTCGACCGGATCGAGGGGGTAAAGCGCCTTGTGCCGGAGAAGGACACTCCCCAAACCCCACCGTGACCCTGACCTCATCGTCGGCGCTGAGTTGATGGGGGTGCACCACGGAGACACGGAGACACCGAGAGCGCACGGAGAGGGATGGCTGCACCGCAAAGGCACAAAGGCACAGAGAGGGCACGGAGAGAATGGGGATTTGGGTGAGCTGGCGTGTTTCCGGCGGATGGAGACGACGTTTGCGGACGTGGTGTGAGACCGAAGGATGCGCCTAACGACCTGGATGTCGTCCTGGTCATGCGCGACGACTTCCGGTTAGAAGCGTGTCCACGTGAGGCACAAGTGTTGTTCACTCACGCTGCCGCCCAGGAAGAACTCGGAGCGAGCGTATTTTGGATCCGTCCAGCTATGCTCATACAGGAGAACGTGGATTCGTTTGTGAGCCATTGGCAACGCAAGCGTGACGGCAGTCATCGCGGCCTCGTGGAGGTGATCGCATGATTCGAGATGACCAGGAACTTCGGGTCACCCAGCAGCGGATTGCGTCCTTCGAGGGGTTGCTCGCCCAATTACGGGTCACCGCACGGCCAGACGAATTCCCAGCCGTCGCCGGCGGCTACCGATTCGAAATCGAACGCATGCAGGCTGAAGTGCTCGATTACCTGACCAGACACGCCAGCGAACCCCTCCCTGCTGGCGCTCACGTGGCCACGTGATAGCGGAGAGTTGAGAGTGGAGAGTTGAGAGTGGAGAGAGGGGGGAAGGTGTTTGGGTTTGAGCGGCTGAAGGCGTGGAGGGAGGCGATGGACGAGACGAAATTCACTATCGAAGAGGTGTGCGATTCAAACGAAATCGCCCGGTTCCGTGCGCACGATGACCGGGCCCGCCGCAACGGCGACTGGCTGCAGGCACACTGGGATAAGGTGCTGCCGCAGGCCCGTGGCCGGTTCCTCGCGGTAGCGGGGCAGGAGGCGTTCATTGCCGACAGCCCGGAGGAGGTCGGGGCGATGGCCGCCACGGCGCATCCGGAAGACGACGCGGTACTCGTGCAGTATGTCCGTCCCGCGCTGGGGCCGCGGATCTCTGCGCATCGTTGGTGAATGGTTTCTGTGCGATGACGGCATCACCCGCCCGGTGGTGCGTGCCCAGGTTCGTGGCGCAGCAAGGCAGCCCC
>JACQGX010000270.1 GCA_016199265.1 Chloroflexota bacterium | reverse complement strand
CGCCGAGACGCGCCGAGACGCGCCGAGACGCGCCGAGACGCGCCGAGAGAGACGTGAACAATCTGCTTTTGCTCTGCGTCACTCTGCGAACTCCGCGACTCTGCGGTGAGACCGGCTGAACGGTTACGTAGATAGGAACAGAGAGGAGATCCACGCTATCATGGGCACCATGGACCACGTGAACCTTGCGATCGTCGGCTGCGGCGGGATGGGTACCCGCCACCTGTACGGCATGAAGGAGTATGCCTCCATCGTCGGAGATGTGCGTGAGCACCCGGTGTTTCGCCTGGTCGCCGTCTGCGATCCGAACGAGCGGAACGCCAATCTCCTCGCCGATACGGCAGCCACGGAGCTTGGCGAGCGGCCGCGCGTCTTCCTTGACGTGGAAGCCATGCTGGCGGCTACGCCGGAGCTGGACGCCGTCGACATCACCACCGAGCCGCGCCTCCACCACAACCTCGCCGCCGAACTCCTCGCAGCCGGCAAGCACGTGCTGGTCGAGAAGCCGATGGCGCTCACCGTCGCCGGGTGCAACAAGATGATGGCGGCGGCGGCGCGCGCCCGCCGTGTCCTGGCGGTAGCGGAGAACTACCGCCGTGACCCGCTGGTCCGGCTGACCCACGCGCTGTTGGAGGGAGGGGCTATTGGCGAGCGGTGGATGCTCGTCGACGCCAGCGTCAGCAGCGGCGGCCGGATCGTGATCACCCCCTGGCGCCACAAGAAGGCGTACGGCGGCACGCTGCTCGACGTCGGCGTGCATAACGTCGACCTCATGCTCTATGGGTTCGGTCCCGTCGAGCAGGTGTACGCGCAGATCGCCCTGTTCGACCGTATCCGGAAGGGCATGCGCCGGCAAGGCAGCGGAGGCAGTGGTGGCAGTGGTCGTGGCGGGCGGGGCGGTCCGAGTCCATCGTCCATCTACACGATCACGAACGCGAACGCCGGGATGCCGGATGAGGTCGAGCCGGACGTGGAAGACAGCGCCGTGGCAACGCTACGCTTTGCGAACGGCGCGCTGGGGCAATGGACGCTCAGCCACGCCGGGCACGGGCAGGGGTTCGGCAAGAAAGTGTACTACGGCAGCCGGGGCTCGCTCGAGCCGGCGCCGCCCCGCACCGGTCGCGGGCCACAGCTCTCCCTCGACGGCCGGCGTGAGCCGGTGCCGCCGGAAGAGATGCTGGCGCTCGTGCCCAACTTCTCGGTGGACGAGGGCACGGCGCGGCTGTTCGGCGGAACGCGTCTGGCGGCCTACGAGTTCGACGCGATGGCGATCGACCGGAAGATCCAGGCAGCGGTGTTGATCGACTTCGGCCGCGCGATCGTCACCGGCGCGGCGCCGGAAGTGGGCGGCGTCGAGGGGCGCCACGCCGTCGCCGTCGTCAATGCGCTGTTCGAGTCGGCGCGGCTGAACCGGCCGGTGTCCGTGGCGGCGGTGGAAGCCGACGACCCTACCGTCTCGGGTTGGCAGCACGCACTCGACGCCGAGATCGGTCTGGCCTGACTGGCATGAGCAACAGAACACCGGTCGTCCTCATTACCTTCTGGGAACGGATGGGTCCCACGTATCTGGCCGAGGCCGATCTGGCACGCCTGAGCGCCTTTGCGGAGCCGGTGTGGCTCCCCATCCCGCGAGAAGAGCCGCGCGAGCCGGGGACCCGGCGGGGAGGCGGGCCGCCACCGCCGCCTCGACCGGAGCTGCTGGAGGCGCTGCCTCGCGCCGACGCGCTGATCGTCTGCAGCGGCGCGCCGCTGGTGGATGCCGCCCTACTCGAGCACGCGCCGCGGCTCCGGTTCGTCGGAGAGTTGGAGGGCGACCGCTTCGCCCAGCGGATCGACGTCGAGGCGGCGCGAGCGCGAGAAATCGTCGTCGTCGACACGACGAACGGGTCGTCCTACCCCGTCGCGGAGTGGGCGCTGGCCATGATGCTGATCGCCTTGCGCAACGCCGGCCACGAATTCCGGCGCATGCTCGCCGGCGAGGTGGGCCAGGATCGCAACCAGCCGGGGTATTTCTGCGGCGAGCTGGCGGGCAAGCGCGTCGGCCTGATCGGCTGCGGGCACATCGGGCGGCGGTTGCTGGAGTACCTGCGGCCGTTCCGCTGCCAGGTGCGGGTCTACGATCCCTACCTGGCCCCGGAAGTCGCCGACATCTACGACTTCATCCACACCTCGCTGGAAAACGTGTTCCGCCAATCCCAGGTCGTCGTCTGCCTGGCCCCGCTGACACCCCGCACGCGGGCGATGATCGGCGCCCGCGAGCTGGACTGGCTGCAGCCCAACGCCGCGTTCGTCAACGTCTCCCGCGGGCCGATCGTCGACTCCCAGGCGCTGATCGACCGGCTCAAACGGGGTGATGGGGTCCGCGCCGCGCTCGACGTCTTCGACCCCGAGCCCATTCCGGCAGACAGCGAGATCCGGCAGTTGCCCAACGTCTTCCTCACGCCGCACATCGCCGGCTCGAACGCAGAATCGCGCCCGCGGTTCTTCTCGCTGATGGTGGACGAGCTGGACCGCTTCTTTCATGGCCACCAGCCACGCTACGCGCTCGACGAGCGCACGCTCGCCAATCGCCGCGGCCTCTAAACCAAGTCCAAAGTCGAAAGTCCAAGGTCCAAAGAATGCAGCATCTGGTGGTCGACTTTGGACTTTGGATCTTGGACTTTGGACCTTGGACTTTGGACTGAGCTTAGGACGCGGCCTCTAGGACGGAGATGATGATGACGATGCGGCTTGGATATAGCGCCTGGGCGATGCCCCAATTGCCGGTCGCGGAGCAGATCGCGCTCGTGCGCGCGGCCGGCTACGTGGGTATCGAGCTGGTCTCCGGTCCCACCTCCAGCCTGGACGCGCAGCACACTGATGCGGGCGAGCGACGCCGCATCCGCGCGCGATTGGCGGACGCCGAATTGGCGCTCCCCTCGATCGCCGGCCACGGCAACCTCTTGGAACCGGACCCGGAGAAACGCGCCGCCCAACTGGCGAGGGTGCAAGCCGCGGTAGACCTCGCCGCCGACCTCGCCGGGCCGAGCGGTCCGCCCTGCGTCGTGACCATGGCCTACGGCCGGCCGGACCGCTACGAGCAGCTCCGGGAAGCCGTTGCCGGCAACTTCGCCGGCCTGGCCCGCTACGCCGGCCGGCGGGGTGTCGTCGTCGCGCTGGAGCCACACGTGGGCCAGGCGTTCGATCTCCCGGAGAAGGTCCTGTGGCTGCTGGAGCGCGTCGGCTCGCCCCACTTCCGGCTGAACCTCGACAACAGCCATTTCGAGGTGATGGGCTGCGACCTGGCGGACTACGTCCCCTTGCTGGCCCCGTTCTCCGTCCACACCCACGTCAAGGATCAGCGCGGCCGTGCCCCGAGCTACGAGTTCCTTGTGCCGGGCGAAGGCGACTTCGACTACGCGCGCTACCTGGCGACGATGGATCGGGCCGGGTACCGGGGCTTCATTACCGTCGAGATCAGCAAGCAGGTACAAACCCGCCCGGACTACGATCCGGCGGAGACGGCCGCCCGCTCATTCGAGACGCTCACCGCCGCCGCTGCACGCGCCGGTGTGGCGCTGGCGCATCGTTGAAGCCGGCACCAACAGGGGGCGCAGGCAACTGTTCTGGCGACCCACCACGGTCTGTCGGGGCGTATGGCCATACGCCCAGGGGCGGCGGCCGGGCGTAT
>JACQGX010000249.1 GCA_016199265.1 Chloroflexota bacterium | reverse complement strand
GGTGAACGGACGGGACTCGCCATCACAACCACCGAAGGATCTCCAGGGACGTGTACTAGCGGGAAGTCTGCGAGCAGATCGTGGCCGCGCCGGATCGAAGTGGCGAAAAGACCGTGGCGGGCGGCGGGCGGCACTTGACGACGTCCGCTGACCTGAGCTATGCTAGTAGCGCTCAGATATCAGATAGCTGACAGCCGAGCGGGAGGTAACCAGGTCATGCAACGGACGCGGGCGCGAGTGCCGCTCTACCGCCAGGCGCAGGAGCACCTCAAGCGGTATATCGAGGAGCAGGGACTACGGCCCGGCGACTCGCTGCCGCCGGAGGCCTCGCTGGCGGACGACCTGGGCATGAGCCGGCTCTCGCTGCGCGAGGCGACGAAGAGCCTGGAATCGCTCGGCATCATCGAGGCACGGCCGGGGGAGGGTGTCTTTGTCAGAGAGTTTTCCTTCGACCCCATCCTGGACAACCTGCCGTATAGCTTCGCCGTCGACGGCAAGTCGCTCTACCACCTGTTCCAGGTGCGCATGGTGATGGAGGTCGGGCTGGTCAGCCAGTTGCCCAGGCGCGTGCAACCGGCAGACCTGGCGACGCTGGATCAGTTGGTTGAAGAGATGGCGACCTATGCCCGCCGCGGCGAGCCGATCGTCGAGCCGGACAAGCGATTTCATCTGGCGCTGTTTCGGCCCCTGCACAATCCGCTGGTGCTGCGCCTGATCGAGGTGTTCTGGGAGACGTACCACCGGCTGCGCCGGGAGATCCACCCCGAGCCGTCCGACCCACAGCGCGTCCACGACATCCACGCCGCCATCGTGGCCGCGCTGCGCACCGGCGATCGCATTCAGATCCTGGCGGCCATGGACCAGCACTTCGCCATGATCCCGCCGGGCGTCGAGCCGCCAGCCATGGTCCAGCAGCGGGGATGAGAAACGACTGAGGCAACAGAGCGACACATCGGCATCGCGACATAGCCCCACAGCGACACATCAGAGAGGAGGACTCCATGATCGGACCTCACACCCTCACCCGCCGCCTGGTGGTGCGCGGCACCGCCGTCGGTGCCGGCGCGGCGTTGCTGGCCGCCACCGGCTGCTCCCCCGGCGGCACCGGCACGGCCCAGTCCGGGCTGCCACTGGCGGGCAAACCCACCGGCACGATCGAGTTCTGGCAGGGCTGGAGCACGCGCACGCCGCAACTCCGGGTGTACCTGGACCGCTTTGAGCAGCAGAACCCCGGCGTCAAAGTGGCCGACATCGAAGCCAACGAGATGGGTGGCCGCGCCAAGTGGGTGTCCAGCATCATCGCCGGCACGATGCCGGACTGCTTGATGGTTTTCAAGGACATGTACCCGCTGGTCGTCCCGGCCAAGGTGATGGTCGGGCTCAACAAGTACGTTGCCCGCGACAAGGTCAATCTAAAAGAGTTCATCGAGGCGGACGTGAAGGACCGCACCTTCGACGGCGAGCTGGTGGCGCTGCCTTCGGCCAGCGGCCTGACCGCGGGCACGTTCATCTACTGGAACAAGGATCACTTCCGGCAGGTCGGGCTGAACCCGGAACAGGGTCCCCGGACCTGGTCTGAGGTGGAGCAGTTTGTCGCCAAGCTGCACCGCGGGCCGGACCAGGTGGCGCTCAATCCGGGTGGGCGGTTCCTGTCCTGGTTCTATGCCAACAATGGCCGCTTCTACTCCGACGATGGTAAGAAGGTGGCCTTCGACTCTGCGGAAGCGCGGGATACACTCCGCTGGCTGGCGCAACTGGTCCAGCGGCAAGGGAGCACCGGTGAGCTACTGGAGAGGACGGGTACCAGTATGCGGTCGTTCTTCTACCAGGGCAAGTACAGCATGTACCTGGAGATCGATCTCTTCCCAAGCCTCCTGCGCGTTGATCCTATCGGCCAGGCGATCAACTGGGGGATTGGCGTCCTGCCGTACAACGATCGCAACGCAAGAGCCAAGTACGTCATCCCCAGCCGTGGCGGCCATGGCTACGGCGTCACATCAGGCGCCAGGAACCCCGAAGGCGCCTGGGCGCTGGCCAAGTACCTCACGCTGAGCGACGCGCAATGCGAGTTCATGACCAAGGACCAGGGCCGCGTTTCCACACTCAAGCGCTGCAACACCGATCCCGAAGCGCTGAAGAAGCCGGAATTCCAGGTGTTCAGCAAGCAGGTAAACAGCGTGCTCTCACTGCCGTTCAATCCCGGCGACGACAAGGCCGTCGCGGCCCTGGAGAAGTACGCGCAAGAGGCCGTGCTCGGCAAGACCTCGCCCGACGCCGCCATTCTCAACGCGGTGAAGGAGGCGCAGCTGGCCATCGACGAGGGCTGGGCGCAGTGGCGCAGCTAGGCGGTAGGGGAGGGCGCATGGACGTGCTGGTCGTCGGCGGCGGCGTGGGCGGCGTGGCAGCGGCGCTGGCAGCGGCGCGCCTGGGGAGGCGCGTCATTCTCACCGAGGAGACCGACTGGCTTGGCGGCCAGTTCACGGCACAGGGTGTCCCGCCGGACGAGCACCAGTGGATGGAACAGTTCGGCGGCACGCGCTCGTATCGCGAGCTTCGCGACGGCGCGCGCGACTACTACCGCCGGTACTATCCGTTGACACCGGAGGCCCGGTTCGACCCCGAGCTCAAGCTCGGCGGCTCGCTCGTGACGCGGGTGAGCGCCGAGCCGCGCGTGTGGTTGGCGGTGATAGAGGCGATGCTCGCGCCGTACCGTGCCGCCGGTCGTGTCATCTGCTACCTTCGCCACCGGCCACAGACAGTGGAGATTGACGGCGACCGCGTACGCGCCGTGACGTGCCGCGATCTGGAAAGTGGTGCGACCCGCACGTTCACCGCGCCGTACGTGCTCGACGCGACCGAGCTCGGCGACCTCCTGCCGCTCGGCGGAATCGAGTACGTCACGGGGCGAGAGAGCCAGGCCGACACCGGCGAGCCGCACGCCGTCGAAGGCCCAGCGCAGCCGCGCTCGATGCAGGCCATCACCCACGTGTTTGCGGTGGATTACCTGCCGGGCGAAGACCAGACGATCCCGAAGCCCGCGCTGTACGAGGAATTCCGGCCGCGCTTCCGCTGGCGCAAGAGGGAATCGGGACCCGGTTATGACCCTCACCTGTTCCCCGAGCCTCCTTTGGCCTCCCCACGACAGCCCCACCCATCCCCGGCCGCCTTCAGCCAATGGATGTTCCGGCGCGTGCTGTATGCCGGCCAGTTCCAGCCCGGTTTCATGCTGAGCGACCTCACGCTCTACAACCAGATGAACGATTATCCAGACGGCCCCATCATCGAGGTGCCGGACGAGGAGGCGGCGCTACACCGCTATCGGGCGCGGCAGAAGTCTTTCTCGCTCCTCTACTGGCTGCAGACCGAGGCGCCGCACTGGCAGGGCGATGGCGCTGGATACCCCGGATTGAGGCTCCGCCCAGACGTACTCGGCACGGCGGATGGGTTGGCTAAGCACCCCTACGTTCGTGAGAGCCGCCGGATCAAGGCCGAGTTTACCGTCCTCGAGCAGCACGTCAGCGCCGAGGTCAGCCCCGATGGCCCGACGATGTTTCCCGACAGTGTGGGTATTGGCCGGTACAGCGTCGACATCCACCTGAGCACGCCCGCCGTGCCCGGCGGGCCGCCGGTTCGTTCGCGCACGCGCGAGACGGGGCGCACGGGCGGCGAGGCGCGGCCCCGTGCGTGGCCGTTCCAGCTCCCTCTCGGCGCGCTCATTCCGGTGCGCGTGGACAACCTCCTGCCGGCGGGGAAGAACGTCGGCACCACCCACATCACCAACGGCTGCTACCGGCTGCACCCCATCGAATGGAACGCCGGCGAGGCGGCCGGCGCGTTGGCGGCGTTCTGCCTCGACCGCGGGCTCGTGCCGCGGCAGGTACGCAACACGCCGGAGCACCTAGCCGACTTCCAATGGCTCCTCCAACGGCAGGGGGTGGAGATCGCCTGGCCGCAACTCGATCCGGGCGGCTCCTACAACCAGTGGGCCAACCGGCAACGCCACTGGTCGTGGGGCGCGGTCGAAGACGAGTGGCCCAGTCGCCGCTGGCCCACCGACATGCCGGCGCAGCGAGCGACCCAGTAGTCGAACACGAGCCTAGCAATGAGTCATGCCAATCACCAATCGAACGTCCTCGAGCCGACCGCCGAGAAGCCACGCCGCCACGAGGCCAGCGGCGTCGTGCTCGACGATTCACCAGCGCGAGCTAGGTCCCCAGCACTACTCGAATGGCACAGGAGGCAAGCAGTGAGAGACAGGCACAGAGCTCGGTCGGCGCTGACGAAGCGGCAGTGGCTGACCGGCATCATGGGGGCGCCGGCGGCCGGCGGTATGCTTGCCGCTTGCGCACCCTTTGGCCAGGCTGGAGGAGACACGACGCCGCCCGCGTCGAAACCGACCGGCACGATCACGTTCTGGCACAACTGGGCAGCCCGCGCAGACATGCTGCAGCAGTTGGTGCTCGATCCTTTCATGAGGGAGTATCCCGATCTCGTGGTGGAGCCGACGACGTTTGCGGCCGCCGGCGGGCGGGAGAAGATCACCGCGGCGGTGCTCGCGGGCACGCCACCGGATTGCCTGCACCTGCAGCGCGACCAGTATCCACAACTGCTTCCGTCGAAGGCGGTGGTGCCGCTAGACAAGTACCTGGCACGTGACAAGCTCGATCCCAAGATCTTCATCGAGGCCGACGTGAAGGCACGTACCGTGAACGGCCAGATCTATGCGCTTCCCTCCCTCAGCGGGACAGGGGGTCTGAGTCTGTACTGGAACAAGGAGCACTTCCGCCAGGCCGGGCTGGACCCCAACAAACCGCCGCAGACGTGGAGCGAACTCGAGACGTACGCCGCACGCCTGACCGTCGGCCAGGGTGAAGCCATCCAGCGGCTGGGCATCGACCACGTACTCAGCCGCGGCACGGTCGCCGGGGACTACGGCCGCTTCGCGGCCTGGTTGTACGCCAACGACGGCAACCTCGTCTCGGCGGATGGTCGTAAGGTCGCGTTCGACTTGAAAGAGGGGAGCGATACGCTCAACTGGATGATCCAGGTAGGACGCCGGCAGGGCGGCGCCGACAGCCTACTGCAGATCACCGGCCGAGCGGCGTTCTTCCAGGGCAAGATGGCGATGTTCCCGGAGCAGGACCTGCTACCCAGCCTCGCCCGCATCGACGCGAACGCGAAGGATATGGACTGGATGGTCGCGCCGCTGCCGATCAACGACCGCAATCCCAAGGCGAAGCTGCGCATCCCCACTACCGGCGGCCACGGATACTCGGTCATGACGGCCGCCAAAAACCCCGAAGGCGCCTGGCAGCTCACCAACTGGCTCACGGCCAGCGATGCTCAGTGCAACTTCATGACTCGCGAACAGGGGCGCATCGCACCGCTCAAGAGGTGCAGCACCGACCCGGAGGCACAGAAGCGCCCGGAGTTCCAAGTGTTCAGCAAGATCCAGGGCAACGTCGTCGCCCTGCCGTTCTTCCCGGATATTACCTGGCAGCAACGCATCCAGCAGCACTTCCAGGACGCCGTGCTGGGCAAGGTGTCTCCCGACGCAGCCCTGCGCACGGCCGCCCAGGAAGCCCAAAACGCGCTCGATGAGTCCTGGCGCCAGTGGCAAGTGTAAGCGGGCGCAACGGACGAGCGAAGGAGGAAAGCGATGAGCTGGCGCGCGCCGAACGTGGTGGTGTTCTTCACCGACCAGCAGCGGTGGGACACGATGGGGCTGCACGGCAACCCGCTGGGGCTGACGCCGAACCTCGACCGCATGGCCCAGCGGGGAACACACGTCGTTTACGGGCTGACGCCGCAGCCGCTGTGCACGCCCGCGCGGGCGTGCCTGCAGACGGGACAGTGGCAGACACGCACGGGCGTCTACACGAACGGGCAGACGCTCCCACCCACGACGAAGACGCTGGCGCACTACTTCGGCGAGGCAGGCTACGCCACAGCGTATATCGGCAAGTGGCACCTGGCCACGACGAACCCGGTGCCGGCGACGCAGCGCGGCGGCTACCACTACTGGCTCGGCTCGAACGGCCTGATGCGCGAGTGCAAACCGTACCGCACGATCGTCTACGACAACGACGACCGGCCGGTCACCCTGCCCGGCTACCGGGTGGATGCGCTGACCGACGCGGCCATCCGCTGGATCGACGCTCGCCAGGAGCGGCCGTTCTTCCTCTTCCTCTCGCACATCGAGCCGCACCAGCAGCAGGGCGACACGCCCCCGGTCGACGACTACCACGCGCCGGACGGCTACCGCGAACGCTACGAGGGGCGCTGGGTGCCGCCGGACCTGGCCGCGCTGGGTGGGACGGCGCACCAGTACCTGGGCGGTTACTACGGCTCGGTCAAGCGCTTGGACGAGGCGCTGGGACGGCTGCTGGACGCGCTCAAGAGCCTCGACCTGCTCGAGAACACGATCGTGCTGTACACCGCAGACCACTCGGACCACTTCCACACGCGGAATGACGGCTGCAAGCGGTCGATCCACGAGGCATCGATTCGCGTGCCGATGGTGCTGCAAGGCGGGGAGTTCGACGGCGGCGGGCATGTGCGGCAGCCGGTGACGCTGCTCGACCTGCCGCCGACGCTGCTCGACGCGGCCGGCATCCCGGTGCCAGCTGAGATGCAGGGGCGCTCGCTGATGCCGGTGCTGCGCCGGCAGAGCGCAGAGTGGCTCGAAGACGCACTGATCATGGTCAGCACCGCACAGGTGGCGCGGGGGCTGCGCACCCACCGCTGGAAGTACAGTGTGGACGCGCCCACCGCCGACCCGCGGCGCGACAGCACGTCCGCCCAGTACGTCGAGGAATACCTCTACGACCTCCACGCCGACCCGCACGAGCTCACCAACCTCGTGCGGTCGCCGGCCCACGCCGAGGTGCGTGACCAACTGCGGCGGCGGCTGATCGAACGCCTGAGGGAAGCGGGCGACGTCGTACCGGAGATCGAGCCAGCGCCGGCGAGTGCGACGAGTGCGACGAGCGCGCTTCGCGCCCGGCCGGCTTGGCGGAGCGAGTGACCGCATGAGCGCAGACATACGGATCGAGGGCGCCGCGAGGCGCCTCTTTGCCGACACGCGACGCGTGGCCGGCTCTGACGGCGATGTATCACACCGCTGGCATAGCGCGCGCAAGAACCCCAAGCCGGTGCTGGTGGGAGACCGGCCGTGGGACCGGGTGGGCGCATTCGTGTACGGCACCGTGTTGCGCGACGAGGGCCGGCTGCGCCTCTGGTACCAGGCGCGAGCGGACGCGCAGGCGGGGAACACCCACAGCGTGGCCTACGCCGAATCGAGCGACGGCGTGCGGTGGGACAAGCCGGCGCTGGGCGCAGTCGACTTCGAGGGTTCGCGCGCCAACAACCTGACCGACGCGGTACTCCACCTGCCCAGTGTCGGGCGGCTCGGAAACGGCGATCTCGCCGCAGCCGGCGGGCCGGCGTATTGGATGGCGGGGCACGCAGCGGCTGGGGCGGCGATGCACGGAGTGAACCCCGGGTACCCGCGGCGCGCGATGTACCTGCTGCACTCGAACGATGGGTATCGCTGGCGCCGTGCCGGCGGTGGGGATGGCCGGCCGCTGTGGGACCCGGACGAAGTGACGGTAGGTGGCTACGGCGCGGGGAGCGACGTGAATCCGGTGGTCTACGACGCGCCGCGACGCCGGTACATCGCGGCGGCAAAGTTGCACGTGCCGTTCGAGGGCCACCACCGGCGCTCGTTTGCGATCCGCACAAGCCCGGACCTGCGCACGTGGAGCGCGCCGCGCATGGCGCTCGCGCCGGACGCGCAGGACGACCAGCGGGCGTGCGAGCGCGGCCTGCACCGGGCCGATTTCTATGGCCTCACGTTTCACCCCTACCCGGAGTTCTTGCTCGGGTTCATCTGGGTCTTCTACATGGCGGCGCCGCCGCCCGAGATCGAGTGGCCGCAGCCACGGCGGCTGTACGGCTGGGGCCGCGAGGGACACATCGCCGAGATCCAACTGGCCTTCTCGTACGACGGGGAGTACTGGCAGCGGCCGCCCGGTAGGCCGGCGTTCATCGCGAGCGGCGAGCGGGGCAAATGGGACGCGGGGAATGTGGCGACGGCGAACCTGCCGGTGCTGATAGGAGACGAGCACTTCCACTACTACGGGGGCGGGCCGATCTACCACGGCGCCACGCACCGGCCGCCAAACCCGTTTCGGCCGGCGGTGGGACCGTTCAACGCGACGGGGCTGGCGCGCATTAAGCGCGATCGCTACGCCTCGTTCAGCGCGAGCGTCGGCGGGAGCCTGCTGGTCGATCACGGAAGGATGGACGGGCGCGTGCTACGGGTGAACGCACGCACGCCCCACGGGAGCGTCCGGGCGGCGGTGCTCGACGCCAGCGGCCGTGAGGTGCCAGGCCTGGGCCTGAGCGAATGCCGCGCGTTCAACGGCGACGATGTGGACGGGATCATCTCGTGGGAGGCAGCCGATTTGCGTGCCGTGCCGGTGGGGCAGGAGGCCGCCATCCGGTTTGTGCTGGAAGAGGCGGACCTGTTTGGCTACGAAGTGACTGGGTGACTCAGATGGTTCATCCGAGTGGACGTGGATCGCCAGGCACAGCAGAGCCGGCGAGAGCGACAGCTCATCCACGCGGCTGAAAAGGGGAAGTGAGGAACATGACGACAGTGGCAACAGACATCTGGAAGAAAGTGATCCTCAAGCCGACGGCGGAGCTGCCGCGGCGGCAGGAAGCAAGCGCCGTCGAGCTACACGACGGTGGGTTGCTCCTGGCGTGGTCCGAGTTCCGGGGGCGGGGAGACAACGCCCGTGCGACGATCGAGGCGATGGTGTCCTATGACCGGGGCGAGACCTGGGACGCACAATGGCGGATCGTGGAGAACACCGCCGGGCTCAACGTCATGTCGCCCGCCGTCCGGCGCCTTGCCGACGGTGGGCTGGGCATGGTGTACAGCCACCGGGACTCCACCTCGGACGCGACACGCATGTTCGTCCGGTCTGACGATGAGGGGAAGACGTGGTCGCCGCCGGTACGGCTGCCGCAAGAGGAGCCGTACACGACCGGCTGCCACGACCGGCTGGCGGTGCTCGACGGCGGGCGGCTCGTCGCACCGCTACACTGCACCCATGACTGGCACGCGCACCACCTCGCGGTGCGCTGCGCCTGGTCGGACGACAACGGTCGCACCTGGCGGCTCTCGCACGCCATCGAATTGCCCAAAGTTTCCGACTCGGGCGAATCGGGGTGCATCGAGCCCGACGTGGCGCAGCGGGTTGATGGTTCGCTGCTGATGGCCATCCGCACCGCGATGGGCACCGTCTTCCGTGCCGAATCGCACGACGGCGGCGAGACATGGACGGGTCTGCGCTCGATGGAGGTCGTCGCCCCGGTCGCCCCATCGCTGCTGCGCCGCATCCCCGGCACCGACGATCTGCTGCTGATCTGGAACTGGCACTACAACTGGCGCGAGCGGCTGGCGGGCGCGCGTCATAAGCTGGCGTGCGCGGTGAGCACCGACGGCGGCGACTCGTGGCCTCTCCACCGCCGCAAGATCCTGGAAAACGACCCCGAGCTCTCGGCCTCGTATCCAACGTGCACGTTCATTGGTCCCAACCTCGACGAAGCGTTCATCACCTACCGCTGGGGCGGGCACATTACGCGGCGTCATGACCCAGATGATCCGGCAGGCTGGATCGGGTCAAAGGCAGCGCGCTTCCCGCTCTCCTGGCTGTACGAGGCCGGCGCATGACCGGCATACGAGTGGGCCAAGCGGCGACCTCCGAAAGGGACAGCCGGCGGTAGGCAGCGCCCCGATCGGACTGGAGGCGTGTCATGGTAAGTCGGTTGGACGGTAAGACGATCTTGGTAATCGGCGTCGGCTCGGGCATTGGAGCCGCCTCGGTCGGCATCTTCGCGGCCGAAGGGGCACGAGTGGCCGGCGTCGACCTGCGCCCTGCAGAGGAGGTGCACGCTACACGACCCATCGCCGACGATCGTGAGGCCGACGACCGGCTCATCTACATCCAGGCGGACCTGACCGACGAGGCGGCCGTCGAACGAGCCTTCCAGACGGCTTCCAGCCGGTTCGGCCGGATCGACGGCGTATTCCACTGCGTCGGCGTGGTCTCGCGCGTCTCCATCCTCGACTGCACGATGGAGGAATGGCAGCATGTGCTGGCGGCAAACACAACCAGCACCTTCCTGGTCTCCAGGGGCGCGATCCAGCAGATGCGCCACCAAGAGCCCGCGGGCGGCTCGATCGTGCACATGTCGTCCAGCGTGGCAGTTGGGGGCGGCCCCGGCACGGCAGCGTACACGGCGGCGAAGGGCGGCGTGTCCGCCCTGACCCGGCAGTTGGCGTCAGAGTATGGGCGAGACAAGATCCGAGTGAACTGCATCGCGCCATCGCGCGTGGAGGCGACCGGCCTCTACGTCAGTTGGATCGCCACGCAGCCGGACGCGGCGGCCGCTTACCGCGATGCAGTGCGTAGCAACCCATTGGGCAGCGCCTACGGCCGGTTGGTGAACCCGCAGGACGTTGCACACGCCGCGCTGTTCTTGCTTTCTGACGAGTCTTGCATGATCTCGGGGATCACCCTGGACATCAACGGAGGCGCGCGCCCGCGTCCGTGAAACCGGTGAAGCCTGGCGCTTGACAGCCACACCCCAGATTAGATACACTGGGCGACATCTGACATCAGATATCTGAGCTATCAATTGGGAGGAGACAGCCATGGTTAGGGCGTACTTCGGTCAGCGGTCGGGTACCAGGAGGCAGGTCGTGGCGCGAGGGGCGGCCGCCGCGGGCGGTGGTTTGCTGGCCGCTTGTAGCCTGCCCGGCGGCGGGAGCAAGGAAAGCGCACCGCCTGCGCCAGGCAAACTCAGCGGGACGATCGAGTTCTGGCACGCGTGGACGACACGCCAGCCGGTGCTCCGGCCGTACCTCGACCAGTTCGAGCGGCAACATCCGGGGGTCAAGGTGGAAGACATCGACGCCAACAATATCGGTGGGCGCATGAAGCTGATCACCGCGATCCTGGCCGGCTCGCCGCCGGACGCGTTTCACATGTTTGCCGACTTCCAGCCCGATCTCGTGCCGGCGAAGGTGCTGCGCGACCTCATGCCATACGTTCGACGCGACAAGGTCGACCTCAAGACCTTCTACGACTCCGAGATCAAGGCACACACCTTTCAGGGAGAACTGCTCGCACTGCCGGTAGTGGTCACGACCAACGCGCATTTCATCGTCTGGAACAAGGAACTGCTCCGCGCGGCCGGCCTCAATCCCGACGAGGGCCCGAAGACGTGGAGCCAGGCCCAGGAGATGGTGCTGAAGCTGACCAGACGGGCAGGGGACGAGATTCAGCAGCTCGGGCTCGATCCCGGAGCACCCCCAGGCAACGGCATTCCGACCAACCAGTTCATCCGCTGGCTCTATCACAATGGGGGCAAGCTAATGACGGACGACGGCAAGAAGGTGGCATTCAACGATCAAGCCGGCTTGGAAACGCTGGAGTGGCTGCAGCAAGTGATCTCGCGGCAGGGCACGTTCGCCGCGTTTCGCAAGGTGTCCGGGCTGAACCCGTTCTACAACGGGCAGGTGGCAATGACGGTGCAGCAGGACAACATCGGCAGCGGGATTCGCGTGCACCCGCAAGGGAAGACCATGTCCTGGGGTATCGGCCTGCTGCCGGTAAACGATCGCAACCCCAAAGCAAAGGTCGCGACGCCGGCAATGTCCGGCCACGGCTATGGCGTACCGCGTGATGCTAAGTACCCGGAAGGCGGCTGGACGCTGACGAAGTACCTGACCACCTCCGACGCGGCGTGCGGCTTCTTGGTCAAGGACCAAGGCCGGTTCGTGCCGCTCAAGCGCTGCGCCGACATTCCTGAGGTGAAAGATCAACCCGAGTCCAAAGTGTTCGCTGCCGGCGCCCAAGCGGGGGTAGTTGTGCCACGAACGAGCGCGAATGTGGAGATCGCCAAGATTCTCTCCGTACGCATCCAAGAGATGTTCGAAGGAAAGGCATCGCCCAAAGCTGCGCTTGAAGCGGCGGCGCACGATGCGCAGATCGAGCTGGACAAGGCGATTGTCTTGCCCAGCTAGCCGAAATGCCGCTATGCCACTGGGAGGAGCAACGAGAGCGTGAAGGCGCAGCCGTTCGACACGACAGGGGACGGACTTTGACGCGCGTCCTGTTGCCCTCGCTGCCGTCGCCCGAGCCGCAGGCCGAAGCGGTGCTGTTTGGGTTCGACGATCGGGCGTTTCCATTTCAGCGCTACGTGCAGGCGCACCTCTTCCCCGCGCGCAACCCGCAGGTCGTCCTGCCCCGCGGCCCGGCAGGAGCGCACGACGAGGTCGTGCGCTTCTACGGCACCGTGCTCCGCATCCGCGATACGTTTCATCTGTGGTACTTCGGCTCGTATGGCACCGAATCCGGCACGATCGGCTACGGCCACGGCATTCACGATTGTGTCCTCTGTTTGGCTACCAGCCGGGACGGCATTCACTGGGAGAAGCCGGATCTCGGCCTGGTCGAATTCAGGGGATCGAAGCGCAACAACATCATCGACCTGCCGCATCCCGGCTTCCGGCCGGCCTGCGCCGTGCTGCACGATCCCGACGATCCTGATCCTCACCGGCGCCTCAAAATGGCCTATGAGGCCCCGGTCGAGGACAGGTCGGGGAAGTGGTTTTGCGTCGCCTTCAGCGCCGATGGGCTGCGCTGGACGCCTTCGCCGAAGAACCCAGTGGGGCCATTCTTCGAGATGGCGGGCATCGCCAGGTGGCGCGGGCTGTACTACGTCAACGGACAGGCCAGCCTGACCAACCACCGGCCGGTCGCCGCCCGCCGGTTGTGCACCTTCGTCTCCGCGGATTTCGAGCATTGGTCGCCCTGCAGCGCGATGGGACTCGAACGCACCGGCGACCGGTTTGGCCCATCGATGGCGGCGGACATGCACCAATATGAGGAGGTCCACCTCGGCGCAGCGCTGTGGAACCGGGGGAACGTGCTCTTGGGCGTCTACGGCCAATGGCACGGCCATCCGTCCGGCGACCGCCGGCTGCTCACCATGGACCTGGGGCTGGCGCTCTCGCACGACGCGCTGCACTTCTACGAGCCGATCCCCAACTTCCGGTTCATCCCGGCGCGCGAGCAGCCGGGTAGTCCGGCCGGGTCGTATCCCGCGCTGATGCAGGGGCAGGGCTTTGCGAACGCCGGGGACCGGACGCTGTACTGGTACGCGTGCTGGCTGGGCCCCAACGCGGCCGGCGTTCTCGCCGCCTCGTGGGAGCGCGACCGGCTGGGCATGCTCAAGCCATTCCGCGCCGATGCCCCGCAGGCGATCACTTGCCCTATTCAGGCGCTCGACGGCGGCGTGCCGGTCTACGCCAACGTCAGCGGCCTTGGCGAGCACACGCGGCTGCGCGTCGACCTGCTCGATGAGGGGTTCCGGCCAATTCCCGGTTACAGCGTCGCCGATTCCGCCCGACTAACGGCAGACGGGTTTCGGGTGCCGGTACGCTGGCCGGGCGCGGAGTCGCTCCGACCGGAGTTGGGACGCGTGCGGCTAGACGTGCATTTCGAGGGCGTGCGGCCTGAAGATGCCCGCCTGCACGCCCTCTACATCGGTGAGGAGTAGGCGAGGACCGATGATGACTGCCGTCAGTACGGTAACCGCGACAGTCGCGAACACGAGCGGTACTGCCGCCGCGACTCGATCCCTGGCCCAGAACGAGTACGACGGTTGGCCGGCCAGGAAGGTGCTGTTCCCGGACCGGTTCCACGTGCATTCGATGCGCGGGCTCGAGTTCCACCTGCACCAGCCACAGAAGGAATCGCGCAACCCCATCCTGACGCCGCAGCATGCCTGGGAAGGCTGGAGGTCCTTCTGGTACGGCGGAGCAGTGCTCCGCGATCCCATCGATGGACTCTATAAGACCTGGTACAAAATGTTGCACGATGGTCCGGTCGGCGGCGAATGGGAGGCGCCGGCCGAGCTCTTTGCCATCACCGTCTGAGCGATGGCGTGTCCCGGCCCCTTGACTTCTAGAAATGATGTTCTATAGTTGCTACATGCAAACGCCCGAGGAACGGAGGAGCCCCCTATCCACGTCCGTCCCTCCGTTCGACGGCTGGCCCAACCCGCCCTGCGCCCGCCGCTTATTGCCAATTGCGAAAAAACCCACCCAAAACTACAAAACGAACTCGGCAGCGCAGCCAGCGCAGCAAGGTCGGCAACGACCATGATCGAGTTTCACACCGACAACAAAGGCCTGCTGCCGCCGCTCAAGACGCAAGTGCTTGTCGTCGGTTCCGGCGGCGCCGGTCTCGTCGCCGCGCTCGCCGCGGCGCGCAACGGCACGGCGACGACGCTGGTCGAGTACCAGGGCTTCGTCGGCGGAATCTCCTCGACGCTCACTTGGCTCGGCTTTCACGACCAGGAGTACCGGTTGGTGGTCAAGGGCATCCCGCTCGAGATCGTGCGCCGGCTGCAAGCTGCCGGCGAGGCCGGAGCGTTCGCCCTCGATCCCAAGTGCTCTTCTGCGCTCTCGCTGAACAACCACTACTACAAGTGCCTGGCGATCCAACTACTCAAGGAAGCAGGCGTACGCCTCATGCTCCACACCTACGTCGTCGACACGCTACGCGAGGGCGACCGCATCGCCGGCGTCGTCGTCGAGCACAAGTCGGGACGGCAGCATATCCTAGCCGACGTCGTGATCGACTGCTCGGGAGACGGCGACATCGCGGCGCGCGGCGGCGTGCTGTGGGAGAAGGGACGCACCGGCGACGGGCTCGTACAGTCGCCGACGCTCGTCTTCCGCCTGGGCAACGTCGACCGCGACGCATTGATCCGCGGCTGCCAGGACTGGCGCCTCGTCTATCGCGAATGGCTGGACCCCTACCCAGAGTTGCGCGCCAAGTTCCTCAAGCGCCTCCCCACAGTCGATACCTTCATCTTCGGTGGCTTCGCGCCGCTGGTCAAGAAAGCTATCGACGCCGGAGAGTTCCACTCACCCCAGACCCGTGTCATCGGCGTCAAGACGCACGTCCCGGACGAGTTCCTGGCCGTGACCACCCGCATCCTCGGCCTCGATCCAACCGACGTCGACAGCCTGACCAACGCGTACGTCGACGTCTATCAGCAGATCCTCGAGCACCTCCACTTCTTCCGGAAATACGTCCCCGGATTCAAACACGCCGTCTTGCGCGAGGTTGCGCCCATGTTGGGCGTGCGCGAAAGCCGGCGCATCATGGGCGACTACGTCCTCACCGGTGACGACGTCGTCACCGGCCGCATCTTCGACGATGTCGTCTGCATGGGTGGCTACCACGTCGATATCCACCGCCCGGACGGAACGTGGGTGCAGTCGACCGACACCCAGGCCTACGATATCCCCTTCCGCTCCCTCGTCGCCCGCGGCGTAGCTAATATACTGATGGCCGGCAAGTGTCTGTCGGCGACGCACGAGGCAGTAGCCTCCACTCGCGTGATTCCTATTTGTATGGCCCAGGGACAGGCCGTCGGCACCGCCGCCGCGCTCGCGGTCAAGCGCGGCGTCACGCCGAGGGAAGTGTCCATCCGCGAACTCCAGGCGGCACTGATCGCCCAGGGCGCCGAGCTCCGTCAGACACTCGGCGAGCCAAACTGGCAGGCAATCGATGAAGTTGGGCAGTTCCCTAAAAAGGGGCAGCCAGCCGACGATGGCATCGTGAGCGCGGAGCCTCCCGCCGTACCGAGGCCACCCGCGGTGCCGAGTCCACCGCAAGTCCCGGTCGAACACTGGGTTCGCTAGAGCCGCGGTACAGGCAGAACGACCAGGCCAATCAGAACAAGCACGGCGAGGAGAGGAGGTCAATATGAGTCGACTGCGGCATGTCCAGACGGCATTTGTCCAGGATCAGTTTCAGGTGCGCACGAGCTTCGAGACCGAGCCGTACGAGGCCGGCTGGGCGAGCGAGGCCATCGCCTTTGTCTACGTACGTGCTGCGCCCGCAGCGCCGGTCCCGGCGCCGGACGCCAACACCGGCTTCGCCGTTCGGCCGGCGTTGTGGGTGCGCGCCCAGATCTCCGCCGACGGCCGGCGGTGGATCGACGACGAGCGGCTGCCGGGAATCAGCCAAGCCGGCAACTACCGGCTGCGCCTGACGCACTTTGGCAATTGGTTGCGTCTGGTAGGCGAGACAGAAGGGCTCTCCGGCGACGAGCACTTTGTGATCGACACCTACTGGGTATTCAAGGAGTGATGCGCGGCGACCAACGGGTTGTCCTCGCTTGCCCTGAGCCGATTGGCTCCATTCATCCTGAGTATGTCGA
Organism: Chloroflexota bacterium; assembly: GCA_016199265.1. Lineage (GTDB taxonomy): Bacteria > Chloroflexota > UBA11872 > UBA12225 > UBA12225 > JACQGX01. The sequence continues at coordinate 5,213 of JACQGX010000249.1, read as the reverse complement.
AGGACGGCCGGCGACCGAGGGCGCACGCAAAGCTGCCGGCGACCGGCGAGCAAAACGAGGAGGAGCTCACATGACTGAGACTGAAGCGATACGCCGCGCGCTGCTCCGCGCCGATCCAAAGCTGAGCCGGTTTGATCCGCTCGAGCGGATTATCTTCGCCGACGACTTCGACGAAGGACTCAACGGCTGGGCACCCCTGTACGCCGATTACGACGGATTCGACGACACGCCCGGCTGGCGTGACGCGTCCGGTCGCATTGGCGAAGTCAAGCCGGTCGCGATAGCCCGGCGGGAGAACCCGGCGCGCTTCGAAGATCGCTCGCAGATCATGCTCACCAGCTTGTCCACGTGGGATGCCGGCTCGATCGGGAGCTCCAATGGCACCTATGCGCTAAAGGTGGCCAGCCCGCCCAAACCCGGCACGCGCGGCTACGCGCTCAAGCGCGTGAGTTGCCCCTGGTGGGGCAAGCTGCGCTTCGAGGCGTACTTCACCTTCAAGGCCGACCATCCCGATTACCGGCTGGGACACGAAGACGTCCACAGCCTGATCTTCGGCTACGACCTGCAGGACTTCGAGGAGGCCGAGAATCCCACGCGCTGGCGTCCCTTCTTTCGCTATCTGAACGCCGCGCCGGACGGCACGCTGGTGCAGCGCTGGCAGGGGCAGTTCGACACCGGCGGCGATGCGATGCGCGGCAGTGGGTGGACCGACATCGAGGGCGGGTACCATGAGCTTCCCTACAACCGCTCACCAACCAAGTACCAGTGGCTCTACATCCGCTACACCGTCGACCTCGCGAAGCACGAGTACGTCGACTTCTTCTGCCACGGCAAAGAGTTGAACGTCAAGCGCAAGACCCACAGTTTCCCCGAAGGCCAGTGGCAGCGGCATCTCGAGAAGTGCTCGGGGCTGCTGAATGTGGACATCGGCATCCACACCAACAGCGACAAGCGCTGCTTCCTGTTCCTCGACTCGATTGTGCTCTCGGCCGAAGGGAGTGAACGATGAACCGGACAACACACTGAGCCCCTACCGCGTCTAAACTGAAGCCAAAGTGAACCCCACACGTATCCTCACTTTGCACCTTGCACTTTGCATTTTTCACTTTGCACTTGGTGTAGGCAGCCGGATCACGCGGCGACAGTGTCTGCTGGGAGGCGTAGCGTCGGGCGGGGCACTCCTGGCCGGCTGCGCGTTGCCCGGCGAACTTCAATAGAACTTCAACAGACGAGGAAAGGGAGCAGCACTCCAAATGGCCATCTACGGCACCATCGACACCTGCGCGGCGCAAGTCGGCCATCGACCGCACTTCGCAGCCACCTTTGACTTCCTGAACAGCGTACTCGACGGAACACATCAGGCCGCCCGCCAACTCGCCGACCTGCCCGAGGGTCAGCTCGTGCGTGTCAATCTTGCCGGCAAGGACGGCACAGACGCGTACGCGCTCCTCCAGCACCCGCGCACTCGGCCGCGCGGCGCACAGCAGGCCGAGGCACACCGCGACTACGCCGACGTGCAGGCCGTGATCGACGGCGACGAGATCCTGGAGGTCATACCCCTGGCAGGGCTGGACACGACGCAGCCGTACGATGCGAGCAAGGACGTAGCGCTCTTCAACATGCCGGCGGACGGCTCAAAGTTGATCATGCGCCGTGGCTTGTGCGCCGTGCTCTTCCCGGAAGACGCGCACGCGCCGCTGCAGGCACCGGACGGCATACCGCGCCCCAGCCGCCGCATCGTCGTCAAGGTCCGCGTTGCGCCATGACACGCGGCGATCGCGTCGATCAAGGAGTAGCGCAACGATCAATTCGAGAGAGGATGCCTCCCTTGGACATCGAGAACGTCAAGCGACTTGTCGAATTCGATACGCCCACTGTCGCCAACGGCCTGGAACTGCTCGGCGTCCGTGACCCATCAGTTGGCTACACCGGGCCGGACGTGCGGGCCTTGATGCCGGAGATGGGAGCGCGCGCCGGCATTGCGGTCACCGCTCGGCTGGACACAACCACTGCGGGCACCGACCAAGCGTCGATGGCGCTCTTCTGGGAGTGGCTGCGCCTGATCGAGCAGCAGGCACGAGCGCACGCCAACGGCTCGGCAGCCGTGCCGATGTTCGCCGTCGTCGAGTCGGTCGGCCCGCGGCCGCGCCACACCGTCACGATTGGCGATGGGATGGGCACGCAGCTCGCCATGGCCGGCGCCGTCGGATTCCTGACCAACGGCTGCATCCGCGACATCGCCGGAGTGCGCGCCGTGCCGCTGCCGTGCTGGGCCGCGGGACTGTCGCCGATGCACGGACGGCTGCGCTGGCTGGATATCCAATCCCCGGTGGTAATTGACGGCATGACGGTGCGCCCCGGCGACGTGCTCCACGCCGACGAGAACGGCGCGCTGTGCCTCCCGCCCGAGGTAGCCGATCAGGTCTACGACAAGGCGCTGGCGGTTCGTGAGAAGGAAGCCGCCCTGTTCGCCAGGCTGCGCGCGGTACGCGAGCGAGGCCTGACCATCACGCAGTACCTCGACTCGATGGGCGTGTAATGGAAGTTGAGTTGTAAACCGGGATAACCGTGGCCGTCGTTCCCCTTCCTCTATAGGGAGGGGGCCAGGGGGTAGGTCTGCTGCCCATCCGGAACTTCTGCGCGCACCCGCCGCTTGCACCCCCTCCACGTTGGAGACGCGGCGGTGTAACATGGACCGGTCAAGAAGACAATGACGGTCAACGGCACTATGGCTCATGATCACCGCCTGAGCCGGTTCGATCCGCTGGCACGAGTCCTCTTTTTCGACGACTTCGACGACGGGCTGCACGGCTGGATGGAGCTCATCGGCAACTACGAGGGCTCACTCGACAGCATGCTGCCGCCCTATCGGGACCTGCGGCCGCCGATGCTCTCCTCGGCCACCATGTGGGACACGGGCACGCACGGCTCGGTGGACGGCGTGTACTCGATGAAGCTGGCCACGCGCCCCCGCGCCGGGCATCAGGCGGTGGCCGTCAAGCGCTTCACGTGGCGCGAGCTGGGTACGGTCCGGCTGGAGGCGTACGTCGCCTGCAAGCCGGAGGCGAGCGAGCTGCAGTTGGGCGACCTTGACGTGCAGGCCTTCGGTCTCCTCTTTGACCTCCAGAACGCTGAGGCGCGCTTCATGCCGCACCTCCGGTACCTCAACGCACTGGACGGCCGGCCCCGGCGCGTCTGGCAGTACCGCACGAGCACACCACCGCGGCAGCAGATCGGGACGAGCGGCCAGACGGGCTCCACCTACCACTTGAGCCCTGAGGGCTGGCTCGATCTCCCCGGCGGCGAACAAGGGCTCTGCTACAACGAGCTGCCCACCAAGCTCAACTGGCACTACCTGCGGCTCGACGCCGATCTGCGCGCCGGCACCTACACCGCGTTCCGCTGCAACGATCGCACCTACGACTTGTCCGAACTGGGCCTGATCCGCACGCCGCCCGAGCCAACGCTCCCCTGCCTGCTCAACTGCGCGTTTTTCGTCGAGGCAGGCCGCGACCAGCGCGCGTTCCTCTACGTCGACTCGGTCCTGGTGTCGACGGATGTCTAGACGGCGAGGCTGAGAAACGGGAGGACCAGGACGATGAGGCGCTCCCATACCGCCATCCTGGAACGGGGTGAGGCGCTCCGCGGCGACTTCGCCACCGAGCCGTACGAGGCCGGTTGGGCATCGGAAGCGTTGGTCTTCCTCCGCTTGCTCGCCGCTCAGCCCACCGGCACGAACGAGCCGGCGCCGCCCGCGGCCGTGAGCGCTCGCGTCCAGATCTCTCCGGATGGCATGCACTGGGTAGACGAGGGCACGACGCTGCCGCCGGACGGCGATGTTCGCTTCGCGCGAGTCCGCGAATTCGGCAACTGGCTGCGCGTCGCCGGGACGGTATCCCCACCAGGTGCCGAGGTCCGGGCGCTGGTCTACCTGGTGCTCAAAGAGTGAGCCGCGGCGCGCAACCGCGTGCCATTGGACGCACACGTCGAAGGCATGCGGCCAGAGGATGCCTGTCTGCACGCGCTCTATTGGGGAGAGACGGCTACGCTTCGGGCTGGTTCTGGAGGGAGGATGGCCGTCTCCAAGGCAATCCGGCGTCGCTCGTCGGAGACGTAAAGCAGCACCCCGTCGATGGCGCGGATGGCGAGCGCGGGCGAAGCGTCGTTGAGCAGCACGAGATCAACCGGCATAGCGTCGATCGCCTGCTGCAGGCAGTCGCGAAGGGTAGGATAGGCCATTGCGCGCGTCTCTCGGCTCGGCTCGTCCAGGTACACCGCGACGTCGACGTCGCTGAGCGGCGTCGCTTGCTGGCGCACCGTCGATCCGAACTGGTACGCGGCGATCACCCGCGGCGACGCTTGAGCAAGGCAGTTGCGCACCGCTTCCCGCATCTGTTCGTTGAGGCTCGCCGTCGTTCGTGCCGTGGCTGCCATCGTCATCGCACCCGTGTACTCACATGTAATCTAGCATGTGCTGCCGGACGTGCTGCCGGCGCGCGGCCGGTTCGGGCACGACCAAGTCTACGACAAGGCGCTGGCCGTATCACGATGCTGACCGACGACGCGGCGGTGCGCGACGTCTGCCTCGGCACCGGAGGCGTAGTCGACGCGCTGCGCCCAAACGCGATAGTAGTAGATATGAGCACCGTGGTACCGGAGACGTCGCGTGCGCTGGCCGCGGCCGTCCCGGGCGGCCGATTTGTCGAGGCGCCGGTGCTCGCCAGGCCGCAAGCCATACCGAAGTCGCCGAAGCCGCCGCCCGCGTGCTGGCGCAAGCCGAGGCCGCCGGCCGAGGCAGCCAGGACATCGGCGCCGCCGTCGAAGTCGTGCGCGGCTCTCCGTAACGGCGTATCTCCGTGGCCGTGCGCGGGAGCGTAGCGGCTCTCCAGCGGTACTCTTGCCTCGTGTCAGTCGAACAGCTCGTCGACCGGCATGCGCCAGCCGGGAACCGCCGGCTCGGCCTCGGCCAGCTCGCCCCGACGGTAGATCGTCGGGTGATCCGGATCGTCCGCGCGATAGACCCTGACCACGTCCTCGCTCAGCAGGTCGACGTCCCAGACGACGCGCGTGCCGGCGGCAAAATAGTCGGCGCGCTTGCGGCGCATCGCCTCTTCGGCGGCAGCACCGTAGTCTCCCTCGCTCCGCACTTCGGCCGCGAAGACCGGCGCCCCCTCCAGGAACTTCATCCCGGTCGGCTGTCCGGTATACCACGC
>JACQGX010000248.1 GCA_016199265.1 Chloroflexota bacterium | reverse complement strand
GCGTCCTGGTGCGACGACCGACGCGCTGGCTCACAAGGGCCGGAGATCGCTCGTCCGCCTACCACGCCTCCTACCGCGCCTGCGCCTTACTCTACCCCGTCTACCAGCCCCTAATACTCGCTCTTGCCCGTGAACGCGAAGCCCCGAAGGGCGAGTGCCGGCGCGCGACCGGGTTGCCGTAGCTGTCGCCGGCGAGCAGCGATTCGGCGCCAACGCCGATGACCCGCTGCAGCGCCTTGACGTAGCTCTGGGTGAACCGCAGGTTCTTCACCGGCCGCGTGATCTCACCACGCTCGATCAAGAACGTCGAGTCACGCGTCATGCCGGTGACCGTCACCGTCAGCGGGTGGACCGGGCGCGTGTACCAGAAGCGCGTCACCAGCAGGCCACGGTCGATCTGGCCGATCAGCGCCTCGCGGTTGAGCGCGCCCGGCTGGAGCGAGAGGTGCGTTGCCACCGGGCCGAAGTAGCTCCCGCCCAGTAGCGCGTGCCCGGTGGTCTTGGCGCCCGCCTTGGCCGCCGTCAGGCTGTCGTACGTCACCGCTTCGACGATGCCGGCGTTGACCAGCGTCAGCGGGCGCTTGGGCACCCCTTCGTAGTCGAACGGCTGTGGGATGCTTGCCGGATCGAGCGGATCGTCGCGCAGCGTGATCTGCTCGTCGAAGAGGCGCTCGCCCAGCTTGCCGGTGGCGAAGCTCGTTTTCTCCAGCAGCGCGCGACCTTGCAGCCCCAGGTAGGCGATGAATCGGATAATGTCCTCAGTGGCGTACGGCTCGAGTACGACGTCGTACTCGCCCGGCTCGAGGTCTTCCGGGTTCCGGCCGCGCTCGGCCTTGCCCGCCGCCTCGTTTGCCACCAACTCGGCGTCGATGCTCGCAAAGTCCACGCCCTGCCGGACGCTGTAGCCCGAGCTCGTCTCGCCGAAGACGACCGCCTGTAGCCGGGCGTGGCTATCGACGTTGTAGCCGTACGTGCCCGTCGAATTCGCCACCAACGTCTCAGTTACCCGTGTGCTGCACGCCCCGGCGGCGGTAAAGCCGGCTTCGTGCGCCCGCCGGCAGACGACGGCGACCCGCTCGGCGCGCGCCTCGGGCGTCGCCTCGCGCGTGCTCGCCGTCCAGCCAGAGTCGAGCGCCGCCGTGCGATACGGCCCCGGAAACCCCGGAAAGTCGGGGTTCTCCCGCTGCAGGCGCGCGATCGTCGTCGCCCGCTCGACGACGTTGCGCAGCGTCTCGTCGTCGAGCCCGTTCGCCGACGCCGATCCTGCCCGCCTCCCGATGGCGATCCGCACGTGGACGTTGACGTCACGCTCGGCCACGTGCGGATGAATCTCAGTGTTCGCGTACCGCGTCAGCGCATCGTCGACGGAAATGAGCACCACCTCGGCCGCTCGCCCCTCCCCCTGCGCAAACCGCAACACCCGCTCTGCCGCCGCCTTGAGCCCCGCCTCACCAATCATGGCACCTCCCCATTCGTCCTTCGTCCTTCGTCCTTCGTCGACTACTTCGCCACACCTACCCGCACGTTGCGAAACCGCGCCGGGGCGGCGCCGTGCCCAGTGTGCATCGACTGCGGCGGCTGGCCCTTGCCGCAGTTGGGCGTGCCCCACGGATACCAGTGATCTCGGTTGCACACCGCGTCGCACGAGCGCCAGAACTCCGGCGTGATGCCGGTGTACGTCGCGTTCTTGAGCGCCGCGCCGCGCTTGCCGTTCTTGATCTCGTACGCCAGCTCGGTGCCAAACTGGAAGTTGAGCCGCCGGTCGTCGATACTCCACGAGCGGTTGAACGCCAGATAGATGCCGTCGTCGGTGTCGGCGATCAGGTCGTCGAGCGTCCACGTCCCGGGCTCGAGCGAGACGTTGGTCATCCGCACCAGCGGGATGCGGTTCCAGCCCGAGGCACGCGCCGCCCCCATGCTGCGCGGCAACCCGAGCCGCGAGGCGCTCTCGCGGTCGGTCAAGTACCCGACGAACTGTCCACTCTTGACGACGTCGACGCACTGCGCCGGCACGCCCTCGTCGTCCCAGCCGAAGGTTCCCAAGCCCATCGGAATCGTCGCGTCGGCGGTGATGTTGACCACCTCCGAGCCGTACTGAAACAAACCGAGCTTGTCGGTGGTGAGAAACGACGTGCCGGCAAACGCGGCCTCACTGCCATAGACGCGGTCGAGCTCGATTGGATGGCCGCAGCTCTCGTGCACCTGCAAGGCCAACTGGCTGCCTTCGAGGATGATCGTCGTCACGCCGAAGGGACATTGCTTCGCCGTCAGCAACTCGGCGGCTTCTTCGGCGATCCGGTAGGCGTTGCTGGGGAAATCCTGCGCGATCAACACCTCGTAGCCGGCACAGACCTGGTTGCGCCCGCCGCCGCTGGGGTACGAGCGGCGCTGCACCTCGCCACTTCCCGTCGCCGTCGCGGCGATGCCGCCGCCGGTCTGCACGATCTCCTGCTCGGTGTAGGCGCCCTCGGTGTTGGCAAACGTCTTTGTGTCGCGCACGCAGACGATGTTGCCGGTGGCGATGCTGATCTGGGGCACGCGGCGCATCGCCTCGTCGGCCTCAATCAGCAGCGCGATCTTGTCGTCGAGCGGCACCTCAAAGGGATCGATCTCGAGCGGCGTCTTGTAGCTGCCCCGGCTGTGCACCGGCTCGCCCAGGACGACGGGCCGCTGGTGGACGCGCGCGCTCGCCCTGGCGATCCGCACCGCCTCGCCGGCGACGGCGTCGACCTCCTTGGCATTCAGGCGGTACGACGACGCGAAGCCCCACGCGCCGTCGACCAGCGCCCGTATGCCGAAGCCCGCATCCTCGTTCAGGCCCACCTGCTCGACCGTGCCGTTTTTGACCAGCACGTACTGTGTCTCCTGGCGCACGATCCGCACGTCGGCGTACGTCGCGCTCTTGGCGGTCGCCATATCCAGCGCCCGCTCGACCAGCTCCTTCATCGTCGTCTGCCTCTCTTCCGGCTTCTTCGGCTCTCGCTGAGCCCGCTAGTGTACGATGGCCGCGCCACCGCATGCACCACTCGGGGTGCGCGTCATCCGTTTACGCCGCTCCTGGCCCCCTTACCCCCCGTCCCCTCTCCCCGCGTCAGCGGGAGAGGGAAGTCCGTCGTTCCCCTCTCCCCTGGTGGGAGAGGGGCTAGGGGTGAGGGGGCACCGCGGCCGCGCACATCGGTGACGCGCATGCCACCTCCCGCAGCGTTCCCGCGGCCCGCACCAGTGGCACGACTAACGTTGAAGGAGACGAGCTCCCAGCCGAGGCGCTCGCCCCTCGGTGTGAACCAGAGCCGTACGTAGCCCTGCTGCGCGCGCGGCAGGGCGATCGCGAGCGTTGGCCCGGGCTCGGTCACCGCGAAGGCATGGTGGTGCCCGGTGAGACAGACTCTCGGCTGGATCATTCGCACCAGGCGGGCGAGCACCGGAATGCCCATCGCGCCGATTCGGCCCGGCGCCTGGCCGCGAAATGCCTCGTGCATAAGCAACACCGACGGCTCCTTGTGGCGATGCACCGCCTCGACGTCGGCGACGTTGAAGTGGCGCACACGATCGCCCGGAAACGGCTTCTCGCGGTAATACCACGTCGGCGCGTAGTTCCCCGGCAGGCCGGCGATCGTAATCTCCGTGCCCGGCACGACGTACGTCTCTCCCGGCCACAGATGATGCCCCGGCGCCTGCGCCTGCCGGCGTTGTTGATCCTGCCGGCGACGCTGGCCGGTGACACTAGCGCCGGGCGCCGCGCGATCGCCACCAGCCTTGGCCCCTGTGCCGCTCCCTCTCGGCTCGCGCTTCTCGACTCTCGCCTCGTCCCCAAGCCCGAGCACCTCCCAGTGCTCGTGATTCCCGTGCACCCACACGAGCGGAACCGGCAGTTGCTTCAGCATCGCCGGGTCGTCGTCTGGCCGCTGCTCACGTCCCGCCTTGCCCGCGGTCAGGTCGCCCACTTGCAGGATGGCGCGCGCCTCCGGCTCGCACCGCGCCGCCTCGAACAACGGCCCAAAGTCGCCGTGCGTATCGCCCACGACCAGCAGCAGCACGCCCTTACACGTCGCGGTCTGCTCCCTTTGCTCACGTCCCTCCGGCATCCTCATAGTGTATGGCCGGCAGCGTCGCGCGACTCAAATGGGGGCCCAGAGCTAAACCAAAGCCAAGGTGGAATCCGCAGGCCGCCTCACTTTGCATTTTGCATTTTGCATTTTTCACTTTGCACTTGATTTGGCCGGGGCGCCTTTGGCGGGACGGGCACCGACCGTATCGCCGGTACCGTGCGTGGCGGTTGTGCCTGCCGTTGGTCCCACGAAGTACCACGGACCTATTGCGCCACCGTTGCAGGACCCGAACACCGGATCGCGTGAGCGCGGGATCGCGCCACCTTGTGATTGCTCGTGCTTGGCGTGTCGAGCACACGCCAAGCACCCACGGCACCGTATGGGAGTTGCTGTATGTCTGCGTACGATCGTCGTCCTCTTCTGTTTCACCTGCCCCGTGGACGTGGCAAATGGCGCCTGCGCCTGCCGCTGGTGTCTCGGTCCCCACTGGGGCTCCGCCGCCGTGGCCATGGCCATGGCGGTAGCTGGCGGCTGATCGGTAGCGTTCCCATCGCCCTGCTGGTCGTGATCGCCGCTGTCTTCTCGAGCCCCATCATGGGCAGGACCAGTTTGGCAGGTGCGGCCGCTACCACCGCGACCACGGCGACTCCTGCCGTGACCACGGTACCCCATGAGAGCCTTACGGCTTCGGGGCCAAAGCCGAAACCGACCAGTCCCTCCCGCCAAGCGACGCCGACCGCCACCGCGGTGCCGCCGACCGCGACTACGGTAGCCACGGTGACGGCCACGGCCACGCCGGTGCCCGCGACCGCGACCACCACGCCCGTCCCGCCAACCGCCACCGCCGTGCCGCCGACGGCGACCGGTGCGCCAACGGCGACCAGCGGCCCGACCGGTCCCACCACCCTGACGCTGGTGCCGGCCGCGGCGCAGGACGACGCGCGCTCGCCCGACGGGGGCGGGTACACCGCGACCGAGCTGGCCCCGCTGGTGGGCAGCGGGAATGGGGTGGCCCCCAACGTGGCCGGCTACCGGTTCACCGACGTGCCCCTGCCGCCGGGCGCGCTGATCGAGAGCGCCACCTTCTCGCTGGTCAAGGCCGGCACCGCGTGGGCCCGGCTGGTCGTCGAGCTCGGCTTCGAGGACAGTGGCGACGCCGCCCCGTTCAGTGCCGGCGCGCCCCCCGCCGGCCGGCCGCGGACGGCCACCCAGGCGCTGCTGGACCAGAACGTGCAACTGCTCGATGGCACGCGCTATCCGGTGGGGGACCCGGCCGCGCTGGCGCAAGCGCTCCAAGCGGTGGTGGCCCGCCCCGACTGGCAAGCGGGCAACAGCCTGGTCGTGCTGGCCTACGGGCCGCCGTCGCCCGCGTGGGCGCGCCAG
>JACQGX010000049.1 GCA_016199265.1 Chloroflexota bacterium | reverse complement strand
GAGTGGTGTGGCGCTGGGGGTGCTCCCGCCGCAGATCGTACGCACCATTGTCGACGTGGCGCTGCCGCAAGGGAACGGCCGGCCCGGCCCTGGTGTATTGGTACCGCGGCCACCAGGTCATTCTGAACAACTTGACGACGGGGACGATCATTGCCTTCGTCGCCTATCTCGGCCAGCTCTACCGGCCGATGATGCAACTGGCGAACGTGTACGTCGAGATCCAGGGCGCGATGGCGCTCTTCGACCGCATCTTCGAGTACCTGGACGCGCAGCCGGAAGTCGTCACCGCGCCCGACGCGCGGCCGCTGCCGCTGGCGCGCGGCAAGGTCGAGCTGCGCGACGTGGTCTTCGAGTACCAGCCGGGCACCCGTGCGCTCGACGGCGTGACGTTCACCGCTGAGCCGGGCCAGTTGGTGGCGCTCGTGGGGCCGAGCGGCGCCGGGAAGAGCACGATCACGTATCTCGTGCCGCGCTTCTACGATCCGAACGAGGGTGCGGTGCTGATCGACGACCACGACCTGCGCGATCTCACCGCCGAATCGATCTCGGCGCAGATCGGCATGGTGACACAGGAGACGTTCCTGTTTCACACCAGCGTGCGGGAGAATCTCCAGTACGCACGCCATGGGGCGACCGACGAGGAGCTCGTCGCCGCGTGCCGGGCGGCGAACATCCACCACGTCATCGAAGCGCTGCTGGAAGGCTACGACACCGTGGTGGGCGAGCGCGGCTTTCGCCTCTCCGGCGGCGAGAAGCAGCGTGTCTCGATCGCCCGTGCCATTCTCAAGAACCCACGCATCCTGGTGCTCGACGAGGCGACGAGCGCGCTCGACTCGACGTCGGAGGCGCTGATTCAGGAAGCGCTCGAGCCGCTGATGAAAGGCCGCACCAGCCTGGTCATCGCACACCGGCTGTCGACGATCCTGGCGGCCGACAAGATCGTCGTCCTCGAACACGGCCGGGTAGCGGAAGAAGGCACGCACGAGTCGCTGCTGGCGCTCGATGGCCTCTACGCCCAACTCTACCGCCAGCAGTTCCGCGACCCCACCGGTACTGCAGACGATGCAGGGGGTGCAACGGTCGACGCCGGAGCCAACGGTGCGCCGCCGGCCGAAACCGCCGAAACGGAAGCCCGCCCGCCGCTGCCGCGGCGCTGGAGCGACGCCGAGGCGTTGGCGCGCGTCTCGACGGCGTCGTAGAGCGTCGTATCATTGGCCGGTTGAGGCCGTGTATCGCTTCGCCGCGTCGCCAGAGCGGCGAACCGCAGCAGGCGGGAAGCAGGCGCCCGGTACACGTTGGACTGCCACGGCAGAGACCGAAAATCGATGAGCCTTCTCGCGCTGGCGCTGATCCTCGCCGCCGCGTTCATGCACGCCGGCTGGAACCTGCTGGCGAAGCGTGCCGGCGGCGGCGCGGCGTTCGTCTGGCTGTTCGGTGCGGTGTCGACGGCGTTGTACGCGCCGCTGGCCGTCGTCGCCATGGCCGTCCAACGGCCGCACGTCGGCGCCGCCGAGGCGCTCTTTCTTGCAGGCAGCGGTGCGCTGCACACCGTCTACTTCCTCTCGCTCCAGCAGGGGTACCGCGCGGGCGACCTCTCGCTGGTGTATCCACTGGCGCGCGGCACGGGGCCGCTGCTGGCCACGATAGCGGCGATCGTGGTGCTGGGAGAGCGTCCGAGCCCGCCGGCGTTGGCCGGCGCCGCGCTCATTGCGCTCGGGGTCTTTGCGCTTGCCGCCTCGCCCCGAGCCACGCAGCGGGGGAGCGCCGGCGCGGCGGCCGCGACGCGACCGGCGGTGCTCTATGGCCTCCGCACCGGCGCACTCATTGCCACCTACACGCTGTGGGACAAGCACGCCGTTAGCGCCCTGCTGCTGCCGCCGCTCTTGCTCGACTGGACGGCGAACGCCGGCCGTACGCTACTGCTCACGCCGGTGGCGCGCGCCAGGGCGGCGGAGGTGCGCGCGATGTGGCGCGCGCGCCGTACGGAAGTGCTCGGCGTCGCGGTGCTGGCGCCGCTGGCGTACATCCTGGTGCTCACCGCGATGTCGTTCACACCCGTGAGCTACGTCGCGCCGGCGCGCGAAATCGCGATCTTGATCGGCGCTGCGATGGGCGCGCGGCTCCTCGCCGAGGGCGATTCTCTCCGCCGCCTCGCCGCTGCCGGCGCGATGGTAGTGGGTATCGTGGCCCTGACCCTGGGGTAGAGCGGCGGGGTTTTGCCACAGAGAACACAGAGCGCACAGAGAGTTGATGGCTGCCCAAGCGCTATAGACGTGCAGAGAACCTTTTGGAAAACCCGGCCGTCTCTACTTCTGGTGAAGGCTGGCTGAATGCCAAAACGCTATCTGACGGTCTATGGCGCAGAAAGCAAGCTCTGTGCTCTCTGTGGCTGACTCTTATAGTTTCGACAGCAGGTCAACGGCCAGATCGACCATCGCCTCGCCGGCACCGGCGGCGGGGAGGGACGACCGCGCCGCCCAGGTTTCGTAGCCGCCCTCTTCTTGCAGGGCACGCCGCGTGGCGACGTAGCCGACGTAGTCGTTGGCCAGGCTGGCCACGAGCGTGACGCCGGCAGGCTGCCAGCCACCGGTTGCGGCATCGCCGGCCCGGGCGGTGGGACGGAACGGGCTGCGCTGCTTGATCGCCAGGCCGAGCTCGACGAAGATCTCGCCCGGCAGCGACACGAGCGCGCAGTTGCCGATGCGCAGCGCCTGGACCTCGGTTTCTTGTTCCTCCGGCAGCCGCGCCAGGAGCAGGCTCTCGCGGGCGTACTGGAGCAGGACGTTTTCTGGCAGCGGTTGGCCGACGACCCACGAGAACGGTCCGGAGGGACCAATGCCGGCGCGCTCGCGCAGCGTTGCCTTGGGCTCGCCCTGCTCCCCACCAGAATCGGCGCGCGCGGCGGCCGCCACCACCCGCTCGGCGATCGCCACGTCCTCGGCGGTGATAGCTTTGCGACGGAACGGAAGCCGCACGCCGGCGGCGGCAAGCGTGACGTCGTCCGTCGGGCGTAGGCGCTCGACGACTCGCAGCGTCTCGCCGGCGATGATGCCGGCGACGCGGCGCGCCTGGCGGCGGCCGCCGAGCGGGTGCGGATCGTGCACGTCGACGTTGTTGATGTCGCCGCTCGTGCCGTTGAGCAGGATCGGGACGAGCTGCCGGCCGAAGATGCGCTGCATCCACCGCGCGTACTCGCCGAAGTAGTCGGCCGAGATGTGCCGGCCGTTGTCGGTGCCGACGTAGTGCAGCGCGAAGCACGAGATCACCGCCAGCGGCGTGCCGTCCTCCGCTTCCAGCCAGAGGATGCCGACTTCGGGATCGATGGGGCCGACCGGCTCGAGCGCGTCGGGGTTCATCCGGCCGGGGTTCATCCGTACGGTGCCGTCTCTCATGCGGAAGCGCCGGTTGAAGCTGACGCCCGTCTCGTGCCCGGCGCCCCAGGTGGCACACGCCGGGCGCAGCCGCTGCGCGGCCAGGTGAACGACGGTGGCGAGGCGCTCGGGGAGCGCGTCCATGTAGGCGTCGGCCCGCGGCGCGCCGAGCAATCCGGTGGGGCTCGGCGCAGTGTGGGTGTGCGTGGCCGCAATGAAGATCCGCTTGGGCGGCACGTCGCCGGCGCGGGCGACCAGGTCGCGCGCGGCCGCGACGGTCTCACCCGGCATGCAGATCAGATCGCAGCAGACGACGGCGATGCGGCCGTCTGCGCCGTGCCCGTCTTCGAGTACGACGGCGCGGGCCGCGAGCGGATCGGCGATGTCTTCGGCGATGCGATTGGTAAACGACCCGGCGAGCGAAACGCCGACGGGTGGCGTGATGTCGAGTGTGGCGGCTCCGGCACGCAGCATCTTGGACCTACTCCTTGTGGCGGTGGTGTTCTGGAAACCGGCGCCGCCGGTCAGAACATGGTTGGGTCGGTATAGCATCATTTCGGCGGCTTGTGCCAGGCTAGCCGCGGTACAGTGAGAGTGAAGAACGGTGCTGAGGAGGTCGATACTATGGCACTCCGCATTTACATCGGGATGGCGGATGGGTTGACGGCGGCAAGCCGCCGGAATGGCGCGTGGCATATGGAGACGCACCTGGACGGCCGGTTGACGCAGTGCGTCGCGTACGATCCATTGCGGCCGGAGCGTGTGTACTGCGGCACGTTTCACGATGGTCTGTGGCGAAGCGACGACGCCGGTGCGAACTGGCGGCCGGCCGGCGCCGGTTTGACCCATCGATCGGTGATGGCGGTGGCAGTGAGCCGTCTCGAGCGTGGCCGAGCGCCCGACGGCAGCGCCTGCGGCGTCGTGTGCGTCGGCACCGAGCCGAGCGCGTTGTTCCGCTCCGAAGATGGCGGCGAGACGTGGCGCGAGCAGCGAGCGCTCGGCGAGCTGCCGTCGGCGCCGACGTGGTCGTTTCCGCCGCGCCCGTACACGCATCACGTGCGTTGGATCGAGCCCGATCCGGCTGTCGCCGAGCGGGTGTTCGTCTCGATCGAGCAGGGCGGTGTAATGCGCAGTCTCGATGGTGGACAAACGTTCGAAGATCGCCGGCCCGGCGGGCCGTGCGACGCCCATACGCTGGCGTCGCACCGCGATGCGCCCGGCTTGCTCTACGCTCCCTCGGCCGATGGCATGGGCGCCACCGGCAAGGCAATTATGACAAGCCGAGACGGTGGCACGACGTGGCAGCCGGCCGGCGGGGGCATCCGCCACAGCTACGGCTGGAGCGTGGCGGTCGATCCGGGCAACCCAGAGCGCGCGGTCTACTCCGGCGCGTTCTCGCCGCGGCAGGCGCACGACTCCGCGGTCGCCCATTCCACGATGTACCATCGGCGGCCGGACGGTACTTGGGAGGAGGCGCGCGATGGGCTACCGGATCCGGCGGGTACGGTGATCTACGTGCTGGCGGCCAATCCGGCCGAGCCGGGGGTGTTCTACGCCGCATGCAACTGGGGCGTCTTCCGCTCCGCGGACGCCGGCCGGCGCTGGGGTACCCTCGACCTGCCGTGGCCGGAGCGGTATCGCACGCAGCACGTCCAAGGGTTGGCGGTCGTCGAAGCAAACTGAGGCACACGCTCTGGCAGAGACTCCAGTAGGAAGGTGCGGTCCAGCGCGCAGGCAACTATCCGCTATGCCGCTCCCGTAGGATGGTGGCCGCCTGGGCTTCGCGTTGGAGCTTGGCGTAGGCTTCGTCGATCGGGATGGCGGCGGCGGAGCCGGGGGCGAAGCCGCAGTCGGGGTTGAGGCTCAGTCGCTCGGCGTCGACGTGGCGCAACGCTTCTTCGGCGCGGGCGACGATCTGCTCGACGGTGTCGATCTGCTCGCCCCGCACGTCGACGCAGCCCAGGCCGATCAGCCGGTCTTCGGGGAGCGCGCGCAGCACCGCCATGTCACCGGCAACAGGGATCGAGTATTCGAGGACGTACTGCTGCACGTCCAGGCGCCGCATCGCCGGCAGGAGCGTCTCGTAGCCGCCGGCGCCCTTCCAGCCGAGCCGCCCGGCATTCCCGCGGCAGAGGTGGACGGCGATGGTGACGCCGCCGACGCCGGAGACGATGTCGTTGAGCATGCCGACGGCGAGGTCGATCTCGCGCTCGGGGTCGTCATACTTCGCCCGCACCGCCGGATCGACGAAGAGACAGAGGTGCGTATCGTCGAACTGCGCGACGGTCACGCCCGTCTTGGCGACCTCCTCCAGTTCCCGGCGGAGCACCGGCACCAGCGCGCGCATGAACGCCTCCCGCGTCGGATACGCCTTGCGCGACCGCTCGGGGTCCCACATCCGCTGGCCGAGAAGGTAGGGCGACGGCAGGCACACCTTCGTCAGCCGGTCGGTGTGCTCTACCAGGAAGCGCGCCTCATCGGCGATGCGTCCCGGGCGGCGGGGGGCCATCAGCTCGACGACCGTATGGAACGGGCGGCCGGTGCCGAGCTCGTCGTCGACGACGTACGAATGGAACCCGTGCATCACCTCGGCGATGACGCCGATGTACGAGCGACGGCGCCACTCGCCGTCGGAAATGAGATCGAGCCCGGCCGCCTCTTGCATCGCGATGACGAATTGGGTCGCCGCGTCGAGCCGCTTCTGGTAGACGTGCTCGGGAATCGTGCCCTCGGCGCGTGGATCGAGCAAATCGCGCAAGAACTGCGGGCGGGGCATGCTGCCCACCACGCCGGCCGCGAAGCGAGGGAAGCGGGTCGGGGCGAAACTCCCTTCATCCTTCGTCAGTAGCCCGCCCTGAGCGGAGCCGAAGGGTCCTTCGTCTGCGCGTGGTACTCGTTCCCCTTCGCTCGTCGCCGTCATCGCCATTCCTCCAGTGCGATCCTATAGTCTTCGGTCGTGTCGATCTCGAAGTAGTCGCCGTGCGTGTCGACCCGGTGGATCTCGACGCCGCGTTCGAGCATCTCCTGGAAGAGGTGGATCAGGTACGCCATCTGCACCGACGGCGCTGCCTGAAACAGCCCGTCGCCGTACTCGCGCCGCACGCGGTGGTAGTGCTCGCGCAAGATGGCCGCGCCGCGCGGGGTGAACTTGGCGACGCCGATGTACTCGCCGGCGGCCACTTCGGCCGGGATGCGGCGGCTCACTTCCAGGATGCGGTCGCCGGCGGCGCGCACCTTTTCGGCGTCGGTTTCGGGATGCTGCGAGCGGCGGCGGTAGCGCGTCCGAAAATCGGTGTCGACGACGAGCGTGATGTCGGCGGCGCTGCGCATCAGTCGCTCCACCGCGTGTGGCCGGTAGACGATATCGGCGTAGGTGCAGACGAAGCCGTCCTCCATCGCCGGCTCGGCACAGAAGAGCGAGGCGAGGATGTTGTTCTGCGCCCAGTTGGCGTTTTCAAAATAGGTGAACTGGGGATACCCATCTTGTATGGCCGGCAGCTTATAGCCGCCGACGAACGCGACGTCCGAGGGCGCGAAGCCGCCGCCGGCGAGCGCCTCCAGGATCCAATCGAGGATGCGCCGCCCGGCGATGGGCGCGAAGCACTTTGGCTGCTGTTCGGTCAGCGGCATCAAGCGCCGTCCCCTCCCGGCGCCGATCACGATGGCTTTCATACGTTGTGCTTAACTGTACCTGCTTCACTGGGAGGTGAGGGGGAGACGCAGGCAATAAGGAGCGTGAGCTACACTCAACGACTGCAGCACGTTACCGCGGCGACAGGACTAGAAAAGGAGAGCGAACCAGCAGCCATGGCCACTCAACAGCAACAGCCTCGTGTGGGATACGACGATACCCCGTTCATTCCCGGCCAGAAATACCGCGTCCACGACAGCACGCGGCCGCAACCGCGTGTCGTGACGCCCGGCACGGAAAGCACCCAGGAGCGGGCAGGCCGGCCGCCATCCGACGCCGTGATCCTGTTCGACGGCACCGATCTTTCGGGCTGGGTAGCGAACCCGCGCAGCGGATCGAGCGACGGCCCCGCGCGGTGGAAGGTCGAAAACGGATACATGGAGGTCGTGCCCAGATCGGGCGGCATTCGCACGCGCGAGGAATTCGGCGACTGCCAGGTGCACCTGGAATGGGCCGCGCCGGCCGAGGTCGTCGGGAACAGCCAGGGGCGCGGCAACAGCGGCGTGTTTCTCATGAACCGCTACGAAATCCAAGTGCTCGACTGTTATGACAACCCGACGTACGCCGACGGCACGACGGCCGCCGTCTACGGGCAACATCCGCCTCTGGTCAACGCCTGCCGCAAGCCGGGCGAGTGGCAGACCTACGACATCATCTGGACGGCGCCGCGCTTTGACGGCGAGCGGCTCGTCTCACCCGCGTACGTCACCATGTTCCACAACGGCGTGCTCGTCCACAATCACCGCGAAGTGCTGGGACCGACGGCGCACAGGAAGGTGACGCCATACGAGCCGCATCCGCCGGTTGGGCCGCTCTCGCTGCAGGACCACGGCAACCCCATGCGCTTCCGCAACATCTGGTACCGCCCGCTCAACCTGCACGGCCAGGCGTAACCAGCGGTTCGCGCAGGCGCGACAGTGCTCCATTGCCATCATCTGTGTCTCATTGCCACCTTCTGTGTCACACTGTCATCCTGAGCGCAGCGAAGGACCTCCGCGCGGAGGTCCTTCGCTGCGCTCAGGATGACAGTGTGTGGCTGGACGTGAGCCAGAAAGAACCAAACAACCATGAGCGACGCCTTGATGCCCCAATACGATGTCCGCATCGAGACCGACGTGCCGGCGGCAATGCGTGACGGCACGATTCTGCGCGCCGACGTCGCCTGGCCGGTGCCGGAAGCCGGCGCAGACGAAACGTTCCCGGTACTGCTCACGCGCACTCCGTACAAGAAGCGCCAGCTGCCCAACTTGGCGGCGGCCGGCTACATTGCCGTCAGCCAAGACGTGCGCGGGCGCTACGCCTCCGATGGACCGTACGAGCCGGTACACCAGCCGTGTGGCGCGTCGCTCGATCGAGAAGACGGCTACGACACCGTGCTCTGGGCCGCCGGACTGCCGGGCGCGAACGGCCGCGTCGGCGTCTTCGGCACGTCCTACCCCGCCTGGGAGGCGTGGGAGCTGGCGATCAGCCGCCCAGGACCGCTTCAAGCGATGTACGTCTCCGGCATGAGCGTGACCTCGACCGCGGTGGAGGCGATCCCTCGGCCGGGCCGGCGCGTACAGTGGTTCTACTACACCGGCGCGCCGGACGCGCGCCGGCGTCTCGATCTCCTCGGGCATCACACACGCGAGGCGGCCGAAGCGCTTTGGCGCTACGAGCGGCACAAGTGGCTGTGGTTCCTGCCGTGGAGCGAGCTGCCCGAGCACGTGCTCGGCCCGCTGACGCCGTACTTCAAGGAATACCTCCAAAACCCAACGCGCGACCACTTCCGCTTCGCCGGACAGCACCACGAAATCGACGTGCCGATTTTCCACCGCACCGGCTGGCACGACCGCTTCGTCAGCACGATCGACCACTTCGTCGCGATGCGCGCGCACGGCCGCACCGAACGCACCCGCGCCGCCCAGCGGCTGATGGTTGGGCCCTGGGGCCACACCGCCAATCTCACGCGCAAGGTGGGCGACGTCGACGTCGGCCCCGCGGCGGAAATGGACGACCAGGCGCTGATGCTCCGCTGGTTCGACTACTGGCTCAGGGACCGCGAGACGGGCGCCCTCGACGCGCCGCCGGTGCGCTACTTCATCATGGGCCGTAATGAATGGTGCGCCGCCGAGACGTGGCCGCCCGCCGGTACCCAGGCACAGCGCTTCTACCTGCACAGTGGCGGTTGCGCCAACACCGCGGCCGGCGATGGCCGGCTCTCCTCCGAGCGGCCAAACGGTGCGGGGGCGGCGGTCGACCGCTACGACTACGATCCGCGCGACCCGGTACCGACGATCTGGCCGCTGGGCGACCAGAACGTGCCTCTCGACCACCGGCCGCTCGACTGGCGCCACGACCTACTGGTGTACGTGTCCGATCCTATGGCGGAGCCCCTGGAGGTCGCCGGCGATCCAGTCGTCGAGCTCCACGCCGCCTCGAGCGAGCGGGACACCGACTTTGTCGCGCGCTTGGCCGACGTGCATCCCGATGGATTCGTGCAGCCGCTGTGCTACGGCATCGTCCGCGCGCGGTACCGCGACGGCTTCGACCGGCCCCAGTTACTCACGCCTGGCGAAACCGTGCGCTACACCATCCAGCTTCGCCCGGTCGCGTTCACTATCCTGCCGGGCCATCCCCTGCGCCTGGAGATCACGAGCAGCGACTTCCCCAACTACGACCGCAACCACAACACCGGCGACGACGACTTCTCCGATCCCACGCTGCTTACGGCGCACCAGACCATCCACCACAGCGCCGAGCGCCCGTCTTACGTGGTGTTGCCGGTGGTGTAGCGGTCCTCACCGTGGTTGGCGCTGATGAACCAAGAAAGTCTCGTTGCAGCAAGTGGCAAAACGCCTACGCCCGGCGCGGGACCTCTCGTCCCTCCTCGAGGTCCTCGGAGTCGACGTGGGTGGTCACGTCTGTCCGGTCGCCGAAGCCGAGTTTTCCGAGGTTGGCCCGGAACCGCGCCTTGGCCTCGTCGGTCTGCGGGCCGGCGGCGAGCACGCCCGCGTTGTGCCGCTCGATATCCTCGGCTGCCGGCTTCTTGCTGCCGTGCTCCTGGAGCCAGCGCAGCACGCCCTCGTCGGTCGGGTTCTGCTTCACCGCCTCCATGAACTGCTCGGGCGTGACGCCGAATAGGTCGTAGATCCGTGATGAAAGCCCGCGCATGGCGACGTATTCGCCCGCCGTCCCCGCGATGTGCGCCCGCATCTTGTCGATGGTGCGGGGGAGGAACATCGCCCCGCCCAACCGCTCCCGGCCGCTGCGTGGGTAATTCCCCGGCCTGGTGTAGTCATAGTTCTGCGCTGCTGTCTGTGCTGTAGTCACCGTCGAAGTTCCTCGCTATTGTCATCGGCTTGTTCGTGGATCGAACCGTCCTTTATACTGGATCAACGGGGTCGCTATCAATCGGCAGCTTGCCGCCAGCCGGTCACAGCACGACCTGGCTCGCGCCGCGGCGATCGCGCGAGCAAGATGCGGCCGCAACGGCGCGCCGCCGCAAGGCTACGCCGCCATACGCGCCAGACACTCGTCGTAGACGGCGAAGCGCTCGCCTTCGACCTCGTCCGGATCGACCAGCTTGAGCCACAGGGCGCGGTCTTTCTTCTCCCCGCTCAAGAGGCGCCGGCTGCCCAGGTTCGCCGGATCGGGGCCGTGCCAGACCACCTCGCCGTCCTGCAGGAAGATGAACTGGCCACGGAACCGGTCGATCATCTGCCGCTGGTGGTCCCGATAAAACAGCCCTTGCTCGCAGGTGGTGCGCCGCCAGCTTGCCACCATATCTGGCGAATCGGTCTCGACCGAGTCGAACGACGCCAGCGGCGGCTGGACTTCGCTCTGGAAGTCGATCTCCTCCAGATTGACGGTGCCGAACCCGCGCTGCGCCGCGATCAACAGGTGGTTGCGGTCGCGGCGGAACGGTGGCGCCGGCCAGTCGGAGGCCGGATCGTGGCCCATCAGGAAGGTACCGCACGCGTCGGTGGTCGTCACGTGGTCGCCCGCGAGCAGCGCGTCGCAGACGCGGCCCTCGCCGCCCCACTCACGTCCCCACTGCCCGGTGAGCGCGTCGACGATATTGAGGCACGGCTGCGTGATCATCGCCAGGTCGGCCAACACGTAGGACAGCCGGATCACGTGGTGGTAGTACGTGCGCACGCGCCCTGCCGGAAGGGTGATCGGCGGTAAGCCGAACAGGTTCTTCATGCACAGCGTGACGCCCATGAAGGCGTGGTTCTTCATCTTGGCCACGGACACGACCGCATCGGCATCGGCAAAGCAGGCGCTGAGCGTGTAACGGTCGAACATCAACCCGCTGCCGGGCACAGCGTACGTGGCGAACGGGGGCGCGTTCGAGTCGACGAACTGCACGCCAAACTCCCGCAGGATGTGCGCGTAGTTGAAGTCATCGCCCATCAGATGCTCGGGCGTATAGGCATTCGTGTCGGTGGCGACCAACTGCGCGTTGGGCGCCATGTGTTCCTTGAGCAGCCGCAGCACGGCGCGGCAGACGGCGTCGTCCACCAACTCGCGCCGCCGGCCCTCGAAGTAGACGATGCGCTCCGGCAGCTTCATCATGTTGAGCTTGATGACGACCTTGTTTGCCCGCTCGATCTTCTCCCACGACCGTGCGAGGGGATCGGTAATCCGCCGCAGCGTCTGGTAGATCTCTTCTTCCGAAGCACGATGATCGCACCGTGCGGCGCGCACGGTATAGGCTTTGCCAGTCACGTCAGCCATCGAACCAAATCTCCTCCGAAACAACTCAGTGCGTCAGATCATTGACCGCTTTCAGCAGGCCCATGAGGTAGCCCGTCTGGTACGCGCGGCTGCGCGGCGCCCAGCCCTCGTCGCCCGCCATGTGCGGCGCGTGGTCGTCGATGATGAAGCCGGTGAACCCGACCTCTTTCAGTGTGCGCATCACCGCCGTCACGTCGAGGACCCCCTCGCCGGGGAAGCACTCCTGGAACCGCTCCGCCGTGCCCTGCACGTCCCGGAAGTGAGCATAGAAGATCTTCCCCTGCGGGCCAAAGTGGCGGATACCTCTCAAGACGGTCTCGGTGCCGCCCATCTCCGCCCAGCAGCCGATGCACAACAGCAGCCCCCAATTGGGGCTCTTCACGATCTCCGAGGCACGCTTGAACCCCTCGAAGCTGCTCATGATGCGGGCGACGCCGCCAGCGTCGAACCCAGGCGGGTCATCCGGATGCAGCGCCAGCTTGATCCCCGCCTCCTCAGCTACCGGGATGACGCGCTGCACGAAGTACTCATAGGTGGTCCACATCTCGTCGGCGCGGTAGACTCGGCCGTGGCTCAACGGCAGGTCCTTCGCCTGCTCGGCGTCGAATGCCGTGACCAACGCGCCGCCGCGGCCGGGCGCCCTGCCGGTGCGGTAGAGCCGGTTGGGCCGCCAGTTGTAGGCCAGCACCGGGATGCCGGCGCGTCCCATGTTGCGGATCGTGTTCTGGTAGTTCTCGAGCTCCTCGTCGCGGCCCGGCAGCCCGAGGCGAATTTGGTCGAACTTGTCGAGTGGCGTGTGCTGGATGGCCTCCACCCGCAACCCGAACGACTCGATTCGTCGGCGCAGCCGCGCCAGATCGTCGTACGCCCATCCCCGCTCCCAGAGGATCGCCGGCGAGGCGACCACGACCCCCGAGCACCCCATCTGGCCGGCGAGCGTCAACTGCTCGTCGGTCACGTTCCCAGGTACGCCGACGGCGACACGCATCGTCTCCCGCGGCTCGTTTGCTCCTGACATAGCCTCTGTTCCTCCTCCTCATTTGGCTCGTTCGAGCGAGCGACTATCGGTATCCATCATAGCAATCGTGCAATCGTGCCTGTCCCCCAAAAGGTCGCTTCAGACCATGCCGGCTGCCCGCTCCACGAGCGCCCCCAGGTCGTAATCCCTGTCCTGGGGTCCAGGCAGACGTTCCGGGGACCGCCGCCTGACCAGGTTCACCGCTGCCCAGGTGCGGCGGTGCACGCCGAAGTACCGGGGACCGCCACTGGCAGTAGGGGCGTATAGCTATACGCCCAGGGGCGGCGGCCGGGCGT
>JACQGX010000259.1 GCA_016199265.1 Chloroflexota bacterium | reverse complement strand
GGCGCTCGCGTACTTCGCCGTGCATCCCGAGCGGGTCAAGGAGTTGTTCGGCTTCTATCTCAAGCACATGGCCGACCCCGCCGCCGCAGCAGAGCCGGCCCTGGCAGCCTAGTCCAGAAGGTTTTCTGACTGTCTATAGCGAGGCGATCCCAGGGATGGGCACACGCCGCCGTGGGATCGCTGCACAGGACGGCGCGGGCGCGGACCATGGCCTCGGCGCCGGCGGCGGACCAGCAGGCGCCAGGGCGTTTGAGCCGGGTGTGGAGCACGCTTTGACAGCCACCCTCAACCACTCCGCTGCCGACGGGCAGCTCCAGCGTGCGGAAGGCGCCGTAGCGTAAGCGGCTGGCGTTGGTCGTGAAGTAGGCGACGGCCTTGGTCACCTCGCGGTGGCGCGCCTGGGTGCGCCGAGGCGTGTCGTCGGGCAGGTCCTTGCGTGGGGTGGTCCACGCCTCCTCGACGGCCGTGGCGAGGACGGCGAGGTCGTCCGCGCTCTGCGCGGCCCAGAGTTCGCCCGCGAGCGTCTCCAGCCAGGTCCACGCCGCGACAGTGCCCTCACCGTAGAGCAACTGAGCCAGCCCCCAGAGATGCTCGTGCGCGTGGTACCAATCGACGATCTGCACCGCCTGCGGGAAGCGCCGGGCGGCCAACTTCCAGATCCATTTGGCGCCATCACCCAGCACCGCCACCTGGCGCGCCCACCCCAGCCCGCGGCGCTGGGCCGTGGCCAGCACTTGGCGGCCGAAGTCCTGCGCCGTCACGAGCGTCGCCGTGTAGGTGGTCGCCCCCGGCACGCGCTCGACGTGGCGTGGCTGGGCGGGTCCCGGCTGGGCGGGTCCCGGCTGATCCGGCTTCGTTGCCTGCTGGCGGCGGGCGACGAGGTCGTAGACGGCGCCGAGCTTGACCTCTTTCCAGCCGTCGTCGGTGCGCTCCAGCGCTCCGTCCATACTAATGACGAGCGTGTCGGGCGCCGTGGCCGGACGCACCGGGGCAGGCGCATCGAAGACGGCGCGGCGTTCTGCCCGCGTTGGGGGCTGCGGGCGCACGCGCAGCACGTCTTCCTGCTGCGCCCGTGCCTCGCCCGCCGCCTGGGTGTATGTGTCGACGGTGGTGGGCGAGAGGTGCGCCACCGGTCCCAACGCGCGCTCCAGCAGGCCGGCCGCCTCGGCATAGGGTAGTCGGGCCCCGTACTCAGCCACCACCGCGGCGAAGGCGGGGGCCAGCCGCGCGGGTCGGGTGCCGGTCCCCGGCGCCACCGCCACCAGCATCCCGCCGTCGGGGTCGGGCAGCGTCAGGGGTTCCGTGGGCAGCGCCACGGTGCCCAGCAGCGCCCACGCGGCGTCCAAGGGCATGTGGTGCGCGCGCACCGAGCAGCCCGTCCCCGCGTAGACCGCCCGCTCCAGGGTAATCGTCCCGAAGAAGGTCCGTTGCTGGAGCGGCGCCACCTCCTTGAGCGTCAGCCGCAGCCCGCAGGGACACACGTAACTGTGCCCGCGGTAGCCGGTCCCCCGCAGGCGCACCAACTCGGTCAGCAGGTCGCGCCCCAGCGCCAACAGCACATCGCGCACCTCCACTTCCAGCGTGGCCAGTCCCACCTGCGCCGGCTGCGTGGTCAGGCGCTCCGCCACCGACCGGACCAGTCGGCTGAGCGGGAACCGCACCGCATCCAAGACGGCGCGCAGCGTCTGCTCCCGGCGCGCTGCCATCGCCGCGGGCAGGGCGGGCGCGCCGGGCACCACCGCCTCGGCAGCGGGGACGGACTCGACGGACTCGACGGACTCGACGGCTTCGGCGGCCACGGGGCGGCCGCGCAGTACACTCGGCATGGGTGGCAGGCTCCTCTCCAGTTTGGGTGGCTAACCCTGGAGGGAGAGCCTGCCATCTGCTTCCCCTTCCGCGTCATCCGGGATAACTGGTTACACCCCATTACATCCTCGCAGCGTCATCTCGGTGCCGGGATGACGCTGCCCCTCCCGTACGTTGTTACGCGCGTAACAACTCCCCCGGCGCATTCGCTGCCCTCCACGTGTGAGTGAGAATCTGTGCTCCTCGCCCGTTGTTATGGGCTGAAAAGGCCCATCGCACTGGCCCGAAGCGTGCTCAAATCACGGAAGCGACAATGGAACTTCACCTGCGCGAACGCGCGGATGCAACGCCGGGACGGCGGCCTGTCGTCGAGATCGTACCGGTCGGCGATGTAGCCGCCGACCTGCTCCAGGCGTTACGGCCGCCGCTCAAGGCGCGCTTCCCAGGCCGGGCACCACCGGCGCGCCATCGACTATCATGCCAGGGGGAGGCGATATCGTGGTTAAGCGACCAAAAAACGTCCTGATCCTGTGGTCGGATCAGCAGCGCGCAGACACAATCGGCGCCTATGGGAATAGGGCGATCGAGACGCCGGCGCTCGACCGGCTGGCGGCCGGCGGCGCACTCTTCGAGCAGGCGTACTGTCCGCAGCCGGTGTGCAGCCCAACGCGCGCTTCGGTGCTGACTGGGCTCTATCCCCATACGCATGGAGTCCGGCGCTGCAATATGGTGCTGAGCCCCGCCGTCCCCACGCTGGCGGAGTTGCTGCGCGCGCAGGGGTACGCCGGCGGGTACGCTGGCAAATGGCACCTGGGACACGAGCTCGAGCCCCAGCGCGGCTTCGACGATTTCTGGGCCGGCACCGAAGACTTGTACACCCACTACGACGCCACCGAAGGAACGAGCGCGTACTATCAATTCTTGGTCTCGCGCGGCTACGTTCCACGTGATCGGAGCCGGCTGGGGTTCCCCATCTTCAACCGTGACACCGCGGCGCGTCTGCCGGAGGAGGCCGGCAAGCCGGCATTCATCGCCCAAGAGTGTGTTCGCTTCCTGGAGACCTACCGCGACCGGCCGTTCATCCTCTCGGCCAACTTCCTCGAGCCGCACATGCCGTTCTTCGGGCCGTTCGACGAGATGTACTCGCCCGACGAGATCACGCTGCCGCCGTCGTGGTACGGCGAGATGGAGGAGACGGTCCCGCGGCACTACCGGCTCCTGCGCCGCGAGTACGCCACGCGCAACCCGTACGTGAAGTCCAATGACGAGTGGGGCTGGAAAGAGCTGACGGCGCGCTACTGGGGACTGTGCTCGCTGGTCGACAAGTACGTCGGGCAGATTCTCCGACGGCTGGACGCATTAGGGCTGGCAGAGGACACCATCGTCGTCTACACCAGCGACCACGGCGACATGATGGGGCAGTTGCGGATGGTGACCAAGAGCGTGCAGTTCGAGGGCGCCGCGCGCGTACCGCTGCTCATCCGTCACCCCGACCTGCCGCCGTGCCGCCTGGCGACGCCGGTGAGCCTCGTCGACCTCACGCCCACGCTGCTCGACCTGTTGGGACAGCCGATTCCGGCGCACATGCAGGGCCACAGCGTGGCGCGGCTGCTCCACGGCGGCGACGTGGCGCCGGACGAGGCCGAGATATTCGTCGAGTGGAACGAGTGGGACGGCATCCGCCAGGTGTGGAACCCGGAGCAGGGTATCGCCGATCCGAGAGAGACGGCACCGCCGTCGATCGACGCGCGCACAATCCGGCGAGGGCGCTGGAAGATGAGCCTCTACGCCACCGGCGAGAGCGAGCTCTACGACCTGGTGGCCGACCCGGAGGAGACGCACAACGCCATCGGCGATCGCGACAACGCGGCCGTCGTCGCCGCGCTCTACGATCGCCTACGCCGCTGGCAACACGAGACCGGCGACACCCTCGCGCTCCCTGACCCTCGCGGCTGACCCTCTTGGCTGAGGCAACTGCCCCTTGGGGCATACGTGCCGGGGCCAGAAATGGGCGTCAACGGATAGGACGACATGCCCGTTGCTCCAAAGAGGTGTGTATAGTTGTGTTGTGGCCCTAGATGTCACAATCTAAGGAGGAGAACAATGGGAGTTCGCCGTCAGATCTACCTTCAAGAGAAGGACAACCGACTGCTCGAGGAGCAGAGCCGTCGCACGGGATTATCGGTGAGCGAGCTGGTCCGCCAAGCGATCCATCAGTGCTATGGCGCCGGCCATCGGCTCTCGTGGGATGAAGTCTTCGCCGGGGCCGTGCAGGCGAATACGGGCAAGACAACGGAGTTGGACCCATGGGTCTACGATTCCCTCTATGATGCAGAAATTGATGATCTCATAGAAGCCCAGATCGCAGAACAGATCGGCAAGAAGCAGGCGGAGAATCACGAGTGAACTGGGTGGATACGCCGCTGCTCGTCTACCAAGCCATCACAAATCACCCGGCGAAACCGATCGTCGAGGATGAATTGCGACACGGCGTTTGGGGAAGCACCGTGTTTGTCTTGTCCGAGTGCTTTCAAATACTGAGCGGCCAATACGCGCTTACGCCTGAAGATGCCGAGGCTGCCGTCGACCGGCTTGCGCGCTCGCCGCTTCATTGGGCGGCAGCAGATCTCGCGCAAGTTACGACCGCCGTACGTCAGCGCTCGCGGCACCGGTTGCAGACGGCAGATGCGGTCCTGCTTCTGCTGGCACAGGATGACCGCGGCGTTCTCGTATCTCAGGACCGACGGTTGCTGCGCGTTGCGCAGGCAGAGGGAATCGCCGTACGGAACCCGATTAGCCCGGCTCTGGCTTCAGACATTGCCCGCTGGGAGACGCAGCACCTACCCGACAAAGGACTACCGCGCGTCCTTGCTGCTGTCGAGCGCTGGTTGCGGCGTGAAGACGCGCAAGCGGCCAATCGATTCTTTGAAGCGACCGCGCAACTGACGACGCTCCCTTCGTGACTCCTACAGCCCTACGGAACGTCGCAAGCGTCGCCGCCATACGCACGCCGGGCCAGAGGCCAATCGGGCCGGCGTGGCGCGATACGCCAGGGTCAGGTATACCTGACGGCAGAGATGGGCGCTGTGCAGCGCCCATCCAACCCAACAGCGGAGTGAGTTCGATATGCAATTCAGTGCCCTGACACCGGAACAAGCGACCAAGTTCGAGCGGAACGGCTTTTTCATTGTGCGCCATGCGCTGGATCAGACGACGCTCGAACGGGTGACCGCCGCCGTCGACCGAATCTTCGAGCGCGGCGTACGCGAGGAAGGGTTAAACCGCGCCGGCGCCTACGAGAAGCGCAACGCTATCGTCTTGGACGACACGTTCCTCGATCTGCTCGACTGGCCCGCAACCGTCCCGCTGGTGCCACAGTTGCTCACCTGGGACATCCAGCTCGACACGTCGCACATCATCGTCCGCCCGCCGCAGCCACCGGGCACGGGCGAGGGCTTCAAGGCGATCGGCTGGCACCGCGACGGCGGCATCGCCACCCACGAGATTCCCGAGCCGCTGCCTCGCCTGCGGCTCAAAGTCTGCTACGTCCTTTCCGATCTCTCGCAGCCGGGTCGCGGGAACACGCGCTTCGTGCCCGGCAGCCACATCACGGTCGGCCAGCCGCCGCGCACGCAGGGTGGTATCGATCCCGACGGCGCGATCGAGGTCCTCGCCAGCCCCGGCGACGCCGTTATCTTCGAGAACCGCATCTTCCACGCCGTCGGCCCGAACCTCTCCGGCATCACGCGCAAGACGATCTTCATGGGCTACAGCTACCGCTGGCTGCGGCCGCTCGACTACGTCGTCCAACCACCCGAACTCTTGGAGAAGGTCAAGGATAACCCTATCCGCTGGCAGCTCCTCGGCGCGTGGGCGACCGATATGGCCTTCTCGCTCCCCAAGGACGAAGACGTGCCGCTGCGTGCCTGGTACCGCGAGCACGGCCT
>JACQGX010000011.1 GCA_016199265.1 Chloroflexota bacterium | reverse complement strand
CCTAATCAGCCTTGATGGCATCAGTAGGGCCGCTCGACCGTCCCCGTCTACTAAACCAAAGCCACAGTGGAACCTACAAGTGTCCTCACTTTGCACTTTGCACTTTGCACTTTGCACTTGGTTTAGGCTGCCACATCAGGACGCCGAAGTACGAACTGCGGCGGGCGTTCGCCGCCGGCGCCGGCGGCGGGTTCGACGTCGAGGACGACGCCGTCGAGCTGTTGGGTGAGGCTCGCATCGACGATGAGCAGCGGAACCTCGCCGCGAGGTACCACCTCATCTCCGGTCGTCGGGGCGGAGATCGTCACGCCGACACCGCCAGTCTGATCCGGCACTAGCTTCACACCTTGGCCCGAAGGAGCTCCTTGGGCTCCAAGCAACCCCTCCAGTTCGGCGGCTGCGCGCTCGGTGACAGTGATCATGTCTGCCTCCTTTCGGCTGCGCCCGCTTGAAAAGAAAACAGGCCAAGAGTGGGCGCGCATCTTGGCCTGTCGGTGGGAGGCTATCACGGGCTAGGAAGGCGGTGCAACCAACGGTGCACCACCCTGGCGCCGCTCGCCACGCCAGGCACAAACGGCGCAAGATCTAGGCCAAAGGAGAGGCAAGGGGCAGAATGCGCCTGCGGCCGCTGACAAATCACCGGCCGGTCGCTGGCGGTTCGGCCGGCGGAATTGCCGCCCAAGCGACCGTCCCGGACCCGGGCAGCAGCAGCGCGACGAAGTGCTCGCCGTTGGTCAGGTCGATCGTCGAAAGGTCGATCTCCGCGCCCGAGGCCGAGACGCGCGCGGTAGTCGAGGTGAGTTGCGCCTTCCCCTGAGCGTCGGCCACCAGTTCACCCAACCGGCCGAAGCTCGCGCTCGGCTGTTCGGGCGTGCCGGTGTGAAGCTGAACGGCCTACGTCTTGCCCGCCTCGAGCCCCGCGACCTGCAACGCGGTGGAGGTGCGGCCGCGAGCGCCAGGCCGGCGGCCGTTGCGGCGGCTTCGGCCCTGGGGTAGGCGTCGGCCACCGCCGCCGCGAGCGCCTCCTTGCGCAGCGCGTCGTCGCTGCGGATGCCGAAGCTCAACCCCTGGACCATGTTCGCTCCCGCCTCCAGTCCGGCGGCGATGAGGCTGGTGACTCTCCCCGGATCAGCCTCTTGCGCCACGATCGTCGCGCTCCCACGGTAGCCCGACACGGGCGCCGTTTCGGACGGCCCGCCCTTGGGCGGTTCGTGGATCGGGAAGACGTTCAGGCCGGCGGTCTGCACGTCCGCCTCGGGCACGCCCAGCGCGCGCAGGCGCGTGATGACGCGCTCGCTCCGCTCCCAGGTCTGCGTGAACGCCTCGCCCGGTGTGCGAGCCGTCACCTCCACGCCCAGCCGGATGGTCGTCGTATCCAGCTTCGCCTTGGCGAGGCCATCGCCGACGACGGTCACTGCCGCCGTCTCCGGCGGGCGGACATCCTGGGCGTGGACGCTCGGCGCCGTCCGGCCCCATCCCTCCCGCCGCGGCGGCGACCGTGCCGGCCGGGCCGCCGGAGCGGGCGGCACGTGCCGCACGGGCCGAGCGCGGCAGCCGCGCGTTCTCCGACTGCCGCAGCAATTCCTCGTGCCGGAACCGGGCATAGCTTTCGACCATGTACTGTCCGAACATCGCCGTCCTCTCACGTGCGGCCGGCGGCGCGCCGTCACGCCTCGCCCGCCGCCTACACGTCCCGTGTGACCATGATCCTCGCCAAACCCTGCCAGGTCACGCCCCAAACCCTGACAATCACACGCTGACAACTCGCTGCTGCGTGGTCACGAGGCTCAGGCCCCACCAGGGGCGGCGAGTCGGCCAGCAACCTCCCCTTACGCACCGCCGCGTTACGCGCCATTGCGTAACGCACACTTGTATAATCCTTCGCGTGGAGAACCCCTTCCGCTATGGTGGTGTCGCGACGGGGCGCTACTTCGCCGACCGTGAAACCGAACTGGCCGAACTCACCGCCGACATGCGCGGTGGCCAGAACGTCGTCATCATCTCCCCGCGACGGTACGGCAAGACCTCCCTCGTGTTCGAAGCCATTGACCGGGTGAAGCACGAGCGCGTGCTCATCGCGTATCTCGACCTGTTCCGCACGCCCACCAAGGAACGCTTCGCCGACCTCCTGGCCGCGGCGCTCCACCAAGGACTGGTCGCGCCCGTCGAGCGCATCCTGCAGCGAGCGATCGACGTTTTCCAGCACCTCCCGGCACGCCCCCGGGTCACCATCAACCCCGACGGCACTCCGTCGTTCGAGTTCGCGTCCGGGGAGCACGCGCGGGACCTGGACCAGACCATCGAACGCCTGCTCGAACTGCCGGGTCGGGTGGCGCGGGACCGCAAGCGCCGTGTCGCCCTCGTCTTGGATGAGTTCCAGGAGGTCCTCGGCATCGATCCACACCTGCCGGCGGTCATGCGTGCCGTGTTCCAGATGCAGCCGGAGGTCGCCCATGTGTTCCTCGGCAGCCGGCAGCACCTGATGCGCCGGGTCTTCACCGACGAGAACGAGCCGCTCTACCGACTGGCGCGACCGCTGCCCCTTGGCCCCATCCCGAACGATGAGTTCGCCGCCTTCATCCGTGACCGGTTTGCGGCCACACGCATCGCGATCACAGACGAAGCCGTCACGCGCGTCCTCGGCATCACCGGCGGCCATCCTCACGACACCCAGGAGCTCTGCTACTTCGTCTGGGCCATTGCCCGCGGCGAAGGGGTACCGGCGACACCCGATGTCGTCAGCCGCGGGCTCGAACGCGTCCTCGATGCAGAGCATGCGCGCTACATCACCCTGTGGGAGGCCATCACACCACACCAGCGTCTCGTGCTCATCGCCCTGGTCCGTGAGGCAGGCGCCGTCTATTCGGAGGCGTTCCGCCGCCGCCACCGATTGGGTGCGGCATCGTCCGTCCAACGTTCCCTCACCAGCCTCGTCGACCGCGACCTGGTCGAGTTCACACCCCCAGCCGCCTACCAGATCCCAGACCCCTTTTTTCGCAATTGGATTGCGCGATTCATGACCGGCAGTGGCTGACCGCACCGCGGCCGGCGGCGTGGAACCGACCTCTCTGCCGCAATGGGACTCGGCCACGACCGTCAATCGATGTCTGGCCCAATCAACTCTCCGACGACATCCGCCGCCGGCCGGCCGTCCAGCTCCAGCACGACGTTCGCTTCGGCACCGGTGATGGTGTAGTAACCGCTGGACGGCCTGACGCCGCGCAGCACGACGGTGTCCATGCGCACACTGCCGGAGAGCGCCAGCGCCAGCACCGTTCCCTGCTCGATGCGGTCGTCGAACCACTGGTAAGACTCCTTTCGCGCGACCGCGGGAGCTCGCTGAAGCCGACACCGGCCCTTGTGCCGCTGACGTTGCGCGGTGTGGCAGAGATGCCTGGCGTGGGTGACCGGCCCGCACAGTCGCGCACGCTATTGCCGGTACGCTGCCCAGTCTGCGAAGCCTCCGGAGAGGGTATAGAATTGGGTACGCTCAGCACGTCTCTATGAGCCCGAAGCTTCCACGAATCACTGCGGCCGAGCTCCTCCGTGCGCTGCAGCGCGATGGCCAGCGCGAAGATCGGCAGTCGGGAAGCCACCTGGTCCTGCAGCACCCGACGAAGGCCGGGCGCGTCGTAGTAGCGCGGCATGCGGGCACCATCCTCAAGCCAAAGACGCTCTCGTCGATACTGGACGAAGCCGGTCTTACCGTAGAAGCGCTGCGCGACCTGCTTTTACTTGGGAGGCATCATGAGTCAGCGCGAGTACAGCTACGCGATCATCTTGCACCCCGACGAAGAAGAGGGCGGCTACACTGTGACTGTGCCTGCCCTGCCAGGATGTGTAACGCAGGCTGAGACACTGGAGGAAGCGATCGCTATGGCCAGAGACGCGATTGGCCTCTATCTTGAATCGCTGCTTGCCGACGGTCAACCAATCCCGGAGGAACGCGAACGGCCCCAGGCGGTGACTATCCGCGTGGCGGCGTGAATACAGGAACCTGCCACATCACGGACCGCGCGGCGACAGTCGGATCGTACGCGGACTACGACCGTCGGCTTTCGCAGTTGTAACGCGGTGCGCCGCCCGAGAGAGTTCCTTTATCGTGCCGGACCGTTTCTTCAACGAATACGCGGGGCTCATTACCGGGCTGGTTTGACAAGTTACCTTTGTGGCAGGTATTGCTGGAGCGCGTCCTTATTGGGGTCGAAGACGGGGGCATAGTCCCAGAGCGTGCCGTTGCGGCGCATCGCCTCGCGGATCAGGCGGCGCGACCGGATGCTGCGGCGCACGTCGGCCTCGATGGCGTCCAGCGGGAACCGGTCGAGGATGGCGTCGCGCAGCTCGGCCTCGATCTCGGCGTAACGAGGGTTGCCGGCCAGGTTGTGCCATTCGTCGGGGTCGTGTTCGAG
The DNA here is from genome assembly GCA_016199265.1 of Chloroflexota bacterium. Classification (GTDB taxonomy): domain Bacteria; phylum Chloroflexota; class UBA11872; order UBA12225; family UBA12225; genus JACQGX01. Next base: position 6,233 of record JACQGX010000011.1, on the reverse strand, counting down.
GTCGAAGAGCTGGACGTCGACGCCGTGCATGTAGTGGTACTTGTAGCGGCCGCGGCGGACCATGAAGCAGAGGACGGGGTTGTCTTCGACGTGCATCTCGGCAAAGACGGTGCGCGGCGCGGCGTCGCTGCCGTCGATCAGGCCCATCAGGCTGGCGCCGTCCGCGGGCAGGTGGTCATCCGCCGGCACGCCGGCGACGTCCAGGAACGTCGGCAGCAGGTCGATCAGTGACGCGGGCTCGCGCACGATGGTGCCGGCCCAGCGGTCGCCGGGGAAGCGCATCAGGAGCGGCACGCGGGACGACCACTCGTAGAAGGTGCGCTTCTGGACCATGCTCTTCTCGCAGAGCATGTCGCCGTGGTCGCTACCGAAGACGACGACGGTGTCGTCCCACAGGCCATGCTCCTTCAGGGTGGCGATAAGCTCGCCCACCTTGCGGTCGATGTACGTCACGAGTGCGTAGTAGGCGCGGCGCACGCGACACAGGCTCTCGGGGCTGCGCAGCTCGTCGACCATGTGCCGGATGCCGTGGTTCGCGTTGAGCCAGCGATCCATTGCCGAGTAGCGCGCGTCCAGATCCTCCGGGAATTCGGGGATCTCGATCTCGGCGTCCTCGTAGAGGTCCCACAGGTCTTTGGGCGGCCAGAAGGGCTCGTGGGGATGGTGGTACGAGACGCAGAGAAAGAACGGCTGCGTGCCGGCCGCGCCTGAGGCGTGTTCCCGCTCGGCCGAGCGCTCTTCGGCGCCAAGCACGGGAGCAGCCGGCGCGCCGGCGAGCTGACGCACCGCGCCGCGGGCGCGCAGGTACTCGAGCGCGCGAAAGTGGGCCTCCTCGTCGTACGAGAGGTGGTGGTGCCACCGCCCGACGTGGACGTTTGAGCCGACGTAGTTGCGCACGTGGCGGCCCTTGCCCGCCTCCGGGTCGAACAGGTTGGGATCGCGCGCGATCGACCACGGCGCGCGATTGTCGAGCATGTTGAATTCTTCGGCGTAGATGTCGGTGGTGAAGCGGCGGCGGAAGCCGTGGAGCTGGTCCGGACCGACGAAGTGCATCTTGCCGGAGAGCACACAGTCGTAGCCGGCGTTGGTGAGGTAGTGGCCGATGGAGGGGATGTCGGCGGCGAACAGGGCGGCGTTGTCGTAGACGCGGTTGGTGGACGTGTACATGCCGCTGATCAGGCAGGCGCGCGCCGGGGCGCACAGCGGCGACGGCGAATAGGCGGCGTCGAAGCGCACGCCCTGGGCGGCAAGCGCGTCGAGGTTGGGCGTCTGCACCACGGGATGGCCGTAAGCGCCGGTGAGGAAGGTCACCAGCTCGTCGGCCATGATCAGGAGGATGTTGGGGCAGTGCGGGAGTGTGGCTTGTGGGGACGATGGCATACGTTTCTCCTCGAATGGTCGATTCACTGGTCTTGTTGTACCTGATGGACATGCGGGCGCGGGGGAAGTAATGAGCGCTAGACTCACGGCGGCTGGCGATAACCACTGATAGCCAATGAAGGAGAAGAGCGGAAGATGAAGATCACCGACCTCAAATGCACGGTGCTGGGTCAGAATCCGGTGGTGCGGATCGTGACGGACGAGGGAATCAGCGGCTATGGCGCGCTGGAATCGGGCAGGCACTACAACCGGCCCCAGGTGCTGTACTACAAGCAGGCCATCCTGGGCGAGGATCCGACGAACGTCGAGCGGGTGATGCTCAAGATCCGGCGGCGAGGGAGCTTCAAGCCGTGGGGCAGCGCGGTGAGCGCGATCGAAGTCGCTCTGTGGGACATTGCCGGCAAAGCCGCGGGGCTGCCGGTATACAAGCTGCTCGGGGGCAAGATCCGCGATCGCGTGCGCGTCTACAACGGCGCCGTCCGGTTCCCGATGACCGGCTACTCGCCGGAGCACTACGCCGAGAACATGGCGCGGATGAAGGAGGCCAAAGAAGGCTTCACGATTATCAAGCAGGGGATCGGCTTCCACAGCCCGATGCCGGGACGGGTGCCGAACCTCTTCTACGGTGACGCGCACACGAGCGGGTTCCAGGGGAACCGCGGCCTCCTCACCGAGCAGGGACTGAGGCACGTGATCGCTTGCGTCGAGGCGATGAAAGAGGTGCTGTGCGACGAGATTGGCCTGGCGCTCGACTGTGGGCCTGGCTGGACGGTGCCCGACGCGATCCGGTTGGCCAAGGCCCTGGAGCCGCTGAACATCATGTGGCTCGAAGACCTGATTACCGGCGATTACGTCCCCTACACCAATGCCGGCGTCTACCGCGAGGTGACCCAGAGCACCTCGACCCCCATCCACACCGGCGAGCAGATTTACTTACGGCAGAACTTCAAGGACCTGATCGAGCAGCACGCCGTTCGCATCGTTGGGCCGGACCCATTCGACATCGGCGGGATCGCCGAGCTAAAGTGGGTGGCGGAGTACGCCGATCTGCACGGCATCCTCATGGCGCCGCACGGCACCGCCGATGGGCTGATCGGCCTGGCAGCGCTCGTCCAGGTGTCGGCGACGTTGCCCGAGAACTACATCGCTTTCGAGTATCCTGTGGGCCGGCCGGACTGGTGGTACGACATCGTCGATGGACTGCCGGACCCGATCGTCAAGGACGGGTTCGTCGACGTCTGGGACCGGCCTGGCCTGGGCGTGACGTTCGACGAACGGGCAGCCAAAGCCTATCTACCGGATGGAGACGGCGACTTCTTCGATTGAGAGACCGAACGACCCCTCACCTCCTGGTGGCCTCGTCACCTCGCGGGGAGGGGAGCGACCATCGGGCTTGGCAAGGGGCTTGGACAGCTCGTCCAGCGGAATATGGCAGGCGATCTGCTCGCCGCTCTCGGTTTCGTGGATGGGCGGCGGCACGTCGTCGCAGATTGGGCCGAGGTAGCGGGGGCATCGGCCGGCGAACGGACAGCCCTCCGGTCTCTCGGCAGGGCTGGGTACCGGCCCCTCCAGGGGGATGCGCTTGCGGCGCACCTGCGGGTCGGGCTCGGGCACCGCCGAGATGAGCGCCTCGGTGGAGGGGTGGTACGGCGGCTCGAAGATCGCCTCGGTGGGCCCAAAATCCACGAGCTTGCCGAGGTACATCACGCCGATGCGGTGGGCCAGGTGCCGCACCACGCTCAGGTCGTGCGAAATGAAGAGGTACGAACTGCCGGGCTGCTCCTGAAGCTCGATGAGCAGGTTGAGGATCGCCGCCTGCACGCAGACGTCGAGGGCAGAAACCGCTTCGTCGCAGATCACCAGGCGCGGCTCGACGGCAAAGGCGCGGGCGATGCTCACGCGCTGCTTCTCCCCGCCGGAGAGCTCGCCCGGGTAGCGATCGTAGAAGTCGGGATCGAGGTGAACGGCGGTCAGGAGCTCGCACACGCGCTGCCGGGCGGCCTCGCCCCGCAGGCCGAGGAACATCTCCACCGGTCGCCGGATGATCTGGCCGGCGGTGTGACGCGGGTTGAGCGAGGCGTCGGGATTTTGGAACACCATCTGCATCTCCCGCCGCAGCGCTGCCGGGCGCTGGCCGGCCGGCTTGGTCGCCTCCTGCCCCAGAAAGCGGATTTGCCCACCAGAGGGGGCGATGAGGCCGGCGATGGTACGGGCAAGGGTGGTCTTGCCGGAGCCGCTTTCGCCGATCAGCGCCAGGGTCTCGCCGGGCATGAGGTCGAAGCTCACTCCGTCCACCGCGCGCAGCGGTGGCCTGGGTCCCACGATCGGGCGGAGGAGGCGCTCGACGACTCCGCTGGAGCCGCCATAGTAACGGCACAGCTCGCGGAAGAGGGGCACGACATCCTCCTCCTCGACGATCTCGCCGGTGTACATCACCGCTACGCGGTCGCACACCTGGGCGATGACCCCCAGATTGTGGGTGATGTACAGGGTCGCGGCGCCGAACTCCTGCTTGAGCTCGTTGACCAGGTCGAGAATGAGGGCCTCGGTCGTGACGTCGAGTCCGGTGGTCGGCTCGTCCAGGATCAGCAGGGCCGGGTTGTTCACCAGCGCTGTGGCGATGACGACGCGTTGCTGCTGCCCCCCGGAGAGCTGGTGCGGGTAACGCCGGGCAATGCGCTCCGGATCGGGCAGGCCGACGCGCCCGAACATCTCCACAGCGCGCGCCCAACACCCCCGGCCGGACTTGCCGGTGTGCTCCTGGTGCGCCTCGGCGACCTGCCGGCCGACGACCAGCGACGGATTGAGCGCCGTCTGCGGGTCCTGGTAGACCATCGCCATCGGCCCACCACGGAACCGGCGCAGTTCGGCCGGGGAAAGCGTCAGCAGCTCCTGTCCCTGCAGCTTGATCGAGCCACCGGCGACGCGGCCGTTCGCGCCCAGGTAGCCCATAGTCGCGAAGGCGAGCGTGCTCTTGCCGGAGCCCGACTCGCCGACGACACCCAACGTCTCACCCGCACGCACGCTGAGCGAGACGTCGCGCACGGCGTGAACGGCACCATACGCGACCGAGAGGCCGCTGATCGCCAACACCGGCGCATCGCCGGCACCGGCTGCCTCAGGCTGCCGCTCCCCGGTCGGGATCGGAGGCGGTGTCGCAGTGACCATGTCTCGTTGCTCCCAAAGCTGCTGCGCTCCTTAGGCTCTCTCTAAAGCAAGTCCAAAGTCGAAAGTCCAAAATCCAACGCATGTCGCATCGTGTAGGCTACCTTGGACTTTGTAGCGCACCCACACCGGCCGGTCGAGCCCCAATGCGCCGCGTAGCCGGGCAAGGTCCTCCGGCGTGGCGTTCTGGCCAAGAATGGCGCTGGCCACATCGCCCGGCAGCAATTGGGTGACGCCGAACGTGGCCACGGACACGAGCCAGAGGGTGAACAGCACGAAGGCAAGCCGGCGAACGAGAAAGGCCACCATCGAGTCGCTCCCGAGTCCTTTCAAAACGTGGTCCAAAGTCCAAGGTCGACCGCCAGATGCCGCGTCCTTTGGACCTTGGACTTTGGACTTGGTTTAGGCTTCAACCCACACCGAACGGAAGTCGTACTCGGCGGTGGGGAACATGACGAAGTTCCTGACACGCTTGTTGACTGCGGTGATGAGGTCGCGGAAGTACGGAATGATCGATCCACCCTCCTCCGACAGCAGCTTGGCCGCCCTGACGTAGATGGCCGCGCGCTTGGCCTCATCCGGCTCGGCGCGCCCCTGTTCGATCAGGCGGTCCAGTTCCGGGCTCTTGAAGAACGACTCGTTCCACTTGGCCTCGGAGTGGTAGGCCTGCGTCAGGCCGATGTCGATCGTCGGGCGCGTATTCCAGTTCGAGACGCAGAATTCACGCTTCATCCAGACGTCGTCCCAGTAGGTGGAGATGGGCACTCTCTGGATACGAACGCGGATGCCGGCCGGCCGGGCCAACTCCTGGAACGTAACCGCCGACTCCACCATGCCGGGGCGCCCCTCGGATGTCCAGAGCGTGATGTCGATGCCGTCCGGATAGCCGGCATCGGCCAGCAGCTTCTGCGCGCGCGCAACGTCCTGCTTGGGGATGGGCACCTCCTTCGCCACCTGCGGCAGCGCAAGCTCCGGGATGGGATGGGGCACAACCCATGCCACACGCCGCGGTCACCACTGGCGGCAAGGCGTGGCTGCGGCACATGAAGCGCAGCACGGCGAGAGCGTGCTCGAGCTGCAGACGTCGAGTCCTCTCGCCAGTCCTACTCGCTGGGCAAGGTCACTTGGATCAACTGGCTGAACCCCGACACTCTGTCCACACCAGGTGGTGCGCGCCGCGCTTCCAGTGATCGGCTCATTGGTCGACCGAAACGGGCGGCGCGTGCAGCCGATCTGATACAGCAGCCGCGCGAACAGATTCCACGCTCGATCGGCGTGCGCGGTGAGGCCAGGGAAGAGGGCGTCAGTCGCAGCCCAGAGCCTTGAAATACGGCCCTGGCTCTGCCCGTTGCGCCTTACCCGCCGGCGGCTGCGGTATCGCCGGAGCGATGGCCGCTGAGCGCCGGCAACCCCTGGCGCAGGTCGTCCTGGAACTGGAGGATGTGGACCCGCATGGCGTCGTGCGCGCCCCGGGAGTCGCCGGCCTCCACCGCCGCGAGGATCGCTCGATGCTCGGCCAGCGACTGCGCGGACGCGCCTGGCCGCCGCATGGTGATCCCTCTGCCGGCCGCGAACCGCTCGCCGAGAGAATCGGTGATATGATGTCTCCACACCAGTGGAGCAAGCTGCGGGCGCCGATGTCAAGGCTCTGGCGGGTGCAATCAGCAGTTCCGGATGCCAGGAAGAGT
>JACQGX010000252.1 GCA_016199265.1 Chloroflexota bacterium | reverse complement strand
GAGGGGCAGCACGCGGGCTACGCCGGCGGGACGAGTCTCAGGTTGGGCCGTACGTTCGGCCTATGGTGATGCCAGTTGTGGCGTTTGTGGCATCGATACGCCGCAAAGCCTGCCATGCGGCACGGCGGCCCGCATCGTGCCGATTAGTACTAATCGGCTACAAAGGCTTGGCGAAGTAGACCACGAGATGGTGCGTCCACAGCGCCACGTCGCCGATCGAATCGGCGGCAATGAGCGCGGTCAGCTTCTCCGCCGTATCGCCCGGTAGGGCCTCAGTCGTGACCTTGATGTTCGGGTGCCGCTTCCCGAACTCCGCCAACGCCTGTTCCGTCACCTGGCCGCGTGGCCCTGACAGCCAGTCGGTATGCAGGATCAGCGACGCCGGCTGGGCGGAGGCCTTTGGGGCCTCCGCGCCGAACGGGCCGGTGCAGGCGGCGAGCACACCAACCGCCAGCGTGCTTGCGCTAGCCCGCAATACGGCGGCGCGTGTCACCCACGATGTGGGCGCTGCCTGCGCGCGGGCAGTCCGAGCTATCGTGGGAGGAGCCATCTCCTCAACCTCCTTTACTGCCAAAGCGGCGAGAGCTCCCGATCGAGACATCGATCTGCCACTAGTCTAGCGCGGCCGTGACGCACGTGCAAGCGGCGGCGCGCTCAGGGGTGCGCGTCATCCGTTTGCGCCGCTCCTGGCCCCCTCACCCCCCGACCCCCTCTCCCACGAGGGGAGAGGGGGAGTGCCCACGAGGGGAGAGGGGGAGTGCCGCCTCCGTTCCCTTCTCCTTGTCGTCCTATTGCGCCATTTGCACGAAGCCAGGCGGGAGCGTATGGTAGCGTGGAACAGTATGGAGTGGCGGTGCTGCGGGCGCGCGGCTACGAGCAGACCGGGACGACGCAGGACATGGAGGTCGATCTGGTAGGGCCAGGAGCGCCGGACCTTTCGACGGAAGCCGACGAGGCGCGCCTACGCACTCAGGGCATTGTGGTGCGCCGGGCGACGCCGGATGAGCGGCAGTGGGTCGCCGACGGGGTGGCGCGGGAGATGGTCCCGCCGACGCCGGGCCGGCGCTGGGCGTACCTGGCGGAACAGGCGTTCCGGCAGGACCCGCCGGCGATCGAGGTGGCCTTGGAGGAACAGACGGGGGCGTTCCCGGGCTTTGCGGCGTACAGCGCCGGACGCTGGGGCTTCCTCGGGCCGATGGGCGTGGCGCCTCGGGCGCGCCACGCCGGCGTTGGCAGCGTGCTGCTCAAGCGCTGCCTGCGCGACATGCGGGCCGACGGCTACGAGCGGGGCGAGATCTTCTCGGTTGGACCGATCCCGTTCTACGCCAGGACGATCGACGCGCGGATCTCGCGCGTCTTCTATCGATATGCGAAGCGCCTGTGACGGCGTGGGAGCATGTGGGGCCCGGCATCCCTCTCACCGTTACTCGGCAGGGGCCAGATGCAGGAGCACGTCCTCATGGAAGGCCGGCACCTCTCGCCGCACCTCGCCCCAGTCGCTCGCCGCCACACCTGGCAAGTCCTGCCACTCACCCGTCTTGGGATCGAGCGCGCGGACAGCAAAGCTGCTCCCCGGCGGCAGCCCACCCAGCGACAGCCGGCCGCCCAACGCGGTGCTGCCGAACCCTTCTTCGACCCGGCGCAGATCAGCCAGGTACACGGCCACGATCGGCCGCCCGCCACCGCCGTTGCCCGTGGCGCCTGTGGTGCGCGCGGCCACCGCGCCGACGTTCCATGGCGTCTGCTGGACCATCAGCAGGTCGGGGCGCAGCGTCTCGAGGTCGAGGCTGTTGGCGTAGGCCACCACGTAGGAGAACTGCCGGCGCAGCGCCCGCCCATCCAGCCACGCCCGCGGCAGCCCCGTCGGGATCGCCCCGGCGGCCGCGCCGGTCGGATCGTCCGTCGTGAAGGTGAAGTCCAGGTGGTCGTAGGTGGCGCAGCCGCCCAGCAGCGCCTCCCACGCCTCCAGCCGCTTCTGCTCCGGCCGCGGCGGCTGCCCCTGCACGATGCCACCGTAGTCCTCGTCGAAGCCGAGCGGCTTGCCGGCTGGCGCCCGCAGCGCGACGAACGGGGCGATCTGGCCGAAGCGGTAGGCCGGCGCCCGCGGCCGCGCCCCACCGGGGTAGGCGTGGTGCAGCCCCTCGCGGGGCAAGCGGTGGCTGAGGTAGTGCACGTTGAGCAGGTCTATTCCTGGATCGTGCCAGTAGAAGCCGTCGTCCAGGACGGCGACGCGCACCTCCGTCGGCGTCTCCGGCTCGCGCACGGGGAGCAGCAGATGCGGGTTGACCGCCACCAGGTGGCGCTTAGGGAGCGCCCGCTCCGTCTCGCGGACGGTCGTGGCGAGTAGCCGCTGCCAGTCCCGGACGACCTCCGGTTGGGGCACACCGTCGCGCGTGTACCCCGGCTCGTTACAGATCTCGTAGTACAGGTTGTCGAACGCGTTCGTCTCCGCGACCAGCTTCTCTACCAGCCGCCGCTGGTGATGGACCACGGACGGATCTACGAGACTGCCGAAATCGCGTGGCGCGGCCATACCGGTGCCCACGCCGTTGACGTTGCTCGCCGGGTGGAGCGGCAGGTGCTGCCAACGTGCCTCGTCATAGGCGTTGCAGAAGAGCACCAACTCCACCACGACGCCATGCGCCGCCGCAGCGGCGAGAAAGCCGCGCAGGCGGGCAAAGTAGCGCTCGTCCCAGGTGTCGAGGTCGAACTTCGGCAGCCCGTCTGCCCCCACGTCTCCCGTGGCCTGCGTCCGTGCCCATGGCGCGAGGTAGCGCTCCGGCCGCGGCGCGAGCGTGTTGGCGTAGCCGAGCTCCGGGCCAAGACTGGTCTCGAGTGACCGATAGAACGTGAATGCCCGGGTGAGGCTCAGCCCGTCGGCGGCGAGCGTGTCCAGATAGCGCTCGTAGTCGAAGGCGGCGTTGACCACCGCTCCGTAGTGCTCGGTCGAGCCATGCAAGAAGCGGGCCCGTCCTCGCCAAGAGAGGCACCGCGAGTTATCGGGATGTACCCGTATCGTGTCGGCCATCGCAACTCCTTAACTGCCATCCGCGCCCTCGAGCCCCATTCACACCGGCCGCTCATCTGGATTGCCCGTCACCTCGACGACGTTGCCGTCCGGGTCGGCCACCTTGAACGACTCACCGAGCGGCTGGGGCGATGGCCGGGAGTCGCCGTACGCATTAATCGTTCTCCATCTGTCTTAGTGCAGGGTCACCAGGTTACGTCATACAGAGCCCCAGGGCCGGTGCGGCGCCACTAACCCAGAATGGAAGTGGAACCGCCATCAACACTACCCAACACGGCCGAATTCAAGCAGGAGGTCCTCTCGAAACGGTGGCACATCTCGCCTCGAGTTGCGCCATTTTGGGGCATGAGGGCGAGGGCACGGACCCTGCGGGGGTTGGAGGTGTTCCACCCCAACTCCCGGAGGACACCATGCCCCCACTGATGGTATCCGAGACGTTCGCGCTGCTGTTGGCGGCATGCGCGCCGTGCTTCACCGCCCCGACCTACCAGACCTTCTGGTATTTGGTGGCCGGCTGGCTGCAGTGTCCGGAGCGCCACACGGTGACCGGCGTCGCCATCGCCGCCGAGGTGGCGGGTGGTGACGGCGCGCGCGGGTGGCGCCACCGTTCGGTCTTGCACCGGTTCTTTAGCCGGGCGCGGTGGGACCCCGACGCGCTGGGGAAGGTGGTGTTCAGGCTGGCGCTGCGGCGCTTGCCGGCGGACTGCCCCCTGCTCCTGCTGGTGGACGACCGCCTGGCCCGCAAACACGGCAAGGCGATCGCCCTGGGGTCGATGCACCATGACCCGCTGCTGTCGCGGGGGCGCAAGGCGTTCAGCTCGGCGCTGCCGTGTCCGCCACGGCGCCCGCAACAAGCGACCCGCCGACGACACCCTACCAGGTGCCTTCAGGCACAATGGCGGAACTCGGGGCTAGGGGTGAGGGGTGACCGCGGCCACGCAAATCTGTGACGCGCACCCGCGGCGCGTGGTGCGCCGGCGCGGCGATCCACCTCCACCTCGGCCGGCCCGACCGCATCGCCGCCGGCCGCGGCTCGACCGGCCGGCGCCATCGCGTCACGGATGATCTCCTCACGGACTGTCGGCCGGCGATCACGCTGCCCACTGCGGAAAACAGCACCGACGGTAACCTGTTCGGCCGCTTTGGTGAGCCGGCCCGGCTGCGCATCCAGCAGCCGCCCGAGCGCCTTGGCCTGGCGCGTCGCCGCGTAGGGCCGGAGCCGGCCGCGGTGAGCCCGCTGGGCTGCGCCCTCTCGCTCTTGCCGTCACGGTGCCCTGGATAGGTAGAGGTGGCGAGGTCTGCCGCACGGGTGCCGGTGAGCCTCGCTCCGGCCACTAACCCCTAGGCACTTGCCGCCGGATGCTTCACACGCGTGGGGTGTGCGCCTCAGACCGGAACCTGACGGGGAGGCGCGGCATGCTGGCGAAGGTGCTGACGGGGGTGGCGGTGGGGCTGGAGTGCTCGGTGGCGGAGGTCGAGGTCGACATCGCCAACGGGCTCCTCAACTTCACCGTCGTCGGCCTGCCGGACGCGGCGGCACAGGAGGCCCGCGAGCGGGTGCGCGCCGCGGTGCGCAACAGCGGCCTGCCATTCCCGAACGGGCGCCGTTACCTATGTTGCAGATAGCATCCTGGACGAAGGGGTCATCCGCGCGCTAGCGGCGGCGGCCGACCTTCTGAAGATCTAGCCGTGACCTGCTGACCACAGGCCACCCACCCCACCCGGTGTTTTCGTCCGAGCCGGGCCGTGACCTGGCCTCGCCCGCCGAGGCGGCGAGCTCGGCTACGTGAGTGACCATAAGTTCTGTGACATATCAACCAGGAGCAGAAGTGTCGCAAGACTTTTGGCCGGCCACGTAGGAGGCGGTCGACGTGGCCCTGGATCGCCTCGCGCACGCCGCGGACCACCTCGAGCCCCCGGCCCGACCGGGTCCTCGATCGCCCAGTCCTCGTACCGCTTGCGCGGGTAGAGCGGGCAGGCGTGGCCGCAGCCCAGCGCGACCACCGCGTCGGCGGCGCGGAGCATCTCGTCGGTGAGCGGCTTCGGGAAGGAGTGGGACACGTCCGTCCCCACCTCGCGCATCACTGCCACCACGACCGGGTCGACCTCCTTGGCCGGCGCCGAGCGGGCCGAGTAAGCCTCGATCCGACCCTCCCCCAGTTGGACCGCGAAGGCGGCGGCTATCCGCGAGCGGGCGCTGCTCTGCTCGGAGCCGAAGAGGACGCGGATCGGATCGGGCATGGTCGTCCTCCCTTGCCTGGTATCCCGGCGGTCAGGCCCGCACCGGGGCCGCCGCGCGCCGCCGCGTGCCCGCCGCGAGGCTCAGCCGTCTTCCCAGCCAGAGCGCGACGTGGACCAGCGCAACCAGCACCGGAGGGCGCCATCGTCGGCCAGCCGGCTAGCCCCGGCCGCGCCGCCGGCCCGGTGCGCGTCGTGCGCGGCCCCCGAGGACTTCGGCCGCTTCCAAGCGGGCGAGGTGCTCGGGGCGCTGATCGCCGCCTCCTTTTAGTTTCCTTTGATTGCGATGCTCGACCTTTGAACTACAACCACCTCGACAACGGCAACGCTATTTTCAGTCCAGCCCCGCGACCACCCGTTCCAGGCCGCCGAAGAACTGCTGCCAGCCGTAGGTCGCGCCCTGATAGCTGGCCTCTTCTTCGGGCCGGAAGCCAGACTGCTCCATGCGCACGAGTGTGCCACCTTTTGTCGGCGTCAGCGTCCAAGAGACGACGGTCTTCAGTCCGTTCGCCGCCTCTTCACCCGAAGCGTTCCAGCTATAGGAGAGCCGTTCATTGGGTTCGACGACCAGGACTTCGCAGTCGGTAGCACCGTTCCAATGCGGCATGGGCGTGGCGCGGAAGTTGAACCGATGGCCCACGACCGTCTGGAAGTCGTTCTTCATCAGCCACTCCTCTATCAACGGGCTTTCAGTTAAGGCGCGCCAGATCTTTTCCGGCGGATGCGGCAGCAGTCGTTCAACGACAAGGGAACGCGTGGAAGATAGTTTGGTCATTGGTCCATCCTTTTCAAGAGAGTTTCGAGGCGGTCGAACCGGTCGCGCCAGAAGGCGCCATAGAGGGTCATCCAGTCGATCAGGGGCGCTAGAGCTTGCGGCTGGGCGCTGTAGTGGGTCTCGCGTCCCTCGCGCCTGTCGCGCACCAGGTTGGCAAGCTTCAGAACGCCCAGGTGCTTGGACACTGCCGGTTGCGACACGCCGGCGCGATCGGTCAAGGCGCGCACGGTCTGCTCCCCATCGCGGGCCAGGCGCTCGAAGATCGCCCGACGGGTTGGGTCGGCGAGGGCCTTGAAAAGCTCACCCGCTACGGCTTGCATGTGTAAATCATAACTCTACGGTTATGAATTCGTCAAGCCCGGACGCTGAAAGGTTCGGTGGTCAATTCGACCCAGGGTGAGGTGCCTCGCGGCCGCGTGAGGCTACCCACTCGGCGCGGCGCGGCCGGGCGACGCACGATAGAATCACGCCCGCACGGCGGTCGAGGAGCGGTCCGATGCTTGCAGAGGACGTACTGGGTCTGCAATCGCACCGTTTCCACTGAAAAGAAGTTGCGGGCGAGCAGCCCGGCAGCGTGCGCCCGCAGGAACGCGCGCCAGGTCAGTTCCGCCTGCCGGGGCATCGGTGGGACCCGGTACAGACGTAGCAGCGTCTGAATGGTGCTTGCGGCGACGATGCGGCCCAATGTGGCCCAGCTTCAGGAGCTCGCCGCGGATGCGCGAGTAGCCCCACGGGGCGTTCTCGCGAGCCAGACGCAGGATCAGGTCCCGCAGGTCCGGCCCGAGGGGCGGGCGACCGGGCCCACGCCGCTGGCCGAAGGCCGCCCACTTCCGGCGGACCAGGTCGCGGTGCCAGCGGAGTAGCGTCTCGGGGCGCACCGGGAGGCGCCACCACTCCGCACGAGGCAGGCGGCGGCTCAGCGCGACTATCAGGAGGGGATCGCCGGGCTGCCATCTGGTGCGCTTGACCTGCCGGCGCAGGACTCGCACCTCGTGCCGCAGCGCGAACAGTTCGAGCGTCTGTGCCTGCGTCGAGGGCGTGCGGACGACCACGAGACCGAACAGGACGGAGATGAAGGTGTACACGAAGGAGAGCCGCACCGGGCAAGGCTATCGCCCCCTGCTCCTAGCCGGCCGAGTTTCCGGACCCCACAGGCTCCGGCCTGATGGCGCTGGCAGGCCGGCGCCTAAGGCGCCGGCCGTACGCGCAGGACGGCGCCGCGTAGGTCGGCACTTCCTCGCCGCCGTTCGGCGGCCGCGGCGGGGACGAGGAGGCCGGGTGTTATCGAAGCGCGACGCTCGGCTCGCCGCGCCACATCACCCAGGGACCGCTCTCGCCACTGTCGTGCGTGTACGATCCGGACAGGCTGAGCCCGTCGGGCGCAAGTTGAAGCAGGCCGACGCCCAGCATATCGTTCCATGGCTGGTAGTACTTGAACCAGAGTGTGAGAGGTGCGAGGTCGAACACCCCGCCGTCGATCTGGCCCCAGCAGTAGTCCTCCTCCGCGTCGCACGCACCCATGCCTGAAGGCTGCTGCCAGCTGCCCGCAACCGCCAGTTGCGCGCCGGGTGGATCGATGATCCCCAGGTAGTACAGCGTTGTGAGACCCCAGTCGGAGTCCCAGGTCTCCTCGTAGTAGCCCTGCGCCGCAATCGCCGCGCGCACTGCGTCCGGCACCGCGGCCGGCGCGGAGGGCAGCCTGCCATTCACGCTGGCGAACCCCCGGCCGGCAGACTCCGCGTTGTGCGACCAGGTGCCGGGATCTGAATCAACTACGGTGTAGGTACCGGCCAGCAGGACGACGTCGGGCTCGACGACCCAGTTGACGTTCTGCGCGCCCCCCGTGCCGGACGTGCCGCGCGCTGGCCACGGGCCGAAGAGCGTGCCATCGGCGCTGCGCAGAGCGATGGTCCCCGGCGGCGCGCCTCGACCGTCGGTCCAGTGATAGTTCGTGATCCGCGTCACGAGCACGCTCTGGTCAAACCGAAACACGGTCGCCGCTGTGGGGCGGTTCCCCACCAACGCCCGATTCCAGTTGTCATACAGAGCGCCAACCTCGTCACTTGCCGGCCGGGCGACAGGGACCGGCCCGGCATCTTGCGCTGTTGTGGGAGGTGGCGCGGCCGCCGGTGCCGCGGGTGCCGCCAGGGCGGACGGCTGTGACCGTGAGAGCGTCCACGACCCGCTGCCGCTGCCCTGGCTGTAGGTGCCGGGGCCGGACTTGCCGTCGCTCGACAGCGTAAAGCGTCCGGTGCCGTTCTGGTTGTTCCAGGACTGGTAGTAGGTGAACTCGAGGACGCGGGTCGCCGCGTCGTACGTGCCGCTTCGGATCTCACCGATCTGGCCGCCGCCCTGGTCCCAGGAGCCACGGAGCGGGATGGTGGCGGCCGAGCCCGGCGCCGCCAGGAACTGGAGCGTCACCGGGCCGAAGCTCGAGTCCCACCGTTCCTCTGCGGCGACGGTCTGCGCCGACGCGGGGAGAGCGCTCACGCAGAGCGTCAAGAGCACTGCCAGCGCCCAGCTGGCGGAGACTGCGCGTGACCAGTTTCGACTCACCTTCTGCTCCTCGCCCGGCGAACAGACACGCCGGTAACTGCCATCGCTCACTTCGCCGATCGGGCGGTGACGCCGGCTCGGCGCCGCCGCGCCCGCGACCGGCGCACCGTCGCCTCGAACTCGCCAATCTGCCGCCAGTCGCGCACGAGCTCGACGAACTTCCCCAGCCCTGCCCACAGGAACATCACCGCTCCGAGGAGCGCTACCGCAACGAAAATCAGCATGGCAATCTGCACAACTTGTGGGGGCAGCCCGCGCAAGAGCGCCGTCGAGCCCGGCCGGCGCATCTGCACGCTGACGGGCAGCCCTCCCACCCCCGCGAAGTTGGCGCCGGCCCAATACAGAAAGGCGGCGAAGCCGAGGAAGCACAGCGAAACTGCGATGCTCAGGAGGCCGTCTTTGACGTACCCCCACCGGCTCGATGGCGCGATCATGGCAGGTCTCCTACCGCCAGCGGTGGCCACGCTCCGGCCCCACGGCGCGTCGCCGTGCACCACCGGTTGCTGCCACTGGCCAGCTCCTCGCCGTACAGTCCGAACGTGGGCCGGACGCAGCCGCCGCGGCCGCCGTGACCGGCCTCCCTCCCCTGCGCAGCGTTAGAGAGACACGTACCACGTTCTGCTCACTGCCGCATCAGGGGAAACCCTGATGTGCCCTCGCTGTCTCGGCGACTGTCGCGCCTCTTCTTGGTGGGCAGGAGCGCCTGGTGCCGTGCCCACACCTCCTTCTTCGTCGTCTCAGCCGGTCGGGAGGCCCAAGCGGCGACGGCCTCGACAATTGGCCGCAGCCGCTCCCCATCTTCCTGACGCTCGCTCATAGAGCCATGTCGCTTCATGTGCCGTCTACTCCCGGCCCGTTACACGAGCCTTACGGCGCACGCTGCCGTTTCAGCGCCGGTCACGTACGCTGGCCGTAAGGCGCGCGCGCTATGCCTGCGTCCGATGGCCATGATCGGTGCGCGGTGCACGTTCGGCCAGCCGGGGCAACAGTGATGGCGGCGCCGCTCGGCACGATGACCAAGAGCGAGTGCGTGCTCGCCGCGGTGCGCCACGAAGCGCCCGACGTGATCCCCCAGCGAGAGGGATTCATGGACGAGGAGCTGGCGGCCGACTTTGGCAGTCGTCACTACGTAACGTATGCACCGGCGCTTGGGAGACGGACACGCTCGCGACGGCCGACTTCCTGGACAACTCGATCGTCGGCGCGGGCAGCGGCGGACTGCGGTCCTCCACCGTCGAGCACGGAAATGACTGGCTGACAGTCATTCGCGCTCGACCTCGGACCAGGCCGCGGCAGGCACGAGGTACCGCCGGTCGAGTTCGTCGGTCGGCACGGCGGGGCGCGACTCGATCCACTCGGCGAGGTAGTTCGCGGACTCCACCACCGACAGGTTATCGGCGCAACACCGCCGGTTCTCGCTACCTACCGAGAATGCCGGAAAGCGTGGTTCGGGGCGATTTTGCCGGACTGAGCACTTGGCACGGGAGAGCGGATCGTCCCGTTCGAGCTTGACGCCGACGGGCCTGGCCGCTGCGATCGCCGCTGCCGCTACGGCTGGATGACCAGTTTCACCACGCCTTCCGCCTTGCGATCCATCAACTGCAGGCCGTGCTCGGCCGCCTCCAGGGGGAGTCGGTGCGTGATCACCGGCCGCACGTCGACCTGGCCCGAGGCCACGAGGTCCAGCGCCGGTCCATAGCCCTCCGGCGCACCCTGGGAGCCTCTCAGCTCCTTCTCCGAAAACTTGAAGTTCACGACGGGGATGGTCGCCCGGTCCCGGGCAAGCGAGCCGACCGCCACCGCCACTCCTCTGGGCTTCACCATCGCCACGGCCTGCCCGAGCGTTTCGTCTTGGTCGCCGCCGACGCATTCGACGACCCGATCGAAGCCCTT
>JACQGX010000024.1 GCA_016199265.1 Chloroflexota bacterium | reverse complement strand
GCGCGGTGGTGTAGACCGCCTCAAACGGCACCGCTGCCTGGCCGTGCCCCGCCCGTTCGAACGGCGTCTCCGGCTCGATGCCGGCGGTCAGCGCGGTCAGCGTCATCTCGGCCGCGATTGCTTCGTGGCGGCGCACAAACGCTTCGCGCTCGACTGCCCGCTGCGCTGCCGGTGAGAGCTGGTCGTAGAGGGCATCGTACCGGCCGGCCTGCCATGCCGTGAGGTACGCTTCGGCGGCGGGCAGCGGCGGCGTGCGCAGGGGCCCTAGCACCTGATCCAGGGCCTTCGGTACCGCGTAGACGCCGGCCGTGACCGCGCCGGTGGCGGCCGCCACAGCCGCCGTCGTCGCGGCGACCAGCAGCGCGCGGCGCGGCAGCACCGGCCGCTGTCTGCCGCGTCCGCGTCGAAGACCGAAGCGGTCGTCGGGCGGTGGCGTACGCGGCGCACCGGACGCATCCCCTGAGAACGCGAGCACCACTACAGTGGCGTCGTCGCCGCCGTTGCGCGCGGCGACGATCCCCATGATGTGCCGCACGGCATCGGCGGCTCCGGCAGCGCCGTCGCGGCTGGCGTCACCGGCGGCAAGCTCGGAATCGGCGACGACGTTCGAGATACCGTCGGTACACAGGACGAGCGTGTCCGCAGGCCCGTGGGCTGCCACCACGACGTCGAACACGCAGCCGTGTGGATTGCCGAGGAAACGGGTGATCACGTTGCGCATGGGGTGGCGCTGCACCTGCTGCGGATCGAGCCGCTTGCTCGCCACTTCCTCTGCCACCCAGGTGTGGTCCTCGGTGAGCTGCCGTGCCCTGTCGTGTCGCACGAGATAGGCCCGGCTGTCTCCGGCGTGGGCAAGGATGATCACGTCGTCCGTCAGCGCCGCCGCAGTCAGCGTCGTCGCGGCGCCCTCGAACGCCAGATCGGTAGCGGGCAGCAGTCGCACGACCTCGTCGGCCGCCTGCGCGGCGGCGACCAGCGCACGCTGGATCTCTGCCGAGCTCGGGTGATGATCCAGCACCCAGTTGCGCCACGATCGCACGAGCGTTTCGGCGGCCGCCGTGCTGGCCTGCTCGCCCGCTGCGTGACCGCCCACGCCGTCGAGCACCGCCAGCAGGAGCGGTCGCTGCCCGCTGGGCGGTAGTACCAACCAGCTATCCTCGTTTATCGCGCGGCGCGAGCCGATGCGCGACGCGGCTGCCACGCGGCAACCGGCCGCGGCCGGGATCTCCACGACTTCCAGCGACACAGACGTTGCGGCCAACCGCGATCGACGACCTTCCGGCAGCGGCGTCCCAGCCGGTGCGACAAAGTGTACGTTACCTACAACGCGCCGCTGCCGCGCGCGGGCGCCCGGGTGTAGGCAGAACGTCCGGCTCTTCATCGCGCGGCGGCAATTCGCAGCCAATGGTCGACCGGGGGAGCGAACGAGAAGGAGAAGACGACGAGTAGCGGCTCAACGCGTTGCCTACATCAGGGATTTCCCTGATGTGCCCGCGCGCCTTGCGGTTCACTATCACCAATAGTGTCCCACTTGCGAGGGACGAGTGGGACGAGCGGCGATGCGAACGTTTCAGATAACGGCGTTGGGCTGCGAGGTGCTGGCGCGACATGCCGGGTCTGAGCACCTCTAGTCGCCGGCGCCGTGAGCGGCCCTATGGCTGGCACTTCGAGCCGGTGGCCTTGCGCCATCTGGGCCTCTGGCCCCGATTGGCGGTGGCGCTGACCGCCGGCTTCCTGGTCCTATTCAGCGTCTTCAGCGTCCTCAGCATCTACGCCGTCGACGACAGCACTGCACGTATCCTCCAGGAGCGGCTGGTCGTCACCGAGATGGCCGCGCGCATGCTGGATTCTCTGCTGGAGCGCGGCTTTCACGAGCTGGAGCGGACCGCCTCCTTCGCCGCCTTCGACCCGTTGCAGCCCGTGCTGGCCGACGAGGCGCATCTTCTGAGCCACGTCTACTCACAGGTGGAGATGGTCTCGCTCGGCGTCTACTTTCTGGATGCGCGGGGTCGGGTGGTGCAAGGCGAGCCCACCGAGCCTGCGCTCCAGGGCCGCGACGTGCTGGATGCGGGGAGCCTCCAGCGGGCGCTGGCCACCGGCGAACGCACCGTGTCGGCACCGCTCACCGACCCGCGTACCGGCCGCCCTGCCGTGGCGCTTGTGGTACCCCTACGTGACGAGCAGGGCCGGGTACGGGCGCTGCTGACCAACCTCCTCGACCTGGCCAGCCCCGGCTTGACGCTGCCGCTGGAGCGCGCTCGCCACCTGGGCCACACCGGCCACGCCGAGCTGGTGGACCGGCAGGCGATGATCGTCGCCGCCACCGACCCCGGCTGCCATGGCCGGCCCGGCGAGCACCGCGAGTTCTACCTGCGTTTGCTGGCCGCGCGGCAGAACGGCGTGGAGACGGTGCCGTACCAGCCCTGCCATGAGCCGGCGCATGCGCTGCCGGAGCGCCACGTCATGGCCTTCGCGCCGCTGGCGGCGGCGCCCTGGGGCCTGGCGGTGGGCGGCACGGAGGCGGACACCTTCGCCCCAGTGGATAGGCTGCGGCGCAACATCCTGCTGTTGGGCGCGCTCTCTCTAGGTATGGTCTGGCTGGCCGCGCTGGCCGGCGCGCGGCTGCTGGTGCAGCCCGTGAACGTCCTCACCGCGGCAGCGCGCCGCATGGCGGCTGGCGACCTCGCGCACCCGATTGCCATCCGGGCCGGCGGCGAGATCCAGGTGCTGGCCGAGGCGGTGGAGGCGATGCGCGTGCGCCTGCGCGCCTCGCTGGATGAGATCGCGCACTGGAACTCCGAGCTGGAGCGCAAGGTGCAGGAGCGCACGGCGGCGCTGGAGGAGCGCAATCGCCAGTTGGCGGCGGCGGCCGAGGAGAACACCCGGCTGGCACGAGCGGTGAGCCGGATGGAGGCCCAACGCGAGCTGGACCGGCTGCGGGCCGAGTTCGTCTCCACCGTTTCGCACGAACTGCGGTCGCCCCTGGGCGTGATCAAGGGCTACGTCACGACGCTGCTGCGGGACGACATCACGCCGGATGCCGCCACGCAGCACGAGTTCCTGGATATCGTGAGCGAGGAGACGGACAAGCTGCTGGGGCTGATCGAGCAGTTATTGGACGCCTCACAGCTACGCGCCGGAGCGCTGGAGCTGACGCTCAGGCCAACGGCGTTGGCAGAGGTGGTCGCTCGTTCGGTCGCCAGGGCGGGGGCCGCCGCCGGCGCCCGGTTCGCGCTGCAGGTTGAGACGCCGCTGCCGCTAGTGCTGGCCGATGCACAGCGGATCGACCAGGTGCTGCAAAACCTGCTGGAGAACGCCGCGAAGTACTCGCCGCCCGGCCGGCCGATAGCCGTGGTGGCCGCTTCGTCGGAAGCCGGAGACACGGTGGTCGTGCGCGTGATCGACCAGGGCGACGGGATTCCGCAAGATGAACGCGACACCATCTTCCAGCCGTTCGCTCGGGGCACGAACGCCCTGCGCCGGAGGGCTCCCGGCACCGGGCTGGGCCTGGCCATCTGCAAGGGGATCGTGGAGACGCACGGCGGCCGCATCTGGGCCGAGAGCGCGCCGGGCCGCGGCAGCATGTTCGTCTTCACACTCCCCGCACTGCGCGAGGCTGTCCCCGGCGAGGCAGTGCTCGCCGCGGCGCTGGCACGTGGACCGGAGGTGTAGGCGCGGTGCAAGTACGGCCATTACCTGAACGAGAGGTCGACGGCACACCGAGAGTGGTCAGTGGTGAGAGGAGGGCACGGCGATGACGCCGGGTGGGGCGATGGCGAGATCAACGGCGGCGGGCATGCCCGCGGCTGCCGCCGGGCCACAGAACGACGCCCGCACCGCCGCCGGACGAATGCTGCCGGCGAACCGGGCACACATCTTGGTCGTGGACGACGAGCCACGCTACCGCAAGCTGATTCGCTTCAACCTGGAGGCGGCCGGCTACCGCGTGTCCAGCGCGGCCGACGGCGAAGAGGCGCTGGCGGCGCTGGCGGCGGAGATGCCGGACCTGATGATCCTGGACCTGCGCCTGCCGGGCATAGACGGCTTTGCGGTCTGCGAGCGCGTGCGGGAGTTCGCCACGCTGCCGATCATCGTGCTCACGGCGCTGGCCGCCGAAGCCGACAAGGTGCGCGGGCTGCGGCTGGGCGCCGACGACTACGTCACCAAGCCGTTCTCCGCACAGGAGCTGCTGGCGCGCGTCGAGGCGGTGCTGCGCCGCCAGCGCTTGGCTGCGGTGCCGGCGCGAGCGCCGGTCTTCACGACTGGCGAGCTGTCGATCGACTTCGCGGCCTGCCGCGTCACGCTCCGCGGACAGGAGGTGAAGCTGACGGCGACGGAATACCGGCTGCTGCAGTGCCTGGCGGTCCACCCTGGTCGCGTGCTCACGCAGGACGAGCTGCTATCGCGCGTGTGGGGCCCTGAGTACCGCGGCCAGTACGAGGGCCTGCGTGTCTTCATCGGCCGGCTGCGGCGCAAGCTGGAGGACGACGCGCATCAGCCGTGCTACATCGTCAACCGGCCCGGCATTGGCTACTGCCTCGCGGCCATGCCCTGACGCCGGCTTCCGCCGGACCGTTACAAGGTTGTTACAAGCGGCGCGCCCGCGTTCACGCCGTTGTTGCCTCCCCGGGGCCATACTACACCCGAAGCCGCGCGAGGCGCGGCTATGAATACGGCAACTAGTACCGGTTGGCAGACGTCTCTCGGTAGATGTCATCCTGAGCGTCAGCGAAGGACCTCGAGGCCCTTCGCTCCGCTCAGGGTGACAAAAGACTTCCGCCGAGGTGTACTAGTAAGGAGGCTACCATGACTCGGTTCCTTTCTGTTTTCGGGTTGGCGCGCCGCCGGCCGGCTGTGCCGCTGGCCGTCATCGCCAGCGTGGCGGCCACCGCCGCGCTCCTGCTTGGCCTGGCTTCCACCGCGCACGGCCAGGCCGGGGTGACGCGGGAGTATTTCATCACCGCCGTGGAGATAAAGGGCTCGACGACGGCGGACAACCTGGGGCCGCCGGAAACGAACCCGAAGGACCTCTCCAAGGGCTACGGCTTCAACGCGCCGGGGTACGACTCCTCTTCACCGCAGAAATGGGAAGTGGCGAGTTACATGTGGACGCCGGCGATGATGCTTGCCTTCCGGGGTGACCAGGTGAAGCTGACCACCTTCGTCGTCAACGGCGATGAGCACAAGGTTTGGGTGGAAGGGCCGGACGGCGAGGAGGCGTTGCCCGAGACGATCATCAACCGCGGCCGCGAATATGAGCTGAGTTTCGCCGTGCCCAACGCGGGGGTGTACAAGCTGATCTGCCTGAACCACGAGCCGACGATGACGGGGTACATCCTCACCCTGCCGCGGTAGGGCGCGCGGACGACGGACGACGGACAACGGAGGCTCGATCTCAGATGACCGCCATCGAGTCTGAGGGTGTAGGGATGCGGAGGTGTGGACGAGAAAACCCGGCGGTGGTGCCGTGCCATCGCCCGCAGACGCACACGCCCACACGCTCGCGTCTGTGGGTCGTGGGGCGTCCATCGTCGCTCGTCATCCTGGCGCTGGCGCTGGCGGCGTGCGGCGAGTATCCGGGCGTACCGCACCCGCTGGCCGGCCAGTTGACGCCGGCCGCCGGGGCCCCCGCCGTGGGGGCGGGCCAGGTGGCGCCGGCGGCCGTCCCCGGCGCGGCAGCGCCGCCGGCCCAGCCCGCAGCCGGTGCCGCGGCGGCGCAGCCGGTGGCGAGCGGCGGCCCGGTGCAAGTCCAGCTCAAAGACTTCACGCTTGACCCGAACCAGGTCAGCGTGCGAGCCGGCCCGGTGCGGTTCCAGCTCCTCAATCGCGGCCGGTACACGCACGACTTTCGCATCCGCGGCAGCGGGTTTGAGCAGGAGGCGCCCCTCATCGGAGCCGGCCGCGACCTAGCGTGGGAGGTCACGCTGACGCCGGGCGAGTACGAGATCGCGTGCCCGGTGAGCGACCACGCCGAGCGCGGCATGACCGGCAAGCTGGTAGTGGTCAGGTAGGCCATGCCTGTTGACATCCCCTATCTAGGCGCGCGCACCGCCATCTGGATCGCCGCCCAGCAGCACCTCTATCTGGCCGCGTTCGTGCTCGGCGCGCCGCTCTTCATCGTCATCTGCGAGTACCTGGGCGTCCGGCTGTGCGACGCGCGCTACGAGCGGCTGGCGCGGGAGACGATGAAGGTGGTCGTGCTCGCCTACAGCATCACGGCCGCGGCCGGAGCCGCCTTCACGTTCATCCTGGTCGGGGCCTATCCGGCGCTCACGAGCCACCTGTTCACTCGCTTTGGGCCGGTGTTCTGGCTGTACGCGGCGCTGATCCTGGTCGAGACGCTGCTGGTGTACGCCTACTGGTACTCGTGGGAGCCGCTGGCACGGGCCAAGGCCGCTCACCTGGCGCTGGGCGTGGCGCTGAACGTCGTCGGCACGGCCATGATGTTCCTGATGAACGCCGTGGGCGCGTACATGCTCACGCCACCGGCCGGCGCGGCCGAGGGCGACCTGTGGGCGCTGATGGCCAACCCGAGCTGGTCCGGGTTGAACCTGCACCGCTTTGTCGCCAACATCACCTTCGGCGGTTTCATCGTGGCGCTGTTCGCGGCCTTCATGTTCCTGACGGCACGCGACGAGGAGGACCGCGCCTTCTACGACTGGATGGGGTTCACCGGCAACCTGATCGGCGTGGGCACGCTGATGCTGCTGCCGCTGGCCGGCTACATCTACGCCAAGGAGCTGTTCCTCTACGATGCCCAGATCGCTACTTTCATGATGGCCGACAAGCTGTCGGGTTTCTTCGTCGTGCAGGGATTGCTGGTCGGGCTGATCTTCCTGGGCGTGAACTACTACATCTGGCTGTCCATGCAGCGCATCGAGGGAGGGGCGCGCTTCCTGCGCCAGATGCGGATCACGTTCGCCGTCATGTTCGTGGCGCTGGCCATCTGGATGATGCCGCAGCACTTCCTGCCGGACCTGGCGACACAGCCGCCGGCGGGCGTGCCCCTGACGGCGCTGGTGATCCCGGAGCGGGCGGCGTTTCTGGGGTTGATGATGGCCAAGGCGCTGGCCGTGACGGCGATGATCCTGCTGACGTTCCTCACCTACGCCGCCTACCTACGCGCGCAGGCCAGCGGCGCGGTGCGCTGGGGCGAGATCGCGCCGCAGTCACAGTACGCGCTGATCTTTCTGCCGGCGGTGGTCGTCTACACCATGGGGCTGATGGGCGCCATCCGCGAGCTGGCGCGCCAGGACTGGCACGTCTACCGCCAGGTGCGCGACGTGAGCCCCTACTGGTATGCGCCGACGCTGGGCTATACGAGCGCGGTCGTCGGGGCGGGCACGCTGCTGTTCTTTGCATTCCTCGCCTTCATCTTCTGGATCGGCTTCAAGCTCGAGCGGCCGGCGGCGGGCGAAGAGGCCACAGGTCAGAGGCGGAAGGCGAGGGCGGCGGCCACGGGCTTTGCCGGGGCAGGAGGAGACGGCAAATGAGGATGGCGGCGCGCCGGCGATGGTGGTGCGACCAGTTGTTGCGCCATCCGCTGGCCGGGGCGGCGGGGCTGCTCATCCTCATCTGGGCGGGCCTGCCGCTGGTGCCGGAGGCGTCGGGGCTGCACTTCAGCGTGCGCTACCGGCTCTTCTTGAGCGCCTTCGCGGTGGCAGGCGGGCTGTTCTTCGCGCTGCTGCGGCTGGAGCGCGTGCCGGCACCGCGCAGCGGGTGGGGCGTGCTGGGCAGTGTGGCCGCCGTCTATCTGGCGGCGGTGGGGCTGCTGGTGGTTGTGGGCAGCGTCTATCCACAGTACGGGCTGCCGCGCGCTGGTTCCGCGGTGGAAACCGACAGCCCGGCCGGCCGCGGCAAGGCGTTGTTCTGGGACCCCAGCGTGGGCTGCTTTCAGTGTCACACCTTCGGCGGTGCGGGCGGCCAGCGCGGGCCGGACCTGAGCCGGGTAGCAGCGGTGGCGGGGACGCGCCAGCCCGGAGTGTCCGCGCAGGAGTACATCCTGGGCCACATCGGCGGCGGCTCGTCTTACTTCACCGTGCCGGGCTATCCACCAATCATGCCGCCGTTCGGCCAGCGGCTGTCGCCGGAACAGCAGGAGGCGTTGCTGGCCTTCCTGCTGGCGGGACCGTAGGACGCAGCGAGCGCGGGAGCGCAAGGACGCGGGGACATAGAGTGATGCAACGGCGCTGTTCTTGATGGGTTCCTGCCAGCGCGTGCTCGGCCTACTCTGCGTCTCTGTGGCGAGGTTACCCCAACAGTGAGGAGGAACGTGGATGGCAGCAGAGGCTGTGAGCGGTGCCCGGCGGGAACGGGCGCGAGACGTGGATTGGCGAGGATTGGCGTGGGGGCTGCTTGTGGCCGTGGCAGGCACACTCGTGCCTGGGGCGGCGCTGCTGGCCGCCACGCGCAGCGTGTGGGCCGTGGCCGCGGCCGGCGTCGTGTCGCTGCTCGCCGGCAGTTGGCTCGCGGGGCGCCGTTTTGGGAGGCCGGAACTGCTGGTGGGCGCCACGCTGGGGGTCCTCTACTTCGCGGCTGCCGCCGCTGTGCTGCTGGGCGGAACGCTGCTGGAGGCACTACCCGAGCCTCTGCCGGGGTTGCCCGTGGGCGATTCCACCTTCTTCTTCGTCTGGCCGCTGACCCAGCTCGCCGCCGCGGTGTCGGGGGCGCTGCTCGGCGGCTGGCACGCGTCCCGCGGCCGCGGCGGCGGCGGGCGGCCGGGGGACGAAGGCAGCGTGAGCGGCTTAGAAGGAGAGGCACGATGACCGAAGCCACGCTCTATCGCAGCGTGCTTGCCCCCATCGACAACTCACCCTATGCCGCGGCCTGCATCGAGACCGCGCTGGCCGTCGCGCAACGGTGCGGCGCGGCGGTGACGGGGTGCCATATCTACCCCGCCCGGCTGCACGACGCGCGCTTTCGCCTGCTGGAGGGCCAGCTCCCCGCGCGCTACCGCGGCGAGGCCGCCCTGCAGCACCAGCGTGCCACGCATGCCGACCTGATCGGACACGGATTGGAGCTCATCTCGCAGACGTACCTGGAGGCCATGGCGCGTCACAGCGAGGCCGCCGGCGTGCCGTTTACGCCCAGGGCCCTGGAGGGGCGGCACTGGCAGCGCCTGCTGGCCGAGCTCGACTCCGGCGTCTACGACCTGGTGGTGCTGGGTGCCCATGGCCACGGCGCTTCTACAGCAGCGGTGTCTCTGGGGAGCGCAGGCGGCCGCGGGAGGAGCGGGCTGGCTGCCCGTGACAGCGCACCAGATGGCCTGATCGGCAGCGTCTGCGAGCGCGTGCTGCGGCGGGCGCGGGTGGATACGCTGGTGGTGCGCCGGCCGCGGGCACCGGCGGCCGAGCCGGGGCACGCCATCGTGGTTGGCGTAGACGGCAGCTCACAGTCGTTTGGCGCCCTCCAGGCCGCGCTGGCGCTGGGCGCGGCGTTCGAGTGTCCAGTCGAGGTCGTGGCCACCTACGACCCCGCACTGCACCACGCGATCTTCGGCCGGCTGCGGCGCACGCTGACCCTGCCGCCGGCCCCGGGACCGGCTCCCGAGGGAGCGGCCGGCGATGGCGGTGCCGCGGCGCTGGCCGCGCCGCCGTCCGGCCGTCATGCCGTCTTCCGCCTCCACGAGCAGGAGCGGTTGCACAACGAGATCATCGACCGCGGACTGGCCGGGCTCTATCGAAGCCACCTGCGTGTGGCGCGCGCCCTAGCCGCGGCCGGCGGCCGTCGCGTGCGAACGCAGCTCAGGCGCGGACAGCCGCACGAACAACTGCGGCGGCGGGCCGTGGAGACGAGCGCGTGGCTAATCGTCGTCGGCCGCACTGGCCTGCACGGCGGCGAGGAGCTTGACCTGGGCAGTTGCCCCATGCGACTGGCGCACCTCGCCCCGTGCGACGTGCTCGTCACGAGTCGGCCGTACGAGCCGCCGGCGGAGCTGATCGACGGCCTGGCTCTGCGCTGGACGGCGGAGGCGCGGGCGGCCCTGCGGTCGCTGCCGTCTGCGCAGCGGGCCTCGGCGCGGCAGGCTGCGCTGGGACTGGCCCGCCGGGAGGGCCACTCAGTCGTCACTACCGACGTGGTTGAGCGTGCCCGAGCGTTGGAGCTGGCCCATGGCTGAGAGCCAGGCTGGCCAGCAGACCAGCGTCGTCGCTCACACCGAGCGCCGGGGGAATGAGAGCGCTCAGGGTGACGGTGGAGGATGGCCGTTCCGCAGCTACGTCGTGTCGTGGAATCTCACCTACCGCTGTAACCTGGCCTGCGCGCACTGCTACCTCGATGCCGGGGGTGTTCGCAACAGCGAGCGGGGTGGGGAGCTGAGCACGGCCGCGTGCTTCCGCACCGTCGAGCAGATCCACGAGGTGACCCCCGGTGCACTGCTGATCCTGAGCGGCGGCGAGCCGCTGCTACGGCCGGACCTGTTCGACATCGCGGCGTACGCGGCTGCGCGGGGCTTGGTGGTGGTGCTGGGGACGAACGGCACCCTGTTGACGGCGGCCGTGGCGCGGCGACTGGTGGAGAGCGGCGTCCGCGGTGTGGGCATCAGCGTCGATTCACTCGACCCGGGGCGCCACGATGCCTTTCGCTACCGGTGCCGGGCCTGGGCGCACAGCGTCGCCGCGCTGGGGGCGCTGCGCAGCGTGAACCTGCCGTTTCTCGTGCAGACTACGGTGATGGAGGAGAACTACGACGAGGTGCCGGCCATCGTGGAGTGGGCGGCCGCGCGGGGCGCCCGGTTTCTCAACCTGTACTTCCTGGTGCCTACGGGCCGCGGCGCCTACCTGTCCACCGTCAGCCCTGAGCAGTACGAGGCGCTCCTGCAACGGCTACCCGCGCTCCAGGCGCGCCACGCCGGCAGGCTGGTGATCAGCGCCAAGTGCGCACCGCATTACCAGCGGGTGTTGTTCGAGCACAACACCCAGACGCCGGCGCTCCGCACTTACCTGGGGGCGGGCGGCTGCCCGGCCGCGACGCAGTATTGCGGCATCCGCCCCACGGGCGACGTCGTGCCCTGTCCGTATCTGCCCGTGACCGCCGGATCACTACACAGGCAGACATTTGGTGAGATCTGGCGCGAGTCTCCGGTGATGCAGCGGCTGCGGCAGCGCGCGTTGCTCGGCGGCCGGTGCGGGCCGTGCGAGTTCCGCGCCCTGTGCGGCGGCTGCCGGGCACGCGCGTACGGCGCCACCGGCGATTATCTGGCGGAGGATCCCTGGTGCGTCTATCAGCCTGGCCGGTACGGCGGCGGGAAGCTGGACGTGCCGCCGGAGCCAACGTACGGCGTGCCGCCCGAGTTCACGCTCACGTGGACGCCGGAGGCGCGCGCCCGCGCCGCGGCAATCCCGGCCTTCGTCCGCGGGATGGTGGTGCGCGCGGTGGAGCGGTACGCGCACGTGCACGGCCACGCCGAGGTGACGCCGGTCCTGATGGCCGAGGCCCGCGCGCGGCTGGTGGGCCACCGGCCGAGTCTGCCGCCGCTCGCGCTACCGACCGGCGGGCAGCCGCCCGACCGGGGCCCCTCCCACGGGCACACCTCGCCGGCCGCGGACCGAGACGGGGCGTAAGGGTCTCTGTTCGATCCACGTTGCTCGCAGGTATTGCGATGTCGCTACGCGCCGCGGGCAGGCGGCCGGCCGCAACAGAGTTCCTAGATCAGCGAGCGCACCCTGATCACAAAGATCACGGTATTGCTTGACCTGGGGCCGGCGCGCCGACGCAATACGCTCCTTCCGGCGGTCGTGACAACCTTGACTGCCGGCAGGACGCCCTCGGGCGGGTGGTGCCCTACGGGATCTACGACCTGACCCACCACCGGGGGGCCGTCCACGTCAGGACCTCGGCGGACACGCCCCGGTTCACGAAGGAGACTCGATCGCAGCCGGCAACCGCCTCATCACGATGATGGCCGTCGAGCCGAAGGGAGGGACGACGGCGGACAAGAAACCGTTCCCCAAGACGGCACTACCCCCCGGCGGCGGGTACATCCTCAAGCCGCCCGACGAGACCGGACGCTGGGAGGTCTCCACCTACCGTTGGGATCCCAACCAGGTCATCGTCAATCAGGGCGATAGCGTGACGCTGGAGATCATCGGCATTAACGGGGCTGAGCACCCGGCGGCGATCGAGGGCTACGATCAAAAGTTCACCGTCAAACGCGGCGAGGTGACGCGGGTCGTATTCCGGGCCACCAAAGCCGGCGTGTTCCGAATCGTCTGCGCCGCGCACAATCCTGCGATGGTGGGCGAGCTGATCGTGCTGGCGCGATCGTGACGTTGCGTGGGGTGCCCAGGTCGAAGTCAGTCGAAGTCAGTCGACGACAAGAGCTACTGCGGCCACCGCCTGTGGCGCTGGGCGAAGCCGCTGTGCAGCGCCATCGACGCAGATACTCACATTCAACAAAGAGCTGTTCGACCAATCGCGTGCGAAGTATCCCGACGACACCTGGACGTGGGACAAGTACGTCGAAGTGGCCACCCAGCTCACGACCGATGCCAACGGCCGGCACGCCAACGAGTCGGGCTTCGACGGGAAGAACGTCGTGCGGTATGGCGCGCACAACATCCAGGGACATCCCTCGTGGTGGTACTGGATTTGGATGTACGGCAGCGACGTGTACAGCGATAGCAACAAAGAGGCGAACTTCCGCGACCCGAAGGTGCCGGACGCTATGCAGTGGATCGCCGACATCCACAAGAAGCGCATCTGGCCCAGCGTGCCGGTGAAGGACGCCCAGACGATGGGTTTCCGCCAGGGGAACATCGCCATGACGACGTGGGGTCACTGGAACGTCGCTCGGGTGCGTGCCGATCCGTTCAAGTGGGATGTGGCGCCGATGCCCAAGACCAAAGACGGCAAGCGCATCGCCTTGGGTTGGTACTCGGGGAATAGCATCGTGCCGCGTCTCAATGCCGTGCTCGCCCAAAACTAGGGGTGCAGCGGCAATCACCCCACGGGCGCGGCTATTGGCCGCGATCCGGCGCCGGCCGACCGACCGGTTGCCGGTGCAGGTGCGCGGCGTCCGCATTCTGGACGATGCTTGGGTGGCAACCCGCTACCCAAGCTATGCCCCCGCCGTCGAGGCGGTGCGCGAACTGGGCGATCCGATCTCCAACTGGGCGCCGTCGACGCCGCTCTTGCTTACTGCGCACCCAATGGGCGCGCCGGCGGCCCGCACCGAGCGCGCGACGGACGACTGGGACCTGCGGATCGCCGCGCTGCACACGTCGCGCGGCGACCTGACGTCGGTGCACCACGTCAGCCGCCGCGGCCTACCGGGCATGACCACGCGCTCTTACGTGCAGTCGCTCGATCAGCTCGCCTGGATACGTGAGATCCCGTAAGTGCCTCTCCGGCCGCCGGTCGAGGGGTTCTTTGCGCTGCAGGCCAAGGTGGGGGAACGCGGCCTGGTCTTTGTCGGGTTGCCGCCGGCAGTGGGCGTGGTGCAGGCGTTGCTGGGGACGGAAGGCTTCGCGCTGGCGATGATGGACGCGCCGGAGCAGGTGCTCGAGCTGCTGTGGACGTTCCAGGCGCGGCTCGAAGATCTCGCTCGCTACCTGCTGTCGCAGGGAGTGGGGCCGCTGTTCAGCGACGTCGGGGCGGAGTACGCCGGCCCGCCGGTGATGTCGCCTCGTTTCTTCCGGCTCACTCTACACACCCGAACTGCCACCCACCGCGGTGGCGAACTACTTGACGCTGGTGCGGGTCGGCGCGGAGTATCGCTACATCTAGACCAAGTGCAAAGTGCAAAGTCTGCCCTGAGCGCAGCGGCGTTTCTTCTTGTGCTACGTAGCGGGCACCGTGATGACGTTTACTCGTGCACCTGGCCCTCTACCGTGCCGGCTGCGGCCTCCGCCGCAGCAGCTCCTCCAGTTCGCGCTGCGCGTTTTGCATCGCCGCTGGGACCGAAACGGTTCCTTGCAGCGCGTTGGCCACGTGCTTGCTGAACGTATCCATCGCCTCGTCCATCGCCACGTACTGCGGGACGAAGCGCGCCATCTTGGGGTCCGTCAGCACGTCGGCGAACGTCTTGTTTGCCGCCTTCGACTCGAGCGCCGGGATGGTCGTCTCGGTGTACGACGGATGCTGCGTCGCCGAATTGCGTGAGGGGCAGCCGCCCTGCTGGACGGTGGAGCGGATAATCTGTGCCTCCGCGCTGGTCAGGAACTTGAGCCACTCCCAGGCTGCGGCCGGCTGCTTGTTGGTCTTGGCGATCCCGATATGGCCGGGACCCGTGAACGTGGTGGAGGACCCCGTTTGGGGCGCGCGGGCGATCGGCACCACGTTGAACGTGAAAGAGTTGACGTTAGCGAGCTGACCGAACGCGCCTCGATTGGCACGCATCATCGCCGCCTTGCCACTGCGGAACGCGTTGCCGCCTACCGCAGCGCCCGGACTCATGGTCGTCACACTGTACCGGCGCACCAGATCCACCACAAACTGGATCGCGTCCTGCGTCGGCCGCTCGGTGACGCGCACGGTCTTGAAATCCGGACTGAAAACGTCGGTGCCATTGCTCCACAGCCACGGCAGCAGTTGCCGCTCGTCAAACGAGTTCTCTATCCCCACCTGCACGAGCCCGCCGTCGCCCTGCTTCGTCAGCCGGCGCGCCGCCTCCATGTAGTCCTGCCACGTCCAGGTTGGCTTCGGCAACGCGACGCCCGCATCGCGGAACAGGTTGATGCTGTAATACTCCAGGATCGCGCAGCCGTCTGGCGTCAGTGCCACCTGCCGCTCCTGCCAGCGCCCGCCCTCCAGGTGTCGCGGGAAGAAGTCCGCCGTGTTCACTTCCTTGGCGTCGCGCCGGATGTAGGGATCCAGCACCAGTAGGGCGCCGGTGCTGGCGATAGCCGGCAGGATGTCCTGCGGCAGCAGGAAGCAGTCCGGCGCGGTGTCGCTGGCCAGCATGGTGGTGAGCTTGGTCAGCCAGGTTTCGTTCTGGGCCACGGCGGCGGCCTCGAACCGCCCCACCACGCGCTGCTGCTGCTTGTTGAACGCCGCCGACTGCGCGTCGTACGCCGCCGCGAGTGTCGGGTTGGCCGTTCGCATGAAGACCACTTGAGCCGGCGGCCCACTGGCCGGCAGCGTCGCGGTCGTCTCCGCCGGCTTGCCGGGAATGCACCCCGCGGCACCCAGCGCCGTCACCCCGGCGGCGACCCCCATGCCGCGCGCCAGCAGACGCCGCCGGCTGCATGACTGCTCTGGAAATACGCCGCTGGCGCCCCGGCGGGCCAGTGGATCTTCCGTTTTCATCTGCCGGTGGTGCCCGCCGAGGCATGAGCACTCTGTGCCGACTCTCATGGCGTTCCTTCCTTCAGGCGTTGTCCAACCTCGCGCAGCGTGCGCGCGTCGTCCGGGTGAATCGAGCCGTCGCCAAGCGGGCCGGTGTTGAGCAGCAGGTTCGCCCCCTGGCGCCACGCCCCGCGGACGATTTGCTCCACCTCGTCCGGCCCCTTGTGGTTGGCGTCCTCCCCCTCGTAGTAGCCCCACAGCTTGTGCATGGACGTGTTGATCTCGACGAACCGGTTCGGGTCGCCTCGCAGGCCGCCGCCCCAGTCCAGGCTGTGCTCTGGGGAGTAGAAGTCCTCCTGGTCGATCGCCCCGTTCTTGTAGGCAATCAGGCACCCTGGCTGCAGACGCCGGACCAGCGCGTACGTGTCCTCCAGGTGGAACAGTTCCGGTCGCCGGCGGTAGGTGGCCACACCGTCCATCCAGATCCCGGAGATCGGCCCGTAGTTGGTCAGCAGCTCCGTCAACTGGGCGTGGCAGTACGCCACGTAGTGCTCGGTGTTTTCCGGCTTCTCCCACTTGTATGCCGGCTCGGGCGTCTCGTACTGCGGACGCGCCGTCCTGCCGCACACCTCATTGGGCGGGAAGTACGGGTGACGCCAGTCCCGCCCGTGCGAGAAGTACAGGAACAGGCCGAGCCCGCGCGCCGCGCACGCCTCCGCCAGCTCGCGCACCAGGTCTCGCCGCGCCGGCGACCGCATGCTATTGAAATCGGTCGTCGCCGTGTCCCACAGGCAGAAGGAATCGTGGTGGCGTGTGGTGATGTTCACGTAGCGCATCCCGGCGTCCACCGCCAGGTCCGCGATTGCGCCGGCGTCGAACCGCTCCGCCGTGAACCGAGCTTTCAGCCGCTCGTACTCGGCCACCGGAATGTTCTCCCGGTACTGCACCCACTCGCCGCGGCCGAGCAGGCTGTACACCCCGTAGTGCAGGAACAGCCCGTAGCGGGCCTCCTTGAACCAGGCCAGGTGCGCGGCGCGCGGGCTACGCGCCCACGCGGCCTCCCGCCCTTTGAGGTACACTGGCAGCGCGTGCCCTGGACTCGTAGTCGTCATCGTCGTCATTGCGGATATAATGTTATAACAAACTATCGGAGACAAGCACGGCGCATGACGCTCGATCCCACCAGCGCCGTTCCCCTGTGGGCCCAACTGCGAGACGCCCTGCGGCAGCGGCTGGCGGCGGGCGAATGGCCCCCGGGCGCCATTATCCCGAGGGAGGTGGACCTGTGCGAGGCGTACGGTGTCAGCCGCATCACCGCCGCGCGCGCCGTGCAGGAGCTCGTTCGCGAGGGCCTCCTCCTTCGCCAGCGCGGGCGGGGTACCATCGTCGCCCCGCGCCGCCGGCACGCCAGCGCCCCGCCCGCACTGGCCTTCGTCACACCCCGCTTCGATACCGACTGGACGCTGGAGAAGTACAGCGGCTTCGAGGCCGTCGTTGCGGCGGCGCGGCATTTCGCGCTCCTCACCAGCACCGGTGGTGAGCGCATGCTGAGTGCCCACCGCATCGAGGCGCTTCTCGCCGCCCACGCGCGTGGGCTCGCCCTCTCCCACGTGCGCCTGGATGCGGCAGCGCGCGCCCTGGTGCCTGCCCTCCGCAAGGAGGGTGTCCCGCTCGCGTTCGTCGGCACCTATGATCCGGAGGTGGACTGCGACCGCGTCGTGGCCGATAACCCGGACGCCGGACGGATCGCCACCGAGCACCTGCTGCGCCTCGGTCACCGGCGCATCGCGTTCCTCGCACCGGAGACGGCGGCCGTCGCCCAGAGCACCAGCTTCAGCGGCCGCCTCGCCGGCTACCGCGAGGCCATGCGCGCCGCCGGTACGGCTTCGGAAGACCTAGAGCTGCTTGATGCGCTGCCTGAGGAGACGGACGACCAGGCGCGCGTCGAGCATCTGCTCGCCTTCCTGGACCGCACCGGCGCCACCGCAGCCGTCACCTCTACGGACGCGCTCGCCATCCTGGTCATGCGCTACCTCCGCGCCGCCGGCCTAGACGTCCCCGAGCACCTGGCCCTGGTGGGTATCAGCGATACCCGCTTCGCCGCTGTCGTGGAAGTGCCGCTGACCACCGTGCGGCTGGATGCCCGCGCTATGGGCGAAGAAGTGGCGCGCGTCCTCCTCCGCCGCCTGGAGGGTAACGCCTCCCCGCCGCGTGAGGTTGTTCTCCCCGTAGCGTTGGTGGTGCGCGCCTCCTGCGGCGCCCGCACGGGGGTGCAGGCGCCCGATCCGTACCAACCTGCCCACGCCGCGCAGGACGCCGCCGTCGCGCTCCAGGCGGCGCTGGAGCGCTAGACCGCTGGACCGGGGCAACCGAGCGTGAACGAGCCAGCACTCTAGAACTGAGAAAGTACGCGCCACATGACCCGCCGCCCAAACGTCCTGTTCATGATCGCGGACGATCACCGCTACTCTGCCATCCGCGTCTTCGGGGATCACGTCGTCTGGACGCCCCGGATCGATGAGCTAGTCGCCCAAGGCGTCTCCTTCGACCGTACCTACCACTTCGGTGGCCTCACCGGCGGCGTCTGCGTCCCTGCCCGCGCCTGCCTGATGGCTGGCGCCAACCCCTTCCGCGCCCTCGCCAGCAAGAACCTCAGCGACTCCGTCGGCCTGCGCACCATCAACCCCGCTATGGCCACCCTTCCCCAGCAGTTCCGCAATGCCGGTTACCACACGTACCACGTAGGCAAGTGGCACAACGACACCGCGAGCTTCCACCGGAGCTTCGATTTCGGCGCCAAGATCTTCATCGGCGGCATGAGCGACCACTACCGCGTGCCCGTCTTCGACTTCGATCCCACGGGCGAGTACCCCAAATCCGCCCGCTACGTGGGAGACCAGCACTCCACGGAACTCTTCGGCGGCGCCGCCATTGATTTTCTGCGCGGCTACGACCGCGCAGACCCCTTCTTCCTCTACCTCGCGTTCACCGCGCCCCACGATCCGCGCACGCCGCCGCCCGAGTTCGCCGCGCGCTATCCGCCGGAGCAGATGCCCCTCCCGCCCAACTACCTGCCCGAGCACCCGTTTGCCAACGGCGAGATGCGCAACCGGGACGAGTCGCTCGCCCCGTGGCCCCGCACGCCCGAGATCGTGCGCCGGCACGTGGCCGACTACTACGGCATGATCACCCACCTGGACCACTGGATCGGCCGCGTGCTGGACACCCTCGCCGCGACCGGCCGGGCGGACAACACCATCGTCGTGTACACCGCCGACCATGGACTCGCCGTCGGCCAGCACGGTCTCATGGGCAAGCAGAACCTGTACGAGCACAGCGCCCGTGTCCCCTGCATCATTCGCGGCCCTGGCATCGCCGCCGGTCGCCGCTCCACCGCCCTCACCCACACACCGGACCTGCACCCCGCCCTCTGCGAGCTCGCCGGCGTCCCCACTGCACCCACAGTCGAGACTCACAGCCTCGTTCCTCTCCTCCGCGCTGGCGATGATCCACCGGCCGCAGGCGCCCGCCCCTACGTCTGCCAGGTGTACAAGGACGTCCAGAGGATGGTCACCGACGGACGCTGGAAGCTGATCCGCTACTACCGCTCCAAGGAGCGTCCCGACGCGGGCACCGACGCCCTCCAGCTCTTCGACCTGGAAAATGATCCCTGGGAACTGACCGACCTCTCCTCTGACCCGACCCACGACGCCCGCATCCGCCACCTCGCCTCCCACCTGGACCAGTGGCAGCACGAAGTCCAAGACCCAATGACCGGCATCCCCGTCTTGCCCCCGCCACTCGCGGCGTCTTAGCCACGGCGTTGGGCGGCACCGCTCACCGGGCGAGCAGCGCGTCAATCTGTTTCGCGGTGGCCTGGGCGGCCTCGGCGGCAGTCAGCTTGCCCGTGAACATGCCGCCAATGGCGGTCTGCCACAACGCAAGTACGAGCTGCTGCGCCGCCGGCACGTTATCCAACCGCGTCACCCGCGCGTAGCCGAGCGAGTTGACCAGCGCCGTCGCCTGCGCCGCACTGAGCGAGGCTTCAATCTGGCGCAATTGCTCCGGCGTCGCCTTGCGCGCCGCCAGCGGCACGTTGCGGCTCGCCTCGCGCTCGATGGCCGCCAGCGCCTGGTAGGCCACATCGCTGCTCGCGGCTTTGGCGGTGATCGCCAGCGCGCTGGACACGCGCAGGCCGGTGGCCCGTTGCTTCCCCTGTGGCGCTTCGGCGTACGCCAGGCCGAGGCGCACGTCGGGCAGTCCAAAATCCGCCAGCACCTGCCGGAGATTGGCCGCGCCGGGGCCAAGCCCCATGGCGACGCGGGCGCGCCCGCCGGCATAGATCTTCCCATCCTGGAAGCGGAGCGAGTACTCATACGACCGGCCGAAAACCGGGGGCGGCGGGGCGACGCGATGCACGGCCGCGAGATCGTAGAAGTACTGGAGCGCTTCGACGGCGGCGGGCTCGGCAATCGCGGCGGCCTTGCCGTCTCTGGTCACCAGGTCGCCGCCGTTCTGCCAGATGAGCGTCATCAGCAGCCAGTAGGGCGGGAAGGCGTAGAGCGCCCATTGGTCCATCTGCCCATCCGGCGCCTCGCGCGTCAGCCGGCGCGCCGACTCGCGCAGTACCTGCCAGTTCCACGACGAATCGGGCGGGCGGACGCCGGACGACGCGAACAGATCGGGGTCGTAGTAGAGTACGACGGGCTCGACCGTGAGCGGCTGGGCGTAGGCACGGCCCTTGTGGCGCAGCGCGTCCAGCGCGGCCGGATAGAACTCGCCTGCCCGATACATCTTGTCGCTCTTGAGGTGTTCGTCGAGCGGCGCCAGTAGCTGGAGGTTGAGCAGGTCCTGGACGTCGCCGGCCGGCGTCGCCATATCGTTCGACCGCGATACGACCAGGAGCAGGTCGATTGGTGGCTGTTGCGCCAGCAGCCGCGTGGCTGCCTGGACGAACGGTGACTGGCCGCCGGATGGGCGCCCTGGCAGTGGGACGCGCACCGTCTGGATCGTGAACGGCGCGTTGGAGGCGCTGCCGGCGAGGGCGGCGGCACGCTCGACGGCCGCGGCCACGTCGTCGTAGGCCGCCGCGCCGCTGGGTACCGCCAGGCGTACCACTTCCTTCTGCCGCATCAGGCCTTTCGGCAGGTCGCAGGCGGCGGCTAACGCCCCGAACACCGGCCCCGCGGTCGCCGCCGCGGCCAGCATCTGCCGGCGGGATCGTCCGGGACCGGCACCGCGGGTGACACGGGCGGCAATCGACCAATCAGGCGAGGGCGGGAGGGTCATCGTGCAGCGCACTCTCGTAGCACTCGCGGCAACAGCAGGCCTTCAGGCGGACCTGATAGCCGCGCGCGGACATGAACTCCACCTGCGAATCGAGCACGATGCACTCGGCGGCGTGCCCGTTGGCGACGCGCGCCAGCGACCCGCCGCAGACGCTGCAGATGGGCGCACAGTGGCGGTGAAAACTGAACTCGCCGATTCGGGTGACCGGTTCCCAGCCGGGGTCGATCAGGATTAGGCAGCCGTTGCAGACCACCGTCTCCGGCGTCTGTGGCGTCACTCGAGTTGGCTCGCGCATCATGTGCTCCGTCTCATACTTCCCCCCTCACTGCTACAGTTACGCCGAATCGCACTCAGAGGGTCACGACGGCGAACGAGGCGCCGCCTGCCCGTTGCCCAGCACGCCGCGGATTACCGTGGCCAGCGCCCGTGCTTCCTCTGCCGGCGTGCCGCGAATCACAACGCGGCGGCGTTCGGCGCGTCCGGCCTGCTCGACGGCGGCGACCTGAGTCGCCGACCCGAAAGTGCCCACCAGCGTCGGATCGACCGCCAGCGCGGCCGCGTCCCAGACGACGACGTGGGCCGCGGCTGCCCAGGGGCGCCGCGCCGGATCGAAGAACCGCGGGACGTTGGCACCGGTGGCGACCGAAAGCACCGCCGGCAGCGGCAGGCGCAGCACTTCGTGGCCGCCTTTGATCTCCCGCCGCACGCGGAGCCGACGGCCGTTGCTCGCCGCACCGGAGCGGGCAGCTTCGAGTGAGACGGCGCCGGCGTACATCGCCTGGGGAACGCCAAGCCACTCGGCGAGCCCAGGTGGGACCTGGGCGGTCGCGCCATCCGACGATTCCTCGCCACACAGGACCAGGTCGTAGCCGCCCGTCTCTCGACCGATGCGCTCGACTCCTTTGGCGAGCGTGTACGACGTGGCGAGCGTGTCGGCGCCGCCAAAGGCACGATCGCTCAGGAGGTACGCATCGTCGGCGCCCATGGCCAAGCCGACACGGAGGTACGGGATGAAGAGCGGGGGACCCATCGACAGGAGGCTGACGCGTCCACCGTAGCGGTCACGCAGCGCCAGCGCCATTTCCAGCGCGTGCTGGTCGGCCGGGTTGATCTCCGTCCGAGCGCTGCCTCGATCGAGCGTGCGCGTCTCGAGATTGACGCGCACTTCCTCCGGCTTGGGAACGGCCTTGATGCAGACCACGATGTGGAGCGGCCCGATTGCCGCGTGGCCGGCGCCAGGCATACGCGTGCCGTGTGGCGTGGGCGATTGGTCTCGTTGCATCAGGCTATGACCCCTTCACACGGTGGCCGAGCTCGGCGAGGAGCGGCGGCAGCACCCGAAAGAGGTCGTCGACAACGGCATAGTCGGCGACCTCGCAGATAGGCGCCTCGGCGTCGGTATTGATCGCAATCACGGTGTCCGCGGCGTCGATGCCGACCGTGAACTGGCTGGCGCCGCTCACACCACAGGCAATCGCCAGCTTGGGGCGAACGACGGTGCCGGTCTGGCCGATCTGTCGCTCGCGCCCGATCCAGCCCTGGTCGACGGCCACCCGACTCGCGCCCACCTGTCCGCCGAGCAACTCGGCGAGATCGCCGAGGAGGCGAAAGTCGCCGCGCGTGCCGCCGCCGCCGATGACCACGGCCGGGGCGGCGCCCAGACCGGCGCCTGAGAGGACGGCGCGCTCGAGCACTTCGACGCGTACGTCCGTGGGTGTCAGCGTGACGGCCAGCTCACGGATGACGCCGGTGCCGGCCGCCGGCGGCCGTGGCACCGGCGTGGCGAAGACGCCCGGTCGAACGGTCGCCATTTGGGGACGGTGCCACGGGCACTTGATCAGCGCCTCGATCCCGCCGCCGAAGCCGGCGACGCGGCTCAGCAGCAGGCCCGTCTGCGGCTCGATCGCGAGGTCGGTGCAGTCGGCGGTGAGTCCGGTGTAGAGACGCACCGCCAGCCGGCCCGCCAGGTCACGGCCATCGGGCGTCGCGCCGAGCAGCAGGATCGCCGGCTTTTCGGCCCGCACGATGCGGTCGAACGCTTTGGTGTAGGCATCGGTGGTGTACTGGGCGAGCAGCGGGTGCGCCACCAGCACCACCTCATCCGCTGCCAGCGCGACGGCTTCGGCAGCCGGCACCAACAGATCCTCGCGACGACCGAGCAGGACGCCGACCAGCGGCGCGCCGAGCTGGTCGGCCAGTAGCCGTCCCTTGCCGAGTAGCTCCCGCCCCACGTTCTCCAGCACGCCGCCGTGGTGCTCGAGCCAGACCCACAAGCCCAGCGCATCGCCGGCGCCATACGCGGAAAGGCCCAGGGGCTCAGGACCAGGAGCGGTGGTCGTCGTCTTTGCCGCCGTCATTACGGTGTACCTCCGGGCGAAATTCCAGGCGCCGTGTCGGGCAGCGGCCCAGAGAGCGCCATCCAGGCGATCTCGGCGACGTCGAGTACCCGCATGCTCGCCCTTCCCTGGCCACGATCTTCGCCGGCGGCTGAGGCGGGCCGATTTCCGGCATCGACCTTGACGGCATCATCGAGGCAGGCGACACAGTACGGACAGGCCGTCGCCAGTACGCTTGCGCCGGTAACCTGCGCCTGCGCGAGGCGCAGTTGGCCGAAGCGCTCGTTCGCGGGCGTCTCCAGCCACATCCGCCCACCGCCGCCGCCGCAGCACAACGCCTCCGCCCGGTTCGCCGCCATCTCGACGAGCTCGACACCAGGGATAGCCTGCAGCAGGCGCCGCGGCGCCTCGAATTCGCCGTTGCCTCTGCCCAGCACGCACGGATCGTGAAACGTGACTTGAAGCGGCAGCCTCGCCGAGAAGCTCAGCCGGCCGGCCTCGACCAGCTCGGCGAGGTACTGCGTGTAATGCACCGGCCGGAAAACGCCCCGTAGACCGGGATAGTGCTGCTCGAACATGTCATAGCAGTGGGGTGACGTGGTCAGGAGAGGCGTCAACGCCGCGCCGGCCTCCGCCGGCACGCCGGCACGCTCGCGGAACAGCCGCGTATTCGCCGCGACCAGCTCGGCGAGGTAGCCACGCTGGCCGAAGCTGTGGGCGGCGTCACCACAGCAGGGCTCGGCTTCGCCCAAGGTCCCAAACGCAATACCGGCAGCCCGAAGCACGTGGACGAGTGCGCGAGCGATCTGTTGCGCCCGCCGATCGTAGGCGGCGGTGCAGCCGACGTAGTAGAGCGCTTCGTGGCTCGCCGGATCGTAGCTCGGGAGGTCCAGATCGCGAGCCCACACGGTTCGCTGTGAGGGCGGCCGGCCCCAGGGGTTGCCGTCCCAGTACACGTCCCAGAGCACACCGGCCAGTTCGGGCGGCACCTGTTCGCTGAGCCACGGCTCCTGCCACGCCAGCTCACGCAGGCCGAGCACGACTTCGGTCACCGGCACGCCACGCGGGCAGCGTACCTCGCACAGGCGGCAGGTAGTACACAGCCACAAGGGCGCGCCGGCGGGCAGGGCGTCGAAGCCGAGTCCGAGCTGCGCCGCGCGCACCATGTGGCGCACGCTCACGGGCGGCGCGTCGGGCGAGCGCACGCGCCCCCACGGGCAGACACCGGAACAGAGGCCGCATTGGAGGCAGGCTGCGGCCCAGCCGCCGGTGGCGGCGAGCACCTTCTCCCAACGCGAGTCATCCAGGACGATCGGCTGGACTTCTTGTGCCTGTAGCGTCCCGGCGATTTCCTCAACGGCAGCCATTCGTCGCCTCCTCGGTGCAGCGCTGGAGTTGCGTTCTGCTGGTCACGCCCGTGTCATCAGTCCGTGATCGACGCCGCTTCTGCCCGCCGCGGCGTGGGCCATGTGGCCGTTCTGCCGCGCACCGGCGGCGTAGTCGCGCACGACCTGGTCCATCTCCCACATCTTGGCGGCGAACTCTTTGCCCTCGGCGGCCGAGATCCACTGGAGCTGGAACCGTTCCGGCGCGAGGCCCTGGCGGGTGAGCTTGCGCTTCCATACTTCGAAGCGCTTGGCCGTCTGGTGGTTCGCCGTCAGGTAGTGGCAGTCGCCGATACGGCACCCGGTGATCAGCACCGCGCCCGCACCATCGTCGAACGCGCGGCTGACAAACTGCTCGCCGAGCCGGCCGGAGCACATGGTGCGGATGACCCGGGAGGACGCCGGGTACTGGATCTTTTCGATCCCCGCCTGGTCGGCACCGGCGTACGAGCACCAGTTGCAGGCGAACACCACGACCTTCTCATCTGGTTGGGTGGCCAGCGCGGCGTCGATCTGCGCCAGGATCTGCTCGTCGGTGAACGAGGGCATGACGACGGCGTCGAAGTTGCAGGCGGCGGCGCAGACGCCGCACCCTTCGCAGGCCGCGGCGATGACGCGTGCCAGGCCCTTGGGTGCGCCCTTGCGGGGTGTGCCCGGCGGCAGCACGGTGCCGTCCGGCGCGACCATCTCGATGGCGCTCAGCGGGCAGAGGATGGCGCACAAGGAGCAACCGGTGCAGTTCTCGCCGACGATCTGCGCCGTGAGCGGCTCCTTGCCGATGGTGTCGCGCGCGAGCAGCGTGCCCGCCTTCGCGGCGGCGGCGAGCGCCTGGGAAGCCGAATCGCGCGTATCCTTCGGCGCCTGCGCCGTGCCGGCGAG
>JACQGX010000246.1 GCA_016199265.1 Chloroflexota bacterium | reverse complement strand
CGTTATCTAAACGGCATTGCCCCTAGCCCCTCTCCCACCAGGGGAGAGGGGAACGGAGGCGGCACTCCCCCTCTCCCCTGGTGGGAGAGGGGGTCGGGGGGTGAGGGGGGCCAACGCACCAATCGACCGGCGTACGCGATTGGCCAGCAAGGTGATCTCTGCCGTCGTCCGGTAGCTGACGACGCACTCTTCGTAGCAATACGCCGGACCAGCGCCGGGAGTCCTACCGGCGATACGGCCGCTCCGATCCGGCGTATGCCCGCCGGCGAAGATCGCCTCCACCTGATTCCACGAAGTCAGTCCGCGGTGGCTGTAGATGCTCTGCGCCATGTCGCCGAGCAACGTGAAGCGCTGCCGGAACTCGAGCGTTCGCAGACAGTGCAGGTCGAGCTCGGAGACGTCCTGCGCCTCGTCGATGACGACGTAGTCGTGGCTCACCCGTCCCACGTCCTCCGGGTCCTGTGAGAGGACAAAGAGGTAGTGAATCGCCGGGAGGTCGGCAAGGTCCATAGTCGTGGTCCGCTTGGCCGGCTTGCCGTCCCCGCCGAGTACCGCTATCTCGTCCCGATCAAACAGTCCGTCTGCCAGTTGCGCGAGCAGCGCCGAGTCGGCGAGGAGCGCGTGGTAGTCACGCACGGGGTCGATTGGCGGCCAGTGCGCGTCGACCAGGCGCCGCACGTGCAAGCGCGCGCCTTGCCTCGCCTGCTCCTGCTCGTCGGGAGACAGTGCGGTCGCAAGCGCGGATTCGGCCTCTCGGATGAGCGCCTCCCCCTCTTGCTGCCGCCGCGCGGCGAGCAGCTCGTACTGCCGAACTGTCTGCTTGAGGGCCGCGTCCGGTGCGCTGCTCACTGTGCCCGCGCCTTCACGGAACGTGCGCATCCCCGGCGCCGGCCGAAATCCAGTTCGCGGCGGCGGGGATGCCCCAAACCTGGGGGCAGCGCCGAACACCGGCGCGGCGCCGGGTGGAACTACTTTGGACTCGCGTTGGGCTTGCAGGCGCCGGATTTCCGTGCGCAGTTGCTTGGCTTGATCGAGCCGCTTGCGGCCGAGTGTGAGCTGTGCTTCCGCGTCTGCTCGCGCTTGCCTGGCCATCTCGTAACGTTCGCTGAGCAGCACCAGCAGGCGTTCGGCGAACGCGGCGCGGTGCACGGCGAACGGCCGGCCGGAGTCGCGCACGTGCGCCCAGCGCAGCTCTTCGGCGGATAGCCGGTACTCGAGCCGGCGCATGCCGGCGACTTGCTTCACGATCCAGCCCTCGTCAGGAATCTCGGCCTGGCCCCGCCGCGAGTCGACGTAACGTTCGAGCAGCGTGCCCATTCTGCGCGACGTCTTGAGCCGGCTGCGGCGGTAGAGCACGTCTTTCTGCTCCGGGCGCACCCTAGGCGACAGCAGCGCCTCGAACGTATCGTCGGTTAGCCGTGTGCGTTCGAGCCTCATGCGGCGCAGCGCCCAGTCCGCCACCGTCGTTTGTACGGCGCGGTGCAGACCCAGCCTGGGTAGGACGGCAGAAATGTACTTGAGAAAGAGCCGGTTGGGGCCGAAGACGATGCAGCGCGGCGGCAGCTTGCCGGTCAGGAGCGCGGGGTAGATCAGATACGAGAGCCGGTGCAGGGCAATCGACGTCTTGCCGCTGCCGGCGACGCCCTGGACGACCAGTATCTGGTCGGCCGGCGCGGCGATCAGGGCGTACTGGTCCGGCTGGATTGTCGCGATGATGTCGCGCAGCCACGGCGAGGCGGGTCCGGAGAGCGTCGCGCGCAACTGGTCGTCTCGGAGAGAGGCGAACGACGAAGGACGAACGACGGAGACAGGGTGCTCTGGGACACCAGACCTTTCGTCCTTCGTTCCGGAGCCTGCCCTCAGGTTGTCGAGGCGAATTTCGTCTGGCAGGCGAGGCCGGCGGTCCGCGGGGCGCGCGTCGAGATCGTCGGTGACGTGGGTCAGCGTGCCGTGGTCGATCACCAAGCGGCGCTTGAGCTGCAGCGCGCCGCGGATATCTCCCTGCGGCGCGAGGTACGCGGCCGTCTCCGCCATGGCGAGATAGAAGAGCGACGCGACCGGCGCCTGCCAGCCGGTGACGGTAACGCCGTCGCCGGCGAAGTACGTCTTGCCGATGTAGTACGTTTCGACCGGCCGCGTTCCACCACCTCGCGACGGCCGGTCGGGTCGTTCGGGCACGAAGTCGATTCGCGCGAAGTACGGCGCGTCGAGCGCCTCCCGGAGCTGCATGCGCCGCCAGGCACGGTGCGCCTCTATGGCCAGCACGGCGGTCTCGTCTCCGGCGCCGGTGTTGCGCTTCAGCGGCCGATGGACCGCCCGACCGATTGCTTCCAGCGTCACGCCCAACCGCCGCTGCTCGTCG
The DNA here is from genome assembly GCA_016199265.1 of Chloroflexota bacterium. GTDB lineage: Bacteria > Chloroflexota > UBA11872 > UBA12225 > UBA12225 > JACQGX01. The sequence goes on along the minus strand of JACQGX010000246.1, from coordinate 7,900 downwards.
CCAAACTCTGGATGGCCCGCCGTCGCCGTCAAGTCGTCCATCTGAGAAGCCGCACCCCTCCGCGCCAGGTCGCCATTACGCCGATCTGCTAATCTGCGTATTGTACGCGCAACAGGGGGCGGCGCGCACGAGCGCGCCTATACGGCAAGCGTCCCGAAGAGGATCACGACACGCGGCGGCGCAGTGGCGGCGAGCTCGACAACCGCGATATCGGGCATCTTGAGCCTGTGCCAGGCTTCGAGCGCCCGTTCCGCAGAGTAGCCGAGTAGGTGCGACAGATAGGCCGTGAGCATCCGGCCGCCGGAGGCGATGGCGAACGTAGCGGGCAGCGCATGGCCGGGATGTACCACCGGTGCGTGGCGAGCGCGCAGCCGCTCGACGGCCGCGGCGAAGCGCGCTGCCGCCGCGGCGGCCGTCTCCCAGTCGGGTGCCGGCGGCTGATCGGGCGTCTCGAAAAAGCGGTGGACAGTCGAAAGGAACTGTTCGCCGCCGAGCCAACCCTCGCTATGCGTCTCGGCGAAGCCCGGCTCGGGCTGCACCTGCTGGCCATGCTCGGCCGCCACCGGCGCCAGCGTCGCCAGCATTTTCGGCTCCGGCCCGGCATAGAAGCCGGCGGCGTGGTCGAACACCGCCAGCGAGGCAAGCCGCCTGGCAGCGGCGCGACCGTCGTCGGCCAAGCCCCACTCACGCGCCGGCCGCGCCGGGTCAACACTCGAGTGCGCGTGCCGCACAAGAATGAGCCGGTGCGTCTGCGGGATGCGTGATGCGTTAGTCATGGCGTAGCGAGCAAGCGAGCGGGTGGTGATCAAGTCGTGATCAAGTCGTGATCATGTTGCACGCAGTTGGATCACCACCTGATTACCACCTGATCACCACGCTCCTCAATCGGCGTTCATCGGCGTTCATCGGCGGTTTCCTTTACGTCTCTACGCGACGAAGTAGTCGCGGTGGTAGATGGTGTGCGGGGGCGTGCGGTCGCGCGGCTCATGGCCGGCAAGTGTGAAGGCGATCCCCATCGGCGCCGGGCCAAGATCGTCGGACCGGTTGTTGTACTGGTTGGCGCCGCAGCGCGGGCCGGCGGCCAGCAGATCGAACGACGTAAACGCCCGGCGGGCCGCATCCCACGTGGCCGCGCCGACGAGCGTCGCGTCGAAGCCGGTATCGGAACGGCGTTCCTCACCGTCCTCGGGCCGCACCCAATGCGCCTCCCGCTGTAGGAGGATCGCACCGCGCAGCGCCAGGCGGACTCGGTCGCCCGAGACCTCGACGATCTCGGCGATCAGCTCGCCGTGGCGGATCGCCTCTTCGGGCCATACCGAGGGCTCGCCGCGGACGAAGTCACGCAGATGGAATCGGGCCAGCCGGCGTACGATCTCCCGCGGCGCCTGCTTCCGGTTGCCGGGCGTGAGTATCTCGGGAACGAGCGAGCGGGCCTCATCGCGGGTGAACCAGGCGTAATCGAGGTTCCAAGCGTGCCTGCGCCAGTCGTCCTTGCGGGTATCGACCTCGCGCGGTAGATCGCGTGCGGCCAGTTGCAGCACGAACCCGCCTTCGGGATAGAGGCTGGGCCGCGCCGGCACATAATCCGGAACAGCGTCCGCCCGGGATGCCGCGCCGTTCCCCGCGTGGCCGTTGGTAGCGACGGCCAAGTCCACCAGCGTGTGCCAGCGGCGCAGCGCCGTCTGCATCAGATCGATCATCCGCTGCGGATCACGCGAGTTCATGGCAGCCAGCACCTTGCCGTCGGCGGTGAAGGTGTAGTAGCCCTGGCGGGTGCCGGTGGGGTAGGTGTGACCGGCGTAATGGCCCTGCTCGGCCACCAGCCGGAAGAACTCGCCCTTGGCGTCCCGCTGACTCTGCAACGGCGAGCAGTTTTCGGCCACGGGAACAAAGCGCTCCGAGGCGAGCGCAATCACGGTCGGGTCGCTGAAGGCCTGCGCACGGCCGGCCACGCCGTTGTTTCAGGTGCATCCCAGGGGATGCCCATTCATCGCCCAGAGGAAGATCGGCTTCCCCTGCCGGATGGCGAGCCGGCGCGCCTCCCAGAGGTCGCTCTGCCACGGAATACTCTGCCACTTGACCTCGTCGGGCTTGGGCCGAACGTAGGCAAGCCATTCGCGAACGTCCGCAGAATTGAGGGTCGTGCTCCCAAGATCAGGCGCCTCGATCATGCTCCGCTCCTCCTCTCCTTCGATGAGCAGAGTATCGCAGCCCACGAACTCATCATCCAGCCGCAACGCGCTTGCCGCCTTTGTATCCGGTGCTCCTGCCCCCCAAAGTGCGGCCCCACACGCGCACTCTCTCCATCCACTCGGTATCGTCCAGTCGCCTGTTGTCCTGGAGTAATGTCGAGAGCGCTCCGGCAGCAACTCCGGGCAGCGCCCGACTCTCCTCTGCCTCGACGTATCCACCGGCCTCCAGCAGCAGGATCTGCAGCTCCCTCGCGTCGTATCGCCACACTTCGGGCACGCCAAATTCGACGTAGATGGGGAGCTTGGGGATGGAGGGGCTGGTGATGTCAATCTCGACCACCAGATCCGGTGGAGGATCGACCCGTAGGTCAATGGTGTCCTTGCCACGCACCCTTTCCACGTTCTGGACATAGAAGCACGAATCGGGTTCGAAGCCGCGCTGGATTTCCTCCCGCCTGAACGTCGTCGAGCCCAGGCTGTAGACCCGTACGCCGATCTCGTTTGCCACCAGGGGCACCAGGAGCTGGATGGCCCGGTTAAGCCGCTCGTGTTCTGGCAGTGGGCTCATCACCTCGAGCTCCCCTCTGTCGTAGGTGAAGTGCGGTGAGCTACTATCGGCGTGAGCAGCCAACAACTGCTCGTACGTGTCCCAGGTGACGTTGTGCAACAATACCCGCTGCTCGGCAAGACTCTGGACTGTCGCCATTGCACCTCTCCCATACGCCTCGTTGTCTACCGTTCTCATTCTCCCACAAGACGCGATTCGGCCACAGCGAGGTGCAGGATTGCAGGCGATCGCGCGGTTACCACACCACAGGTACAGCAGTACGGCGCCTTGCATAGGTACCGAGTAGACCCAAAGGAGCTACCATGAACCGAGTCCCATCTGATGGTACCCCCGTGCAGTCTCAAGCGCTGCGCGAGCTGGTCGCTGCGCTGGCGCAGCGGGCCGGCATGACTGCCGAGAAAGCGGCGCTGCTGGCCGAGCTGCTCGTGCTCAACGACCTGCGCGGCGTGTTCAGCCACGGCTCGCGCCAGATCGCCACCTACGCGCGCGACATGCGCGACGGCAAGCTCAATCCACGGCCGGAGGTGAAGGTGTTGCGCGAGAGCGCGGCGACCATGCTGCTCGACGGCGATGCGGGGCTCGGCTACTTCCCGTCGTGGCAGGCGGCGCACGCGCTGGTGACGAAGGCGAAGACGATCGGCGTCGGCGTCGCGGTGACGCGGCACCACGGGCACTTTGGCGCCGCCGGGCTGTATACGCGCGTGGCGGCGGCGGCCGGGTTGATCGGGTACGACACGTCGGGGCACCAGCTCAAGCTCGAGGCCGGCAAGCCGCTGCTCGCAGCCGCCGGCGGCTCGCCGATGAGCTTCGCCGTGCCGGCCGGCGAGGAACCGCCGCTCGTCCTCGACTTCGGCGCGATCCACGATCTGTACAGCGCCGACGACGAGAAGCTCGCCTGGATGATGTCGAACATGCCCAGCACGCTCTTCCGGAGCTTTGGGCTGGGCACGATCTGCCAAAGTCTCGGCGGCTTCCTGGCCGGCGTGCCGCTTCAAGAGGAGCGCGCGGTCAAGCGGTACGCCGGCGCCAACCAGGGTGCGCTCTTCGTCTTCATCGACCCGGCGCAATTCATCGAGCCGGAAGCGTTCAAACGTGAGATCGACGAGTACCACCGCGTCGTCGCCACGCTCAAGCCCTTCCCGAACACCGGCGGGCGCGCGACGCTGCCCGGCCGCCTCGAATGGGAACGCGAGCGCCGCTGGGCCGAGGAGGGCGTTCCCGTCGGCACCCGCCATCGCGAAGAGCTCTCGAAGGTCGCGGCCGAGTTCGACGTGCCGTTGCCGTGGTAGTAGGGGCGCGAGGGCAGTAGGCAGTAGGCAGACCGGTACCGCCGCGCCCCGTCGTTCCCTCTCCCCTTGGGAGAGGGCTAGGGTGAGGGCGGCCGCGGCCAAGTCAGAAAGGCACCGCTCGTCCTCGGCGCGCCGCTGCCCTCACCCGCCCTGACGGGCGGCCTCTCCCAAAGGGAGAGGCGGACCTGCCTCCGCTCTCGCTACCCTCCGCCCGCCCAAGAACACATCCCGCACGCGCAGCAATGACCAGATGTCCTGTAAGGGGTCGCCGTCGACCACCAGGACGTCTGCGGCCTTGCCGGCTTCGAGGGTGCCGGTCTCGTCGTCGACACCCAGGCAGGTCGCCGCGTCGCGTGTTCCCGAGAGGATCGCCGCCATCGGTCCCATGCCCCACTCGGCGTGGCCGATAATCTCGTATTGGAAGCGGCCCATCGGGTACCACGCCCACGACGAGTCGGAGCCGGAGACCATCTTCGCGCCCGCATCGAGGAGGCGGCGGAAGTGCTCTTTGCGCACTTCGCGCGCGCGTTCGAGCTGGGCCACCTCACGTTGCTCGGCGGCGGCCAGCGCCTCGCCGCGCGCTTCCTTCGCGCGCAGCGCGAGGATGCGCATCCAGCTTTGCGCGACAGTGCAGTCGGCCCACGCGCCACGCTCGGCCAGTCGCTCGGCGACTTCCGGCCGAAACTGCACCGAGCCGTCCGGCTCGACGAACATGCAGTGGACGATCGTATCGACGCCGGCCTCGAGCGCGTTCATCGTCCCCTGAATCGACGCACAGTGCGCCGCGGTGGGCTTGCCGAAGGTGTGCGCCTCGTCGACGATCGCACGCAACTCGTCCACGGTGTAGGATGGCCGGGATGGGTACGACGTACGCGTGCTGCCGCCGGTGGCGACGATCTTGATGAAATCGGCGCCCTCTTTGACGAGTTGCCGTACCATCCGGCGCACCGCGTCGACGCCGTCGGCTTCAGAGCCGAAATACCAGAGGTGCCCGCCGGTGATCGTCACCGGTCGACCCGACAGGATCAGCCGCGGCCCTGTGGCAATGCCCTGGCGGACGGCCTCGCGCAGCATGAACGCGGTGCGCCCCTTGGAGCCGCAGTCGCGCAGCGTCGTCACACCGCTCTCGAGGTGCGCCCGGGCGTTGCGGGCAGCCTGCAGGAGCAGCAGCTCGTCCGGCAACTGCGCCAGGTCGTCGCCCCGCCGTCCGTCGCCGAACCCGTTGAGATGGGTGTGCGCGTCGATGAGGCCGGGTAGGATCGTGCCTGCCGGATAGTCCAGCAGCTCCACGGCCGCGCCGGCGGGCGCGGCGACGTTCGATTGCGGTCCAACGGCGTGGATGCGGACCCCCTCAAGCAGCACTGCGCCCTGCTGGATCGGCACGCCACCACGGCCGTCGATCACTTGAGCAGCGCGGAGCAGCGTAAATGGCGCGTCGCGTCGCGGCGGGGTATCTGCCGATGGGTACGTAGCGCCGGGTGTATTCGGCACAAGCGAAGGTAATCTCGTCACGGTTTTCTCCTCACTCAGCAGGCAAAAGGCTACCGTTCCACGTGCCACGCATGCACTTCTCGCGACCAACAGGGTGCAGGCAAAGGTCCCAGAGGCGTAGAGTGGGTGCGACCGGAAGTTCCGGATGCCAGGACGAGCGCCCCTTCGGCTGCACTCAGGGCAGGCTCTTCGACAGGCTCAGGGCGAGCGGCCAACCATCTGGACCAGCTGGTTACACCCGCGTAGAGTTTTGCGCGCTGGCGGCGGTGTCCGCTGCCAAGCGGGCGAGGTCACGCAGGCCATCGCGGGCGATGCGCGCCACCTGCGCCGTGGCGCGGGCGGCGCGGCGGACCTGTGGGCCGGCGGGCTCCGGCAGAGCACGCTCGACGGCGTAGAGCGCGCGTCTGCCCGTTTCTATCGAGGGGAGCATGCGCGCCGGCAGCAGAGAAAAGGCGATCACGACCGTCACCATCAGCGCGAGCGTGGGAACAATGACTGAGGCCGGGTTCCAGCGGCCGGCGCGCCACGCGCGCCAGATCTGCAGGCAGGCATCGGCGATCATTACCGCCACGGCAGCCGCCAGCGCATCGACGAACAGGTCCTTGATGTCCGGCTGCCGGCGGGGCGTAAACGACTGGTGCCACTCGTCAACTGCGCCGAAAGCCGACGCAAAGAGGAACGCCGACAGCGTTGCGCCCGGCGTCCGATCGACCGCCCAGCGAACGAGGACGGCGAGAATTGCGAAGGCAGCCGCGTGCGCCAGTGGGTGCTGCTGGCCGCGCAACAGCCGCGCGAGCCATGGCTGGTCGATCGGCAGGGTAGATTGCCCGGACCAGTACGTGATCAATCCCATCCAGGCGACAACCGGCAGCCAGCGAACCCACGTCGCGCCCACAGACATCATCTATCCTAAAGCATCGCACGATCACCGCCACGGAAATGGTACGGTGTGACATCGACGCCCATGACCAATTCTGCCTACTTCCCCCCGCCCGAAAGCCAGGGTGGCTGGCGCACGACCCTTTCTGCCGGCGAGACCCACGAGTTGGCCGGCGTCGACCTGGCGGCGCTCGAACGCGCCTGGGGGTTTGTCTCCGGACTGAGCGAGCATTCCTCCCTGCTGGTTGTGCGCCACGGCTGGCTTTGCTTCGAGCGCTACCAGGGGCTCGTTTACCCGACGGCGAACCGCGACCTGCACTCGTGCGGCAAGGCGTTCACCAGCACCGCCGCCGGCATACTGGTAGACGAGCGTCCGGACCTTTTCCCGGAGCGGCTTGATCAGCGCGTCTACAGCGGCCGCTACCTGCCGCCGGAGCACGCGCCGCTGCACGATGCCCGCAAGCGCGACATCGTACTCGGGCAACTGCTCTCGCACACGGCCGGACTGCGCGGCAACAACGGCGCGACGTTCGATCGCAATGGGCCGGTGACGCTCGATCTACCCGGCCCGGATGGCGGCTTTCCCGATCACATGGCGTTTGGCCATGCGCCGTGGATTCACAGAGGGGAAGAGACCTCGACGACGATGCTTTGGTGCGATCCCGGCGCCGGGTACTCGTATGCCTCGGCCGGCCCGGTGATCGTCGGCGCAATGATCCGGCACCTGACCGGCAAGGAGGTGGCGGACTACCTGGCCGAGCGGGTGTTCGAGCCCATCGGGTGGGAGGACTGGCGGTGGGCGGCGAACCCGCCCGAGCCCGATGGCACGCGCCACACCAAGGCGCAAGGCGGCATCGCGCCGCGCCCCCGCGACGCCGTGCGCTTCGGATACCTCCACCTGCACGGCGGCGCGTGGGCGGGGAGGCAGCTTGTGCCGCACTGGTACGTCGAAGCGATGCGCCGCGCCTCGCCCTACAACCCACACTACCCGCACTACGGCCTGCAGGTCCGCATCAACGCCGGCGGAGCGGCCCCAAACGCGCCCGCGGATGCCTACGGCCCGGCCGGTTTCGCCGACAACTACATCCTCATCGTGCCCTCGCTCGATCTCGTCGTCGCCCGCATCGGCGATCGAGAGCGTACGACCGACGACAAGCAGGTCATCTGGCGCACGATACTCGAATCGGTCGTCGCGGCGGCGCAGGAGTGAGCCGGTAGACTCCATTCGCTCAAGCAGGAGTAGGAGAGAGACGTGGCCAGATACAAGACGGCGATCATCGCCTGCGGCACGATCGCGCGTGTTCATGCGCGCGGCTGGTTGGACGTGCCGGGACGTCCAACCGAGATCGCGGCGATTGCCGATACCCATCCGGATGCGCGCCGCGAGTTCGGCGACTTCTTCGGCGTGCTCGAAGAGCACCGTTACGCCGACTACCGGGACATGCTCGACAGGGAACGTCCCGACTTCGTCGACGTCTGCT
>JACQGX010000245.1 GCA_016199265.1 Chloroflexota bacterium | reverse complement strand
GTGCAAAGTGAGGCGGCCTGCGGCTTTCACCTTGGCTTCGGTTTAGTCATTCTGCGTGGAGCGAAGAATCTGGCCCCCAGCCGAGGAGCACGGATTCTTCCCTATCGGCAGTACCGTCTCTCCCGTCCCGACCTGCTCACCGCCCTGCCAGAGTTGCGCGGGAAAACGCTTTCCTGCTGGTGTAAGCCCAAGCCATGTCACGGCGATGTCCTAGTCGACCTGGCGGATGGCGCGGGAGACGAGTGATACGGCATGTCACCTGACCATCGGTCGAGGGTCAAGGCCAGGCCTGCTCGGCGGGAGTCACCGGCAAGAGCACGGGTTTGTCTTGCCCAGCTCGACCGGCACGCCACTGGATGGCCGGAACGTGTTCCGGGACTCTCAGGAGTTGCTGGACGCCGCCGCGATCGGGCACCAGCGGTTCCACGATCTGCGCCACACGACGGCGACGTTTCTGCTGGCCGCCGGTGTCTCCCAATGCGTCCCGTTGGAGATCCTCGGCCACAGCCAGATCAGCCTGACGATAAACACCTACGCGCACGTCATGCCGTCGGTGCTCGGCGAGGCGGCAACCCGACTGAGCGTCCTCTTTCCGGGCGCGCAAGACGCAGTGTAAGTGGCCCGACAACGCGGGTTGCTACACGCGCTGCTACACGGCGCACGAAAAGCCCCTTCCGAGTGGTTCGGAAGGGGCTCTCTTATCTGGTACGGGTGGTGACCCCCCAGGGACTCGAACCCTGAACCCAGTGATTAAGAGTCACTTGCTCTGCCAATTGAGCTAGAGGGCCGTCTTCCCAGGAGAAACCCGCCCGTGTGGGGCGAGGGGATTTCGCGAAGTCGCCTAGGCCAACTCTCCCGGCTAGAGACTGATTGATTTTACCACAGTGCGGGCACGATATGGCGGTCAGGGCTAGGCAACATAACGGGGCCGGCGCTGGGCGCCTCACGGCGATGCGCATCTTCGCCGGCGATGCTGATCGCCTGCCGCTCGTCGCGCTGCGGTCCGGGCCGCAGGAACTCGGGCACAACGTGCTCTGCCTCACCGGCCACTCCCCAACACGCGCCGGCGACCCGACCGAGCACAGTTCGCTGCGGCCGGTCATCCCCGAGGTCGAGATTCGGGACAACGGCGGCGCGTGCCGCAAGCGCAGCTCGCGCCGGTCAGTACCCTGGATACCGTCTTGTAGAGGCAGCTCACAGACCGGCCCGCTCCTCCGGTGGGGCGGGCGGTAGTTGGAGAAACGTGAGGATGTCGGTGCGGTAGGTCGCCCAGTCGCCTTCGTTGAGGATCGCGAGCTTGGGCAGGGCAAGCTGCGCGAAGAGGTCGTCGCAGATCGTGCGATAGACCCGGTAGAGCTGGACCAGTCCGTCGAAGCCGCGCAGCGACCGCTGTACGGCGTACGGGCTCGAGAGCTTCCAGGTCACCTGATACGCCTCCCACATGCTCCCGCGGGCATCGCACACCGCGCGCAGCGCTTGGGCGACGTCGGCGTGATGGAAGGAGATGACCACCGGACGGAGGTCGTCAATGCACTCGATCACCCGCGCCACGTACCGACGCAAGATCGGTGGCTTGGCGCCCATGAGCAACAAGTCCGTCACGTTGCCGTGGAACAGCAAGCCATCACAGACGGTAACGGTCGCGGATTGCGCTGCTTCGCGGGCGAAGGCGTGCCACTTGCGCAGGCTCCGCTCGACGTAGTCCTCGACCGTCACATCGCGCCAGACCGCCAGAGGATGCAGCAGATCAAGAGCAACCCGCAACGGGCCGCCTTCGGATATGAAGCAGGCCGCGATGCCGTTGCGCTGGAACTGGTCGGTGACAAACGAGGCTGTGGTGGACTTCCCAGACCCCATGATCCCTTCGACAAAAATGATGCGGGTGTCGCGCATGCTCGCCTTCTCCATGGCAGTCTACGTCACCTGGGCTCAGTTGGAGTCACTACGGCCACCTGGATGCGCTTGGCGAGGTCCGACGGCACACCGGTGGGCACGGCGGAACTCGTCCAGCACGGCCATGGCGGCCGGCAGAGCACTAGCTTGAAGCAGCCGGAGGTCCCCTCGGCTGGCGGACTGGCCGGCCCCGGCGGCGCCGGCGATACGGATGGGCACGTGCGCGGCCAGGCGGGTGGCGCGGCTATGCCTCTACGTAGCGATGCGGCATCCGTAGCCAGTCTCCAGTGCTCGCTTGCTCGACGAGCGCGGCGACACGAGCCGGGAACACCGGCTTCGTGAGCAATTCCGCGGTCGTGAGCCAGACGGGTGTGTAGCTCCCTCGCCCCGGCGGGACATCGCCGACCATTTCAGGCCCACTCCCGGTGCCGAAGGCACCACCGATGACGCGTGCCAGGAAGTAGTACTGCACGCTGCCCCTAAAAGTGACCTCGGCGACGAGCCGCCCCACCTCCACCTCGAGCCCCAGCTCTTCGCATGTTTCGCGCGCCGCCGCCACTGCCGGCGCCTCGCCTGCTTCGATGTGTCCGCCGGGAAACACGTAGTACACGCCGCGATCGTTGTGCCGTTCGATGAGCGCCACACGCCCGCCCTCGAGGATAATCGCCGCCGATCGCGCCATTGTCGTCACGCAGTGTATCGTGCGCTGCGCAAGTGTGCCCCGGACTGGACCCACTTGGATTGGCGTTGACTGCGTCGACGCGCTCGCCCTCATCAGTGGTCACCCTCCACATGCGTTTCGGCCATGCTTGGCCCTGGCGGTGCCCGTACTCGAGCCCGTCGTGCCGCCCCGTTGGCCCTTTGCCCCGCTCGCGCACCATCAGGACTCGGCTATCTCGGACAATGACGGCGGCCACACGGCTTCGGCCAACTGCCTCGGCGGCCGCTCCAAACGAACGAGACACGCGGGCATGATGCCACGTCGTAGCCAGCTCGTGCCCGTGGCTCGCGCCGTTGCCCGGCCAGCGGTTAACGCTAGTCAGCCCGGTGCACGCGGAGGTGGTTGGCCCAGGGACGGAGGTCACCAGCTCGAACCGGGAAGATGGCGCCACTTGTACACTAGAGTACCTCGTCCTGGACTGGAACACCGACTCTGGTGACGTCGTTCTGGCTCTTGCGGCATGGAGAAACCGACTGGCAACTGGCCGGCGAACGGCGGCTTATCGGCGCCGCGAATGACCTCGTGCCACTGACGCACCGCGGCATCGAGCAGATCGAATCGGCGGCCGTGACGCTCCGGCAGTCGGCGCCGCAACTCATCCTCACGTCACCCATGACTCGGGCACTGCAGTCGGCGGCCATTCTCAGCCGCGCGCTCGACCTGCCACGCTATCCGAGATCGTGCCCTTTGCCGCAGCGCATCTGGAGCGCACCCTGGCCGCGCTTGGCGTCAGCCGCATTTATCTACTAGAGATCTTTCGTAATTGCGTTCAGGTGGGGTATCCTTCGGGCCATCGAGGCATCAGGGAGGCGACGAAGGACCGATGATCGCGCGCTCTATCCATCTGCGGCGGCACCCACGGGTGTTC
>JACQGX010000251.1 GCA_016199265.1 Chloroflexota bacterium | reverse complement strand
CCTTAGCACTGACGCCACGCGCGCTGCGCGACCTCTACCGCGACCGCTGGCCGGTCGAACAACTCCCCCTGGCGGCCAAGCAACTGCTCGGCGCGGCGCGCCAGTTCGTCCATGCCTCCGAAACCGTGCAGCGCCTGCCCGAGCTCACCTTGGTGGCCGGTGCCGTGCTCACCTACGCCGCTGCCACCCAACCCGCCGTGTCGACCGGCTCTTGGGACCGCTCCCCGCAGCGCACCCCCGGCCGGCTCCGTCGGGTGCTCGCCCACGCTTTTTGGCCAAGTACCTTCGTGCTGCCAGAGAGACTACGCACACGAGCCGCCACTACGCGCCACTTCCAGACCGGCTTCTTCGGCCAACGGCACCGCCCGCTACCGCAAACTGCGGCCAAAGCCGCCTGAATTAGCGAAAACTAGAGGAATCTGATTCTTCACGAATTTCGGTGTCTTCCGGTTGGCGCAGGTCCTCGATACGCGGTTCCTTACCATCGGATGTCGGGCTAACAACCACGGCTGAGATCGGCTGCTTCGATCCGGGATACATGGCGAAGACCGCTACCGGCGGCTCAGACGCCGAAGCGGACAACTCAAGCGGATTGGGGACCCCGTTGGCTGCGTGGCCGCTGGTCCCATCGATCCCGTCGACCGCCTTGAGTGCAAAGCTGAAGAAATGCAGCCCGCCGTGCCGCCAGGCGTCGGCCGGCTTCAAATCCTCCACGCGCTTACGGATCGCGCCGTACTCGCGTGAGCGCTTCAGCGGGACGAGCAGCTCGTAGTCGGCGCACGGCAACTGGTCGCCGGCGGCACAGGTGACCAGAGCACCTTGGATCGGTCGGCCGGTTGTGGCGTCGGCGACTCGTACCTGCAGCTTGGCGAGCAGCGGCGCCAGCGTAACGTCGAGCGTCTGCTCCGCGCCGGGACCAAGTGTCACCGTTGCCTCGTGTACTTGGTAGCCCTCCAGCTCGACACGCACGGCCTGTGTGCCCGGAGTCAGGCCGGCCAGTACCAACTGGCCGGCCTGAGGTATCCGCGCTCCGCTCGGCCACGGTTACCCGCGTGCCTGCTATCGGTGCGCTGGACAAGGCGTGGGTGACCTTCCCGCTGAGGCTCGCGCGCAAGGGTTCCAGCTTGATCTCAAGGGCCACGACGCCGCCGCTCTCGATCACGACTTCCCGGCCGATAGACTGGTATCCCTGCGCCACGACGGTAACGAGGTAGCTCGCTTGGCGTAAGTCGCCTACCGAGAGGCTGCCGTCCGACGCCGTCGGTACTGCCTGATTCTGTTGGGGAGTGGCCGGACCGGCCACGGCAGGCTCCCCTCAGCGATGCTTGGGAACGTGACCGTTGAGCTGGACGCTCTCGGCCACTGCGGTCTCCTTTCTGCGCTTTCATGTGCTCTCTCGTCTGCTAGCCGCGTGATCGGGAGGGCGATGTCATCGCCCTCCCGATCTGGTGAGGGCCGCTGATCAGCGGCCCTCACCAGCCGCGGTAGATACGTGCGTTACGAGCACGTGCCGTCGCCGACGGTGGAGGCGACGCACTGACTGATCTTCTTGGTCACGATATTGCCGGCGCACTTCAGGCTGCTCGTGTCGAACGCCTGGACCGAGATGGCGTAGCAGCTCGTGTCGAGGCCACCAGCCCCCACCTGAGGTCTGAAGGTGAGCGTGTCGCCGCTGGCGCTCACGTTGCTGGGGAGCGTTGTGCTGCCGTTCACCTTCCACTCGAACGTATAGCTGCCGTTGCCACCCGTCGCGGAGGCCTTAAACGTCACCACACCGGCGTTGCAGGCCTCGTCGCCGCTGACCGCAACACTGGTCACGACCGGCGGGTTTACGGTGAACAGCACTGGCGCCGACGTGGCAGTGCAGCTCCCATCGGCGGTCTTCGCGGTGACGGTGATGCTGTGGGTTCCGGTGGCGAACTTCTGGGACAATGTGCAGCCGCTTGCCCCTGCGATCAAGGTGCCGCCGTCTTTCCACTCGTAGGTCAGCGACGAGTCGCAGTTGGTCACGCTTATGGTTGCGTTTCCGTCGCAATCCGGCGGCGACGAAAGGGCCAGGATTGGCGTGTCGATGTTTTGGACGTTGAGCGTCACCGAATCCGAACGGATGCAGCCCGCCTGGTCCTTTGCCTTGATCGTGTACGTCTGATTGTTGCCCGCGGCCGGGTTCGCCACGGTGAAGCACTGAGGTGACGTACCCGTCTTCGACTCGATCAGCTGGCCGTCTGGCCCGTAGAGCTCAAAGGTGTACGTGCCGTTCGACGTGGAGTTCTCCGAGTGACCAACCGCCTCAGCCAAAAGGTAGAGGCTCTCGCCGCACTTGATATCGCAAACGGTCTTTGGGGTCTTGCCGGCGCAGTCACCGACGCACGTTAGGTCGGCGGCAAACGGGACGATGCAGATTTCCTGGCGCCGGCACTGACCGCCCGGATACTTCGTAAGGGGTCCGTCGCAGGTCGCGTCGTTCTGGTTCCCTGCCGTCCTAAAGGCGACAACCGAACCGGGGTAGCAGAGCTTGGTATGGAAACTCCCGGACGTGAGCGTGCCATCCAGCTTGGCATACATCGTCTGGGTTGTTTCCAGCCCCGCGATATTGCTGGTGCCTGCGGAGGGGACTCCGCTCGCGTTCGTCGTGAGCAGAAAGTCTTTCCCGGCAAATGGCGCCGGGCCGTTACCCAGGTGGAGCGTGACGCAGTTACGGCTGGCGTTGTTCTGGTTGGTAACCTGGAACTTCGCGATCGGGGTGTAGGCCACCCCCTCTACACACGGCTCGTTGATGATGTCGCCGCCTGTGACCTCGATGTCGCCTGCGGTACAGGCGGACTTGTCGTCCGTGTGCGCCAGGACGGTGAGGGGGGAGCCGCCGAACATATTGAAGGCGGCCGAGCCGAGTGCGGCGGCGGCGAGGTACGTCCGCCGGCGGAAACTGGATCTGGGCACCGGCTCACTGGCAACTTCGGCACTCGCGGCGATCGCGTCCTCTGGCACGCTGGGTGAGGCTTCGCTCACTTCGCCGGTGAATGCGTTTTCGATATCGCTAGTCATTGTGGTGTGTCCTCCATTTCCCATTCGCTACCTCAAGTGGGCAATTTCGTGAGAACACAGCATCAAAGACAATAAGATATAGAGCGAAGTTTAGAAACACAATCGAAAGAAATGGCGATGCCAAGCGGCGACATGTCGCCACTCAGCGTTGTCACTTGCGAGAGGAATAGCCCGTTGTGGCAGGCGACGGCACGTCCGTCGTGATGCGTCGTCTACATCGCACGGAGTGAGGTGGCCGTAGCGCTGCCACCGCTCCTCGCCAACCGAAAAGGCAAACCGCCGCTCGGGGCCCATCTGCGGGTCAGCCGCCGGCTGGGCAAGAGGCCCTCAAGCTGGAGTAACTGGCCCGCAGCCGTTGGCCTGCTCAACTCTACGCTGCGCTGTTTGAGGGTTCAGACCCAGTTGCATCTGCACTGTTGAACAGCGCGGCATCTGCACGAAGCTGGCGACCGGCAGCCGGGCAACCATGCAGCGACGACGGTCCGCCGTGGTCGATCGCAGCCCGATGGCTCCCATCGCAGTACTTTTGGCCCCCTCGCATCACGTCCAGGCGGGTTCAGGGCGTTTTCCGACTCGAAGCAGAAGCCAGCCACCAGAAGGCTGCTCTTGCTTCGCCAACCGAAAAGGCAGACCCGCCGAAAGGCGGGGACGCAAAGCCGAGGGTCTACGCCCGCGAGGGCACGACGGCCGGGCTACCGAAGTGGTGTTGCGCATCCCTGCGGCCGCGTCGTCGTGGCCGCCTGGCCCCAGCTCCGCGTTCGCCGCCGGACGTGCAAGAGGCCCTCACCCTCAGTCTCTCTCCGTGGCCCGTAGACGGGCTTCCGGGTGAGGGAAATCCCCACGGCGTGGGTGGTACGGGCTAGCACGTCGGGGTACGGACAAGGAGAAACCATGGAGTTACGAAGCGTTTGCCACCTTGGCGGCCTGGCTACGCTGCTCGGGGTACTCACCCTAAGCCTTTGGGGCCCTCTTTCGAGCCATATGCCTGGCGTAACGCCGGCCGCAGCCGCTGCTCCGGCGGTGCCGGAGCGCTACGTCGTCGTTCTCCGCGACGAAGCTGATCCGCGGGCGGTGGCGCAGGAGCACGCCAGCGCGCACGCGCTCGGCGTGGCCTTTGTTTATCAGCACGCGCTCAAAGGGTACGCGGCGCGCATCCCGGCCGCGCGGCTGGCGCAGATTCAGGCCGATCCGCGCGTGGCGTTCGTGTCAGTGGACCGCCCGGTATGGGCGCTTGATGTCGTGCCCGGCCGGCCGGGGACGACTGGGAAGGGCGGCGCTGGAGCGGCGAAGTCTGGACAGGGAGGATCATCGCCGGCGCAGCAGGCGCCGACGGGGCTGCGCCGGATCGGGGGCTCGACCGACGGCGTCCACCAGACGCTGGGCAACAAGGGCGCGGGCGTGGGCATCGCTGTGATCGACACAGGGATCGACCTGACCCACCCCGACCTGTCGCCGGTGGCCGGCGGGACCACCTGCGTCACCGGCACGGCCAATGCGAGTGACGACCACGGCCACGGGAGCCACGTGGCCGGCACGATCGGCGCGCGCGACAACACCATCGGCGTGGTCGGCGTGGCGCCGGAAGTGACGCTGTACGCGGTGAAGGTGATGGACGCCACCGGAGCCGGCACCTGGGCGCAGGTGATCTGTGGCATCGATTGGGTGACGGCGAACGCCGGTACGATCAAGGTGGCCAACCTGAGCCTGGGAGGGTACGGGAGCGCCACGCCTTCGAAGGCCGACTGCACCAACGGCAACAGCGATGCGCTGCACCTGGCGATCTGCAAGTCGGTAAAGGCAGGAGTGACGTACGTCGTGGCGGCCGGAAATGACTTCTGGGATGCCGGGGGACAGATCCCAGCCGCCTACGAGGAGGTGATCACCGTGTCGGCGCTAGCCGACTTTAACGGGCTGCCGGGCGGTGGCGCGAAGGCTACCTGCCGAAACGACGTGGACGATACGTTCGCCAACTTCTCGAACTTCGGCGCGGCCGTAGACATTGCCGCGCCCGGAGTGTGCATCCTGTCGACGTGGAAGGCCGGCGGCTACAACACGATCAGCGGCACGAGCATGGCGGCGCCGCACGTGGCCGGGGCCGCCGCCCTCTACAAGGCGGCCAACCCCGGCGTAACCCCGGCGCAGGTGAGGTCGGGCCTGATTGCCGGCTGGGAGCCGGGGCCCCTCGCAGGCGACCCCGGCTCCTACAAAGAGGGCGTCGTCCACTTGCGGTGAGCCGGCCGGCGTGGCAGACTTCACCCCCTGCCCCTCTCCGACACGGAGAGGGGGACGACGGCCATGGCTGTGCGGTGTCTGGAACTGCTGCGTGCGCCCCACGAAGATGGAGCGCAGAACGAGAGGGGCCGGCAGATACCCGGCCCCTCTCGTTCTCTCGATTGCCGGCGGGTGTGTCGAGCACGACCGGCGGACCGGAAGTTAGCTGCACGTCACGTTGGCTGAGGGGACACCGCCATTCGACGTGGCCGGGCTCAGGGTGCACGGCACGGTGAGGATGACGTTGGCGGTGAGGTTGGGTGTCCCGTCCGCGTTGTTGGCCGGGATCGGCTGCTGTACCTTGAGCGTGGCGGTGGTGAACGCCATATCGGTGATGCTCTCGGTCCAGCTCGTGTTCGGGCAGTCCGGCGCACCGGGGATCGGCGACGTCGGGGGCGCCGTCGTGACGGTGAACGCGAGATTGCCGTTCTTGATCTGGTCAGGCGTGAAATCCTGGCTGCCCGCCACATCAACGGGGGCAGGGTTCTGGCCCGGGACCTTGCTTTCCCCGCCCGGGTTGGTACAGTTGCCGGTCGGATTGGCGGTGGCCAGGATGGTGATCCGCGTGTTCTCGAGCCCGAGCCCGGAAAGCGCGGCGGCTGCGGTGAGCGTCAGGCCATTGTCAGTGTATGCGGGCTTGGCATTCTTGCCCCCTTTCAAGTGGACGCTGGCCCCGAGGGCGAGCGAGGCCGTGATGCTGAGCACGGCCATTGCCGACAGCATGGCAGTTACTACACGTCGCATGAGTTTCACTCCAATCTTTACTACCCATTACACTTCGCCGGGGAATCCGGCTTCGGTCTCGACAGTCAATCGCCGTGTCCTCCGGGCGTGCGATGCGCTGGCAGGACAATGCTCTCACGCTCACCCGTGAACGCTCCGAACCGCCCCCTTTCTCTGGGCAGCTTGCGTGGGAGTGGCGACTCCAGCCTACTCCGACGCAAGACAACAGACAATCCGGGAAAGGGCGTATATTGGTGCGTATTTTCGTACCCGGCTCTCGTGCAGCAGGCTTATCGGGCAACAGGCGGATGCGCTCGGGGCGAGCGAAGATACGTAGCCGGCGGGAGCTGCTTTCAACTGCCGGCAGGTGGACCGGCCGGGCCGACGCCGGTGACGTCAATCCAGCCGTAGATCTGGGTGTGGGGGTTGAAGACGTAAAGGCGGCCGGCGACCTGGGGCGCGACGACGGTGAAGGTGGTGAACTGGGGCGCGGCGACGCCGTAGTCGAAGGCGTCGCGCGTGGGGCCGGAGTAGATGTGGATGTCCGGATCGAAGTTGGCGACCCACGCCGGCCGGAGGACGACCGTGAGGAAGAGCGTGCCCTCCGGCGACGCGAGCAGCTCGGCGAGCGAGAGCCGGACTCTCAGGCTGCCGGTGGGCGGATCGAAGCGCGCGGCCGGCCGGATGTAGCCGAGGAAGGCGCCACGCTCGTAGATCGCATGGAGCCAGGCGAAGACGCGATCCGGCTGCGGGGGCTGGGTTTATGACCGGCAGACTGAGGTTAACCGTGACGTCGGCGAGACCGGTGACAGGTGTGCCGAACGCAGTAGGAGCGCCGCGTGCGCCAAGGGCAGCGTACTGACCCCCGACTGCCGGATTGCCGGTGGCCTCGTCGACGGTGACGGCCGGCCGCCGGGCCCGCTCGGCGGCGGGGGTGGTGGGCGCCCCCCCGTCCGCACCCGGGCCTCGTCCACGAACGTCCACAAGCGGGCAGATTCGGTGGCTCAATGCGGCGGTACGTGCGTCATTTTGGGGTGTCTTTGACGGCGGTCCCATCTGGGAAGGGGAGTTTGTTTGGCAATTTCGCCTTTTTCGCGCGTGG